>CAYRFV010000039.1:14115-28648 GCA_964423545.1 uncultured Anaerolineales bacterium | reverse complement strand
CGCGCGTCCAGGGCCTGTGGCTCCCCGGCTACTCTGAGGCCGATGCCAACCCCGATATCGGCGACAGCGCCATCACGGAGACGGGCGGCATCGGCGGCTTTGCTCTTGCCGGTGCGCCCGCGATCGTTCAGTTCGTGGGCGGCGGCCCCGCCGACGCACTGAACGCAACGATGGAGATGTACGAGATCACCGCGGGAGAACACACCGCGTTCACCATTCCAGCGCTCAACTTTCGCGGCACACCTGTTGCCGTCGATGTGCGCAAAGTGATGCGCACCGGCATCACGCCCCGGCTCAATACGGGCATCGCCCACCGGGAGCCGGGTCTTGGCATGGTGGGCGCCGGGTTGGTGCAGGCGCCAAAGGAGTGCTTTGCGTCAGCTTTCGAGGCGCTCCGACGTTGATGGGGCGCGTTGTCTTCACTGGAACCATTGCATGTCGGGCCAGATCTCGGCCCACGAATCCCAGGGTCCTCTGCAGACGTAGAGGAAGTTGTGTCGTTCTGTCTCCTCGTTGCGCACCCTGTAGCGATTCGTCACCTGGCCGGCGGCACGGCATGACTGAAACAGGCGCTCGGCCAGTGAACGATCGAAGCCGACCAGGATCACTGTCTCCGGCGGAGGATCGCCGTAGCCGCGTGCCCACAGAAGGTGTTTCGCGTGGGTTTGACTTCAACCATGGTGGGGGCTCCTCCAGAGCAGGTGCTGCGAAACAATACGCAGCACCTGCTCTGGGGTTGCAACCATACCGAACGCCGGAAGCACTGGCCCTCAAATTGACAAATCGCCAAAAGTAAACATAATAGAACGCGGGATAGACGATCTGCCCCAGACTGACTGCCATGCCGTCCCTGTTGGGCGATCGAATCACTTCCTGCATCAGAAAGGAGATCACGAACTACAACGTGTCAGACAGAAACAAAAGAATAAGAAGGACATTTCGGGAGGCCGATGGCGACTGGCGGCGGGCAGACCTACACCTGCACACCCCGGCCTCGGCGGATTGGCTGGAGCCAGGCGTCACCTATTTGCAGTGGCTCCAGAAGGCAGAAGCCCGGGGTCTCGATATCGTGGCGATCACCGATCACAATACGGTCGAAGGGATTGCCCAACTCCGGGCAGAGATCGAGCGACTGGCCTGGTTGGAGGCGAATGATCGCTTGCGACCGCAAGAACGCCGTGACCTCGACGAATTCCGCCGCTTGGGTAACAGGCTCCTGGTGCTGCCGGGCTTCGAGTTTACCGCTACGTTCGGCTTCCACGTCTTGGCGATCTTTCCACCTGAGACTCCCTTGCGCGTCCTGGAACTGCTGCTGCTGCGCCTCAATGTGCCGGTGGACCGGTTGATCGAGGGCAGCACCGAAGTCGGCGCGACCACCGACGTGCTGACGGCGTATCGGCTGATCGACGAAGCGGGGGGCTTGGTGGTTGCAGCGCATGTCAACAGCGCTCACGGCGTGGCAATGCGCGGCCTCAACTTCGGCGGGCAGACAAAGATCGCTTATACCCAGGACCCGCACCTCCACGCGTTGGAGGTGACCGATCTGGAGGCGCCTGGTCGTCGATCCTCGGCGAAGTTCTTCGACGGCACCAAGCCGGAATATCCGCGGCGAATGCACTGCATCCAGGGATCCGATGCGCACCGCCTGACTCGTGATCCCAAAGACAAGAACAGGCAGGGTATCGGAGATCGGGTCACCGAGTTCCTGCTCCCTGAGGTGAGCTTTGAGTCGTTGGCCGCTGCGCTGAGGGGAGATGATTTCAGCGTCACGCGGCCCTATCGCATGCCCACAGAGCAGCCGTACGACCACGTGCTGGCGGCGCGCGAACAGGGCGAGACGATCATCCAATCCTTCCACGACAGTATGACCCAGGAAGGCGGACGCATGAACCGGGTGCTGTCTGACGTGGTCGCGTTTGCCAACACCCAGGGTGGGACGGTCTACGTCGGCGTCAGCGCAGCCAAGAAGGGTGTGCCGCGAGGGGTGGATGATCCGCAAGGCGCTGCTGTCTTGCTCAAGCGCGAGATGGAGCGTGCGATTACGCCGGCGCTCGCGTGTCGCGTCGATGTGATGCAGAGCCAGGGCGCGTCGATCGTCCGCATCAGCGTGCCCAACGGCGGCGACAAGCCCTATGCATTGCGGCAGACCCGCATCTTTGTGCGCCAAGAGGGCGAGACCAGTGAGGCGGTGCGGGACGAGATCGTGCAATTGGTGTTGGGCGCGCGGCCGTCTGCGCCGTTTCAGCCCGCCAGCGAAGCAGTGTTCGAAGTGACCGGCATGCCGGCGACCAACGTGGCGCCGAGCGTTGAATTGGCGCCCGTCCAGACCGGCGCTGCGCCTGGCGCAGCGGTCGAGCTGCTGCCGAAAGAGAAGAAGCCAGGCGTGGGCGCTGAACCGGCGCCCGTGGCGAAGACATCGCGGCGACGGCGACGCCGCGGTGGACAGGCGCCATCGCCCGCGCCAGAGCTCGAGCCTGGGCGCATGGCGGAGCCGATCGTTTCGATTGAGCCTGAGCCGGTGTCCGAGCCGGCCGAAACCGTTTCACCCATTGTGGCGGTGAGCGAAACCGTAGTGCCGGGCGAGCCGCCGGCTCCGGTCGCCGTCGCTGAGCCGGGTGATGCCGCACCGAAGCCGAAGCCTTCGCGCCGCCGCCGCCGTCCCAGCGCAGCGCCCGGCGCAGCTTTGGCGCCTGTGCTCGAGGCGCTGCCGGAGACGCCGGCGCTCATGAGCGCGGCCGAGCCGTCGCTGATCGAATCGGCGACGGTCGAGTTCGCTGCTGTCGATGAAGGCGCACCGGTGGCTGTCGAGGCGGAACGGCTCGCCGGGTCTGAGTCTGCAACGCCCGCAAAAGCTGCGCCGCGGCGGCCGCGCAAGCGCCGGCCGAAAGCAGAGGAAGCAGCCTCCGAGTCGGTTGCGCTTGAGCCGGCGGCCGCGCTTGAGCCGGTCGTGGCTTCGGTCGGCGCGCCGGCGGAGGCGCTGGAGCCAGCCCGGATTGCGGGTGAACTGCCTAACATACTTGAGGCGCCGGCGATTGGCGTGGAGATCGTGGCGACCGAGGAGCGTCAGGGGACGCTCTACTTCACGATTTGCGACTTGCGGAACTGCAACGCTGTGCACAACGTCACGTCGACGTCCGCCCGCAAATTGTGGAGCTATGCGATCAGCCAATACATGAAGCACCAGCCCGATCGCGAAAAGATCTCCTGGAGCGGAGATTATGGTCTGTGGCAGGTGGCGCGGCGGGCCAAGAAGCTGCGTTACGATCTGGTCAAGCGTCAGCCGGACGGCAGCCTGCGCGTATTCTACGGCGTAACGGCAGATGGGATGGATGGGCCGTGGGCGCAGTTTCTGCGCGATGAGGATCGCGGGGCTTAGGCTGAGCGGCGCCCGACGCCTACGAAACGTCATGGTCGCGATGCATGATGCGCAAGAGACCCGCCCTCAGGATGCGCATGGTGCATCGCGCGCTCAGGTGCTAAAGACGTAGAAAACCAGGAAGACGAGCAGCCCGAACAGCAGCACGTCGATCTGCAAGGCGCGGTCTTTTAACACCACCACGTCCGGCGGATCCGTCTCGCCTTTCACATGGATCAGATAGAGATAACGGAACAGCCCGTAGAGAACAAAGGGAATGGTCAGCATCATCAGGTGATTGGGCGGCAAATTCGGGGCTGAGAAGGTATAGAGCGAATAGGCCATGACCGTGGTGGAGCTGACCAGTCCCAACATCTCATCCACGAAGCGCAGGTTATACTCCTGAAGGATGGTGCGGGTATGGCCTGCGTTGTCTCCAAGCAGCACGATCTCCTGACGGCGTTTGCCCAACCCCAGGAAGAGCGCCAGTAACACCATACAGACGTAGATCCACGGTGAGAAGCGCTCCGCATCGACAACGACGACCCCTGCGGCAACGCGCAGGACGAAGCCAGCGGCGATCGCCAGGACGTCGACGATGACCAGATTCTTCAGCCAGAGCGAGTAGACGATCATCAGGGCAAGATAGCCATAGAGAGTGAGCGCCAAGCCGATGCCGAGCTGGAGCGCCGGCGGGATGGTGATCAGCAGCATGATGATCGCCGCGGCGGCCGCAATGCGCGGGCTCAACGCGCCGGAGGCCAGGGGCCGGTTGCGTTTCTCGGGATGCTGGCGGTCCTTCTCGACATCTACTAAGTCGTTGATGATGTAGACGATGCTCGACACCAGGCAGAAGAGGGCGAAGGTGATCAGTGTGCTCACGAAAGGATCGAGGCGGAACAGCTTGCCGTCGAACACCAAGGCCGCCCAGACGAAGACGTTCTTCGTCCACTGCTTGGGACGCATGGTCTTGGCCAGGAGCCGCATCTGGCTCAGGAAACCGGTTGCCTCGGTTCGGGCGGGCCTCGTTTGATTCATGATCGTCGTCGCTCCTCCGGTCAAGATGATATCGCACACAGACAGGCTTAGTCAACTTGTCCGGCGTGTTGCCGATGAATGACAACCAGCCAACCGGTCGTCAGGGCGCTGGAGCAGAACGATCGCCCAAGCTCCGCCTGGATGAGCTGCTGCTTGCGCGCGGGTTGGCCGAAACGCGTACTCAGGCGCAACGCCTGATCATGGCAGGCCAGGTGTCTGTTGGGGACAAAGTGGCGGACAAGCCGGGACTCCAGGTCGCACGGGATGCGCCCGTGCGCGTACAGGCGCCGCTGCGCTATGTCAGTCGTGGCGGTCTGAAACTGGAGGCCGCACTGGATGCCTTCGGCCTCGACCCCTCCGGTTGCATCTGCGCCGACATCGGAGCATCCACTGGCGGCTTCACCGACTGCCTCCTTCAACGCGGTGCACGCCGCGTCTACGCCGTGGACGTCGGATACGGACAATTAGCGTGGTCCTTGCGAGTTGACTCACGCGTGATCTGTATCGAACGCACGAACATCCGCCACCTGGCCGCGCTGCCCGAACCGGTGAGCCTGGCGACGGTCGACGTCTCCTTCATCGGCCTGGCACTGGTCTTCCCGCGCATCCGTCTCTTGCTTGCGCCGGCCGGCCAGACTGTCGTGCTGATCAAGCCGCAGTTCGAGGTGGGGAAGGGCCAGGTGGGCAAAGGCGGCGTCGTGCGCGATCCCGATCTGCATCGCACCGCGGTGGCGAGGGTGCTGGGCGAAGCAATGGCAAGCGGGCTGATGCCGGCCGGCGTGATGCGTTCACCCATTAAAGGCCCAGCCGGCAACGTAGAGTTTCTGGCATGGCTGCGGTTGGGCGGCGACGCGCCTGCTTCGGGCACGCTCGCCGCCTGGGTGGAGGCATGCATCGGCTGATTGCTGCGCTGTGCTCTGCTCTGCTCGACGTGCGGGGCTTCCCGTGCACTCCTCGCAGTGCGAATCGAGATCGGACTGCCCATCGCCCGAGGCCCCTGCGCGCCAGCTGAAGTCGCCGCGTGTGCCGACCCCGTGATGGAATCAGAGCCTGTGCGAGTTCGTGTCCATCGCATCGCACGTGAGGCTGGCGTTGATCATGGCCAGGAGTCCCATGAACGGAGTGGTCATCTCGGGCGCGCTGAGGCGGACGAGCGGCTCAGGGGCGCCGGGATCGCGACGCGCCCGAGCGCGCCTCCGCATCCGTGGCGTCTCTGTGGCCCCATCCGGCTCAGTCCAGTCGGGCGGGGCGAATGCCCATATAGACGGCGCCGCTCGCCAGCGTGCGGAGGATGGACTCGGCGCTGGTCCAAGGGACCAGCTCGTGCAACTCTCGCGGCGTAAGCGGCTGATTGCCGTCGCGCAGGAAGATGCGGAAGATGTTGGTCACCAGGGGCGTGCTGTGGCTGATGTAGTCCGGCTTCGTTGCGCATTCGCCGCGCAGGCATTGCAGCAGCGCATCGGCGCGCACAACCTCTGCGGTTTCAGGATCTATCCAATCGACGGATTCGGTGTTACGGTGGTCAGGGAAGCGCTTCTGGCAGTCAGCGCAGAGCTGGCCTCGCACAGCCACGCGGATATCCTTGCCACTGTTTTTCCACCAGTCATAGTCGATCTGGAACTTCGTATCTAGGGTGGGGCGCTGCCACATCGATGGTGCTATCCTTGGCCTGCTAGTCAGGCAATCAGGCGATAAAGGCCATCCGCGATGGGTTGGATGCGCGGATCAGTCGCAATCGCTGCGAAAATCGGGCCGGGTGGGCACCGCCGCACCAGATTCACGGCGCCGTAGATCGTCTTGGCATGGACGGCCCCGCTCTGGCTCAGGCCTGCCAGATCGACGAAGATCTCGTAGACGATGTCGACCAGGGGACGACTGGCGAACGCTAGAGTAGTGCGCAGCCTGGCCAGCTCATCGGGCCGTTCGTCGCCGATGATTGTCTGCTCATCATACTCACAGGCAACTTCGCCCTTGCGGAGTTGAATGTCGATCTTTCCGTCGACAACCTGTGCTTTGCGCATCCATTCGCGGCGCATGCGTTTCGGCTTGAAGTCGACGACGATCTCACCGGAGTTGTCGCGTCGTTCCAGGACGAGGTAGGCTCCAGCAGGGAGTTTGTGCTGCTCGTACCACGGCCGCAGACCGGCCACATAACGGCCGCCGTGAACGACCCAGGCGGTGAAGCGTTGCCCCCATCGGCCGTCGATCAGCGTGACCACCGTTCGTTCGCCATGACCTTTCGGAAAGAACGGGAGCGAATGCCGATTGAGCGGCAAGGTTCCCGACACCAGGTGCGGATAGGTCAGCGACAAGGTCGTTGAGGGCAAGCTGACGCGGCTCGCCGCCGGTTCCTGGATCGCGGCGTCAGACCATTCGTCATCCAACTCCCATTCCAGTTGCAGCAACTCATTCGGCACCGCATCGCGATCGTAGGCTACTGGTGCGTAGCGCAGGGCCTCCGGGACGGCCAAGGCCTCCGGTGGCTCCAGGCGGCGGAGAAACCATTGGCGTTTCTCGCCCGGACCGACCTGGTCAAAGCGACCGTCAGCCGCCAGAGCACTGTTCAGCGAGAACGCGAGCACTTCCGGCTTGATCTCGGTCGGCAAATCCAGCTCGGCCAACAGATCGGTGGTGCTCACGGGAGCGGCACGCATCTCGATTGCCGCCTCGGTGATATTCAGGTGGCCCACGTGAATGTCGGCCAGCAGGCCTCGCACCAACCAGCGATCCTCAAAGTTGGCGAAGTCCGCCTGGCTGGCCAGTTGGCGCCTGAGAGCAGCCGGCACGTTGGCGGCCACTGTCGCAGCGAGCTCAGCTGGAGGCCTCAGATCCCCCGAGAACAACCGCTCTGGGGTCTCCACGTTGAGCTTATGCTCCGCTTCCAGGCCAGCAGCGAAGCTTCGCTGTCGCCGATCCGGCCCAAAGTCGACGGAGATCACCTCGAACTCCCCATACTCGGGGTTCTGGCCTGGCCGAACGTCGATGATCTCGCCTAATCGGAACTCCAACGCAGGGAAGATCACCTTTTCCCCTGTCCTGAAGCGTTTCTTGGGCTGATAGATGATGCCTCGACCGAGTTCGGCGCGCAACTCCGCTTCCTCACCTCGGCAGCGCTCCGCAACGATGGCTTCCGCCAAGGTTTCGGTGGTAACGGGTTGCTCTGCATCCAGCAGGAAGGTGCGCAGAAATGCGGTGTCAGACTGGGTGAGGGAAAAGTCTTGCCAATACTCAGCAGTTTGGGTCTTGCGTTGGATCACGCGGGGCATCTCCTGACATCGGGAAACCAAGACTCAATTACGAACCAACATTATAGCAGCGATCGCCATTTGCACCAAATCGCCTGTGATTGTGTGCGCAACGCCCAGTCTACTGTGTCGGCTCTTCGTTCTCTTCCGCCTCCGCATCGTCCCCGTTGCCGAAATCCTCATCGATCAACGCGAGCGCCTGATGTACAAGCTCAGCAGGCACCTGGACGCGCACTTGCCCCAGGCCATCGGCGGTCAGACCCAGGATCTGTCCGACGGCCTCGTACTTGAGCATCACAGGGATGCCTGCGCTCTCGAGCTTGCCTTTGATCACGTGAGCGGGCAGCATTCCTTGACTGGTGTAGACGGTGACCAGCTTCACTTCATCCACGGCGTTCTCCTTTCACCGGCAGCAGTGTACCATGAAGTGGCTGCGCTGTCATGCTCGAGGGCCTGGCAGAATCTGGCGCAAGTGACCGATGTCCCAGCCTCCCTTGCTCGACCCGGGCGCGTCGCCATCGTTGCCACTTTCAGGTGACCTGCTGCCTTCTCGGGCCCCTCCGCGAGTCGAGAGACCTCAATTCAGGGCGACTTCAGTGTCCTTGTAATGCGAATTGTAAGGTTGCTTGCTTATAATATTTCCGCCACCGTTGCATTAATCGTACTGGTATCGTGTTCGGTCATTCCCGCCTCATCGGACCCGCGATGGAGTCGGGAGCGACTGTTTTCCTTGGCGTCTTGGGCGACCCGACGACGCGCTGCCATGCGGAGCAAGGTCTCGGCCTGTGGGGAGTTCTTGATTGCCCAGCTACCGTCCTTGCACGTAGGCAGACATTAGTGGTATAATCCAGGAACCGGCGAGGATAATAAAATGGCGTTGGCGAGTTCTTGTGGGGCTTCAGGAGAACGCGCGTGCAGCAAAGTGCTGATAACTTGATTTGGTTTGGTCTTATTTGGCGGCGTGTTCGTTGTTGTCGCATGGCCATCGTGGCGTTGCTGCTCGCGTTCTCGGCTGCGGCCATCTCTGGCTGCGCCGTGGAGACTCCGACCCGTCGGGCCCCTACTCGTAGCCCAGCGCCAACGACGACGCCGGCCGCCACTTCGACGCCGGCGCCGCTCGTGCCTCCCTCACCAACACTGCCGCTCCCGCGCGCGACATCCACCCCAGAGCCTGGGGGCAAGGTCGTAGTGATCACACCGAGCGCTTCCGACACGGGTTGGTGGTCGAGTGGCGATGTGAAGGGCGCCCACCTGGGCGATTCCTTCTTGTATGCCGGCTACTTCGATGAGGAGGCGTTTGTTTCGGCTGTGCGGTTTGACCTGCGCCAGGTGCCCAGGGGCGCACCGATCCGTGATGCCACGCTCGAATTGACGGGCCTGCGCGACGACCGGCTCAACCCACTGGCCGCAGATGCCAGATGGACTGTTCAACTGCTCGATCCCAAGGACATCAAGGAGTTCGGGCGAAACGACTTTCAGGCGCTCTACAACCTGCCTGCCGCTGTCACCCTGTTCCCTTCCTTGTCTTCAAAGGAACTGGGCGCCCGGCGTGTCAACGCCTTGGCCCTCGATGCAACGGCGCGCGAATGGCTCAGCAGACAAGTGCTGGATGAGAATGCATCCATCGTCGTGAGGCTCACCGGCCCGACCGAGGCGCCGTCGGCGCTTTTCGCCTGGGACGGCGGAAGCGGGCAGATGACATCGGGAGCCGCTCCGCGGCTGGTGCTCAGCCTGGGCGCTCCTCCGGCCACGCCACCGCCTCTGCCGACGCGACCCACCCTGGTTGTGACGGCGACGCCAACGCCCGCCAACATTCTGACGGTCGCCGCATACGCACTGACCGGCACTGCCGCGGCGCGCGCGGGCACGGCGGCCCCCCCGCAGTTTGCCATCGTCACGGCGACTCCCGAACGGCGGCCAGTGATCACCGACACCCCCGTACCCCGCAACGGTGCGACGGCGACCTTCCAGGCCGCCTACGCCACTGCGGTTGCGGTCACAACCGGCACCTTCACCCCGATGCCCAAGGACGCGGTGACGCCGATCATCGTGCTGCCCACCCCGATGCCTGAGAATGTGCTGACGGCGGCTGCCCAGATGGTCGCCGTCGCGGCGGAGATTGCGCGCCGGGGCACTGCGACACCGCTGCCGTACAACGCCGTTGTTGCGACCGTGACGCCGAGCCCCTACGTGTTGGTGAATACGCCGCGTCCCCCCAACGTCGCGACGGCCCGTGCGTTGATCCTCTACGCCACGGCGGCGGCCATGACGACAGGCACGCCAACGCCGTTGCCGCCTTCTGTGGCAACGCCCACATCTCCGCCGCCGACGCCGCTGCTGGTCTACCTGGATGACCTCTTCCTGGCTACTGCGACGCCGACGGTAACCCCTGGTGCAGTGATGCCGCGCGAGCTGGTGGGCAAGGTTCTCTTCTGGAGCGATCGCGACGAGACCGTCCGTCTCTATGCGCTTGATCCAACTACGGGGGGTCTCGCCTACGTGACGCAATCCTGGCCTTACGATCTCGCCAAGAGCCGCCAGGCGAGGTCAGCAGACGGCAAGTATACCGTGTCGGTGCAGCAACGCATCGACAAGAACCCCCAGATCCCCGGCGTGTTCCTGCGTGACAATGAGTTCAGCACGACGCGCCTCTTGACGCCGCTGAACGGCTGGAGCTATGATCCGGCTTTTCCGGCCCAGGGCGGTCGGGTTGTTTTCGTGTCGTCCGAATCTGGGAACGACGAGATCTACACTGTCGATGTTAACGACGCCAGCATACAACGGCTGACCAGCAACTCCTGGGAATGGGACAAACACCCCACGTGGTCACCCGACGGCACGCAGATTCTTTTCTGGTCAAACCGGGAGAGCGGACGCCGGCAGCTCTGGATCATGGGCGCCGATGGCAAGAATCAGCGCCCCTTTTTCCCGTCGGCGTATAACGATTGGGATCCGGTGTGGGTGAAGTGAGGCCCTATGAGCCTAACACAGTATCTTAGGCCGCTGATCAGGATGTGGTGGCTGGTCCTGGCTGCGGTCGTGGTTGCCACGGTCTCCAGCTTCATCGTCGTGCAGCAGTCCCCACCGAATTTCCGGTCACACACGGTGCTGATGGTCGGTCGAGCCCTGGAGAACCCGAATCCAAGCAGCGGCGATCTGTACCTGAGCCAACAACTGGCAGGCACCTATGTCGATATCCTGAAGCGGGAGCAGATCCAGAATGCGGCGATGGCCGCGCTCGGCATGGATTGGCTGCCGGAGTACACGGCCAGGTTGGTCCCTGGCACGCAGTTGATGGAGTTGGCGGTCATCGACACCGATCCGTTGCGGGCGCAGACAGTAGCCAAGGAGTTGGCTGAGCAGTTGATGCGGCTCACGCCCACCAACGCAGAGGGAGTCGATCGATCGCGTCAGGCCTTCATCGATCAGCAGCTCGATGAGCTCGAGGCCAGCATCAAGATAACGCGTGACGAGATCTCGAAAAAGCAATCTGAGCTGGCAACCATGTTCAGTGCGCGCCAGATCGCAGACGCCCAGGCGCAGATCGCCGCGCTCCAAAGCAAGTTGAGCGCCTCCCAGGCGAGCTATGCCTCTCTCATTCAGGGTTCGCAACGTACTGCTGTCAACACGATCACGGTGATCGAACCCGCGACGCTCCCTGTCCGGCCGATCGGTCCGAGCAAATACGTGATGGTGCTGGTGGCGGCGGCCATTGGATTCGTCCTGGCGGCTGCCGGCGCTTATCTGCTCGACTATCTTGACGACACCATGAAGAACCCTGCCGATGTGCAGGAGGCGCTCGGGCTGGCTACGCTGGGGGCCGTGCCAAGAATGAATGGGCCGTCCGGCCAGGGCACGCTGCTGCCGGAGAGCCCTCCGCCCGTTGTCGAGTCCTACAATGTGCTGAGGACGAATCTTCTCTTTGCCGCCGTGGGTCAACGCCTGCGCTCTCTTCTGATCACCAGCTCGACCCCCAATGAGGGCAAGTCGCTGACGGTCGCCAACCTCGGCATTGCGCTGGCCCAATCCTCTCAACGCGTCATCCTGGTCGACGGCGATCTGCGCCGTCCACGCCTGCACAAGCTGTTTCACCTGGCAAACGCGCACGGTGTGACGACTGCTCTGCTTCAGCATCCCTTCGATGTCGAGAGGCACTTACAGCTAACTGACGTGCCCGGACTGCGGGTGCTGACGGCTGGACCCATACCGCCCAACCCGACGCATCTGCTCAGCTCCAGCCGCATGGAAGAACTGCTCTCCGTACTTCAGTCCGAGTGCGATGTCTTGGTCGTGGACAGCCCGCCGGCAACCGCCTTTGCCGATGCAGCCCTATTGTCTGCCCGAGTGAGCGGGGTGTTGCTGGTGATCGATGTGGGCCGCACGTCCCGAGAATCTGCTCGCAAGGCACTCGAGGCACTCAAGCATGTGAATGCTCCTATTCTGGGTGCGGTGCTGAACCGAATGCCTCGCAACTCCACCGACTATTACTATTACTACCACTACTACGAGGACCATGAGGACCAGGCAGGGCGGAGCGGTGACGCCAAGTCACCCGCAATGATGATGAAGAGCATCGGTAGAACGTTGTTCAGCCGCGGACGCTCGGCTGAGCCCACGAATACTTGAGGCTGCACCGCGACGCACGCCGCCGGCACACTCCTGCCGGCGGCGTGCGTCGCGAGGGTCCTGCACCCTAACGCGATTCGCCCCAGGCGATGGTCAGGGTGGGGCGTCCCACCGCATTCCACTCCTCCATATCAGATGAAGTGAAGTAGCGCCCGCTGTGATAGGGTCCATCCGCGGAATACAGAGCCAGCTGCAGCGGCAGTCCCGTCGCATAGGCCTGTGCTGCTGCCCGACTGACGTTCCAGTGCCGGGGCACGCCGGGCCATCCCGGAAACGCAGACAGTGGGTCAACCCAGGCTCCCGTGATATTCTCTCTGGCCAAGGGCGCGTTATTCCATGTGAGAGAGGCTTCATCCCAGCCCCGATCCACGGTCAAGACCTGAATGAATGAGGGTTGGGGACCGGGGGTCCAACCTTCGCCCGCGTTTCCGATCTGGTGCAGGGTGAGTGTCGCTGACACGATGGTTTTTCCGACCGGAATGCTGCTCAGCGGGAAGCTGACATAGTACTTGGAGAAGCAGGGCCAATCGGAGATATCAGACTGATTCTGTACGTTGAACCGATCATGGTCGACACTGTAGTATGCCTCGTTGGTGTTGCCCCATTCTGTCCAGTAATCTCTGCCCGCACCGCAGACCGCGTAGCCGCCGGCGGCAACGTCACTGACTACCGCGCCATTCAGCCCATGGCGGATCGTAACGGCCCCGGTGGGAGGCGCACTTGAGGCATAGTCGGGTAGGCCGAAGTTCAGTACACCCCACGTCGCGGGCCAATCGAGAGCCACGGACTCGGGCCATGTCTTGTCGGCGATCGGGGCGCCGGCTGCGTCATCTCGATCGTGCAATACGATCGCCAGTCGCCACTGAGCGCCGGGCGCGGGCGGGCCTGTGAGCCCGAGACTGGAGAACGGGATTCCGAAACTGATGTTCCAGCCTCGGTCGTCTTCGTTTGTGTTTGGCACGTCGCCTCGCCACCCGGCATAGCTGACGAACGGCAGGCTTGCCGCGACCCAAGCCGTGCCGTCGAAGCGATAGGCCGCCTGCCATGGTGTGCGCGGGTCTTCCCACCAGGTCAGCTGGCCGACGAAGCGATAGGCGTCGGCGCTCAGAGCGCCGCCCGGCCCCTCATCGAGTTCGACGCGCACAGTCACCGCATCCCAGGCTGTCAGGTCTCCGGCTGAAGGAGTCGTGTCGTACCAAAGCCGGCGATCGAATGCCGCCACGTTCAGCACGAGTTGGTTCGGGGTGTACCCCACGCGCACATCGGCGTAGTTCTCGGTTGGGGTGATCTGACCGAACCAGAACACAGCCATTTCGGAGTAGCGCACGTCTGTGTCGAAGTACGGCGCGTTCACTCGACGCACGGTGCCGGTCGCCGTGCTCACCGTCAGGATGGCCGACTCCGCCATCTCGACCCAGTACCCCCTCATCGGGCCGATGCTCTCCAGGTCATTCGCGAAGGAGGGCGCCAGAGGATCGTGGATCTTCCAGGGATCCGCCGTATCGGCCGCCACGAACGAGTAGACCCGGTCGAATTTGCCGGCGATATCGTCTAGCGCGACGAGCAGGGCCATGTCGCCCGACGACGGATAGCCGATCAAGTTTTCACCGGCGCACAGCAGGATGCTCATCTGGATGGGAGACGTACCGGTGACAATCCAGGTCGCGTCTGCGTGGGTCTTGATCCATAGGCCGCGCGTGGCGCCGATGGCGGTTAGATCGTTGGTGATTGGGGGAGCCTTCGGATCGTATTTCTTCCATGGATCGGCTCTATCGCAGCCCTCGTAGGCATAAACGAGGTCGAGGACGTCGGCGATGGATGCAAAGACCGCGGCGGGTGCCGGATCGTCCGGAATGACCGGCGACGCCACCAGGTTCCATCCCTGCCGCAGCGAGATGGATGCGCTGACCGCCTGCGGCGCCAAGGGTGAAGAAGCTGCACTCAGACCGCGGGCCTCAACACCGGACGGAGCGATAGTCGAAACCACCGCCACGAGAAGGAGCAGTTGGTGCATTACATGGGTGCGGAGCATAGTGATCCTGTGTTCGCTGGCCGTTGTGCGTCCGGTTGAGCGCCCTCCAGCGCTTCACCGAGAAGCTGGGCTGCTGGACAGCTCCGGTCGGCGCCTGGCATGGCGTCAGCTCTCATAGAGCTGTCACCTGCTACCGAATCACGATCGGCAAGTAGAGCGGTACACGCGTGTTGGTCTGGGTGGGTGTGGGTGTCGGCGTCGGCGCCGGTGAGCGTGTGCGCGCGGGAGTGCTGCTCC
>CAYRFV010000039.1:0-14015 GCA_964423545.1 uncultured Anaerolineales bacterium | reverse complement strand
GCCGTCCGCGTAGGTGTCGGAGTCGGGCTCCGGGTTGCGGTCGGCGTGCGGGTCGGGGTGCTGGTCGCTGTCGGCGGAAGGCTGCCGGTCGCGGTCAGATCCAGGCGAGCCGAAACACCCGAACGCCACTTCGCAGTCTGGCTTGCCAGCAGATCGCCGATCCGGAAGCTGATCGTCTCATCGGTGCTGCAGCCTTCCTTGACATCAGGCGTCTCGGGATCATCCCCTGGGATATCGAGGTTGACGTACCACGACTCACCGCCGGTGAAGAGGGTGACGGTCTGCCGGTAGGATACTCCGTCACACCAGGCGGAGACCAGTGTTCCCTCGGCCACATTGGCGCCGTTGACTTTGGCTGTTCCGTAGGGGCTGAAAGGGATGGCGGGTGGAAGCGCCAGAACGGGATGCGCCAGCACGATCAGCGCGAACGCGCCAAGCAGCGTCCTTCCCATGACCATCGGCAAATGGCGGGACACGGCAGGCCCCCTAAGCAGGTTGTATCAGGGTGAGATGGGACAGGGCTCAACCTAAGGCGTCATCGGATTCTTCGACATCCGATATCTCCGATGAGAGCATGATGGCAGGGATTGTCACCACCGCGAGAAGCAGTGTGAGAATCAGTCCGGCTAGCAGTACTGCGGTCATGTGGGCCTCTATGGTTGAGTGAAGTAGACCGGCATCTATGCTAATTGCTTGCCTGGTCGGTGGGCGTCGTCGCCTAATGCACGAGACGGAACCGCGGCGCCCGTCATCGCGTGTCGTTCAATTCGTTGCTGAGTGCGAGAGTGGCCGACTCCTTCATCTGCACCCAGTATCCCCGGTTCGGCCCCAATGCACCGAGATCGTTGGCGAAAGGGGGTGCACTGGCATCGTAGGTCTTCCAGGGGTCCACAGCGTCGCTCCGATCATAGGCGTACACCCCATCATATTTGCCGGAAATGCTCGTCAAGGCATCGGGCAGCGGCACAGGTGCGCGGGAGGGATATCCAATCAGGTTGGGACCCGCGCAGAGTGCAATCGACGGACTTGTTGGCGCCGTGCCGGTAATGCTGATAGCGGTGTCGACTGCGGCATCGACCCAAAGCCCCTGACCGATGCTGATCGAAATCAGGTCATTGGCGGGGGGCGGACCAGAGGGATCGAACTTCTTCCACGGATCGACTGGGTCGCAGCCCTCATAGGCGAAGACGGTGCGGTACTGTCCTGCGATCGAGGCGAAAGCGGCGCCCGGAGATGGGTCAGGCAAGGTCAGCGAGAGGGCCACCAGGTTCCAGCCTTGATACAGCGGCACGATGGCATGTTCTTGCCCCAGCAGTGCGCGGTTCGAGAATTTGACGGCGACATCACCGTGCAGGTCGTTCACGATCAGGGAGAGGCGGCCATCTGCGCCGACCTCAAGGGCATCGTTCGTCGTCACCGATCCTGCCGTCGTATCCCACCACTCAACAGAATAGGGACCGGCTGGCAGGCCTTGGACCGTGAGGCGGGCAGCGGCAGTCGGAACGGCGCCGCCCTGGACCACGTTCCACCAGGTGTGGGCTGCGTTGTCGATCCACACCATCCCCTTGCCGGCAGTCGGATCGAGCCGTCCCCAGGCTCGCAGGTTGCCGGTCATGTTCTCCCTCAGTATCTGATCTGCTCCCGTGGTCAGGTCGGTTCCGATCTCGTGATAGCGACCGTTTGAGAGCGGTTCGCCTTGCATGAACCGTTCGTAGGCTGCGAACATCTTGGGCAGGTCATACGTGTTGTTGGGGAACTGCCCGGCAGCATAGGGCACGAACAGCCTGGGATACCATTCGCCGTCGCATGAGTAGCCCAACACCCCCACGTGGGCCCAGAGCTTCTTGTGATAGTAGGTGCCTTCCGGGTCCTTCAGGATTTCAGGATGCTGAGGCTCCGTGCCCGAGCGCGCCACACCGCCTTCGCCGCGAACGATCGGTTCGTTGAGCTGATACCACCCTTCGCGCTCTCGAAAACGCTGCCAGCATTCACGTACATAGGCCGCTGAATCCCGGTATTGACTGCTGATCAGATCACCGGGAAAATCGGGTGTGCCCGCGCCGGTCTCATTGGCGTACCAGTGTTTGTCCGTGTAATCGATCGCTTCCTTGTGAACCGGATCATTGAAGTAGGGATCTACCAGCCATCCCCAGAATGAGTTGGACATCAGGATAGGTCGGGGGGAGAGACTGTCCACCAGCTCAGTCATGGCGAAGCCGGCATTGTAGCTCTCCTGAGTCAGGTGATTCTCGTTCGCCAGTTCCAACGAATGCAGCGCAGGCGAATAGGACCAGCGTGCTACGAAGTAGCGTATGTAAGCATGCTCGTACCAGCGCGCCGCCTGACCCGGCTGCGAGTAGAACGGACGGTCAAGGTCATCCCACGCCGCCGTCACTGTGCCGTCCGGAAGGAAGCGATTCAACACGTCATCGTTTTTGTGGAACAGCGTCAGCTTGTGATACACCCCATGTTGCTCGGAACGGGAGAACAGCTCGTCGAGTCTGCCGGCGGCAATCTGGTCCACGTAGCTATAGGTGTCAGGATCTGCCCTCATCAGCAGGTTAGGCCCCCAGCCGCCGCTGCCCGTCTCGTCGCGCTGAAGCTTGATGGAATGCATCCTGATCTTGCCGGGCAGGCCATTGTTGTACGGCCCGGGGGCATCGGAGGTCACATAGAGCCCGCGAAGACTCGCTGCGACCGTGGGGGCATTGCTGGAGTTGGTGAAGGTAACGGAATAATCGTTCCACGCATCATGCCTGACGCTGCAGGTGTCACCGCGACCGTTGGTGGCATGAAACGTGCCGGAGGTCGAGCAGATGTCGAGCCTTGAGCTGTTCACCTCAGCGCGCAGCACCTGCTCACCCGCCACTTTGGCGCGAAAGCTCAATCGGTAGCGCGCTCCTGGCAGGGCCGGCATCTCCTGAGCGCTGTAGTAATACGGTGTGAAGCTGAACAGCTTTCCGCTCGCGGCATCCGCGTCGTCGACGGTTGTAGCGGATCCGCCGAACTGCCACGACATCCGCATGCTGTCCCCAAAGGGAACGATGCCGTAGTTAGCGCCTTCTCCGGTAGGCAACCAGCGGACAAAGCGGATGCCGTTCTGACCCAGCTTCTCGATGTTCTGGCGAATGCCGGACAAGGTGTTGAAAGGGCTTCCTTCCTCGACGTTGATCAGAGGCGTCGTGAACGGCGTGCCATCGGAAAACTCAAAGAACCGCGCATCGGTTGAACTGACTTTGACGAATCCTTTGCGGCTCGAATCGGCACACTCGAACTCAGCGCTGGAACTCTCTGCGGCGCCGCCGGCGTCGATCGCTCTGATCTTGTAGCGCCAAATGCCCACAGCGTCAGGGGTGAAGCGGCACCGCCATTCGGCCTTTCCCGTCGGCACTAGAGCGCCGCCGGCGCCGCCAAGCTCTTGCAGCGGCTGGTACAGGAAGCAGGGAAGGGCCCTGGCATTCGCCCAGTCGGATTTCCCCGGCGGCAGCAGCAGCGCATCGACGCTGATGCCTGCACCGGGTGCGACTCCCGGCGGCGGGCTCGGGTCGTACGGAAAGAAGGGATGGGTGGCCGTCGTGTTCGTCAGATTGAAGGCAACTTCGAACCTGGCATATTGCTCGATCACGCCAGGCGTCTGGATGCGCAATGCCCCGATCGAGAGCGCTTGTGGCGCCGCCATGAGAGCCGGGACGGGACTCCAGAGTGCCGCGGTGAGTAGGATGCATAGTAAGCGCAGGCCACAAGCGGTCAGGTGTCGCCGCGCGCCATGGTCCTCCCTGGTGTGCCGCTGCGTCACCCTCGCGCTCCCTGCCGCGTAGTGCCTGGGGTCATATCCGATCAGGTTCATGGGATGACCTGAAGCACGCCGGGGCTCGACATCTCGACCCAATACCCGCTTCCAGATTCGACCATGGTCAGGTCGTTGCTGCCGCCCGGCCCGTTCGGGTAAAAGGTCTTCCACGGGTCAGCGCCATCGGTCGAGTCATAGCCATAGACTGCGCCATAACTCCCTGCGATGCTCGCAAACGCATCGGGCAGCCCCTGCGGCGTGCTTGATGGATAGGCGATAAGGTTGTCGCCAAGGCACAAGGGGACCGTAACCCCTGTCGGGACGACGCCCGTGATGGTCAAGGTGACACCCGCCTTGGCCTCGATCCACAGACCGGCGCGCACGTCTACCGACGTCAGATCATTGGCTTGTGGCGGCGCCAGGGGATCATACCTTTTCCAAGGGTCAACAGTGTCGCAGCCATCGTAGCTGTAGACGCTGCTCAGCTGCCCTGCAATAGGCGCAAAGACACTCGCTGGAGTCGGGTCAGCGGGCGACAGCGGCAAGCCAACCAAGTTCCAGCCAGAGCGCAGGGCGATGGTGGCTGATGTTGTGGGCGCGCTGGGGGCTTCGATCGTTGAGACAAGGTTCTGGATGTAGAACAGGTCGCCCCGTGCGAACATGGGCACATCCAGGTGCTTTGCCAGTTCCTCGCGTGATTCCCTCAGAATCTGCGCCTTGGCCTGGAAGAGCGCATTCGCATCGTAGATCGGATGCAGGACCCCTTCGCCCATCGTTTGCTCGGTTCGCGCGGCAAGCCAATAGGGAGCGACTCTGTAGTATTCTGCGGCTGCCAGCGCGACCTTGGCTCCAGCATGGATCCGCAAGTACTCACTGACCTCAGGAGTAAGGTGCATGAAATTGCGCGAAACCGTCAGCGTGCGACAGTATGCCCCCAAGCCGAACGGATCGGAAGGGGATGTTACGTACGGAGTATCTGCCGTGAAGGTGGCAGCCCGCAGCGCCAGGAGCCGCTCGAGTTCCTGGGTGATCAGGCGGCCATTCGGGGTCACGAGCTGGCTTTCCTGGTATCCTGCCCTCTTTCCAAGCTCAAGATACCCCCGATAGCCGGCGATGTAGGCGTTGTGCACGAAGGGATACTTGGTCAACATCGCATCCGAAGGCGCGTTCGAGAGATACTTCCTGGCGCTCGAGAAGAGGGTCTGTGCTGATGGGCTCGTGAACTGCAAGCTGTATTTCCACAGCGCATAGAACCGGAAAGGATTCACGCCCCCGTAGTTGCCCAACTGGGTCCAGCCTTCGAACTGATAGTTGCCGTATGCCGTAGGTCCCCAACCCAGGCGTGCTGCTTCCTCCTCGGGCGGAAGATCGAAGAAGTCCCGACTTGCTCCGTCCTTCCAGCCGATCATGGTGACCTCAGCAGGCGAGAATTGCTGCATCTCGGACTGAATATAGCTTCTCAGTCGCGCCTGAAGATCGGCCGGCAGATGCGGTAACGTCAGCAGGAGGGTGTAGATGGTGTCAGACGGGTCGATCCAGTAATCCATCAGGTGATCGCCGCACGAGTTCTGCCCTGCCCCATCGAACAACCCGGCATGACCCCTGCCGGGTCGCAGATGTCCTGCATCAATGATGGCCTGGACCTCTGCGGCGAGTCGTTGTCTGAGCTGGTCCGCGCCGGGTGTCGCCACTCCTGCCGCGGGGATGCTAGACACGGTCTGCGCCACGGGCTTGCCCAATGGCTGCTGCGCGGCCTGCATGCCGAAGGCAAGGATCGCATTGCTTCTGTGCAGGTACACCATTCCCTTGTAGGGAATAGGTGGATTCCCTTCCCCTACGCTGTACACGCCGTTTGGCCCGCCGTAGGGTCCTGGAATGTCGTTCCTCAGCACCCACTTGTCGTGCATCACATTGTACCCGGGCACCAGATCATCGATGTTGTAATCGAAGTAGGTCCACTCCTGCGTGTTGGGATATGCCGCGGCCACGTTGACTGCACCGGCGCCTCTGTCACAGCAGTAGGTCCAGTAGACCAGGCTGCCGCCGGCCGAATACGCCATCGCTTCATCCATCGCTGCCCATTTTTTGGATGGGGTGCTGATGTAAGGGGTCCCGAACTTCCATCCCGATACCTGTCCGGCGCCAATCCAGCGATCGAACATATAGAGGTTTGACTGATAGAGGACCGTATCGTTTCCGACAACAGGGGGATAGCGGTTTCCGCTGTGCGTGCCGTGCCATAGAATCGGCGCGTACTCCTGCCTCCTGCCGTCATTGTCGAAGTCGAACGTGGCTTCCTCGCCGGAGAGAGCGTCCAGCACGAAGTAGGTGCGTCTCCACGGTTTCTCTTTGAAGTAGGCGGTGTTTGACTTGGTCGTGATCGGACCAAAGGTGTTCGACCGATTGGTGTCAAGCCATCCGGAATAGGATCCACTCGTCAGTCTCGGGCTTCGCAGGCTTCCACGATAGGCATCCAGCGACGCATCATCTGGATTATAGTTGCCGAAAATGTCCAGTCGCTCCAGATGCTGAAGGTCGGGACCATTCCTGGGTTCAGTGTAGCTGCGATAGGCGTGGCTGCCAGCAAGGATGACATAGGACTTGGTGGTCGTCGGATCGGTGAACACCACCGGCCACCATGAGTGGAAGCCGTCACCGGGCAGCTTGGCGGACCCGGGCTTCTGGATGCCGTTCTCCAGATGAAACCAGATCGGACTGCCGCTCAGCGCATTGAGCGCATACGCGTGCATGTCGTTCGATGCGAAGTAGACCGTGCTGCTGTCGCTCGATAAGGCGGCAGAGTAGAGCACCGATCCACCTGTCTTGTACTTCCAGGCGAGTTTCCCGCGCCGGGCGGCATCCGGGTAGTCATTGGCGTACACTGCATACAGATGCCCATCTCGATTGCCGATGTACACCATGCTGTTGGCTACGAGAGGGTTAGTCTGGAAACCGGCCTCAGCTTCAAAGGCCCACCGCAGGCGGTTATTGATCCTGTAGCCGGTTGAGCTGTCAGCAGGCAAAGTGGCTGGATCTGGATTCGCCTCCACCGCATGCAGTCTGTGATCGAAGCCGCCAACGTAGAGCGTATCGCCGTGGATGGTCGGCGAGTGTCCAAGCGGCATCTCTGTCGGGTATGCCCAGGCCAGTGCGCCAGTATCGGCCCGGAGGGCGTAGATGCCTTTTGCGGTCGAGACGTAGAGCAGGTCGTTGGCTGCGATGATTTGCGCCTTCGAGGGAATGAAGGGCTCGATCGGTCGAAACCATACCGGATGCAGTTGCCCCCGAACCTCTTCCGAAGTCCAGCTCGTTCTCTGCGGATTGGCGCCAGCCATCGGCCATGAGGCCGCGGCGAGGGCAGCAGGTCTCTGCAAGGCCGGCAAGTAGGTGGGGCTCTGTCTGATTTCGATGGCTTGGGGTGTGACAGCTCCGACCGGCGCTGGCATCAGGGTGGCCACAATCAGGATTGCCATGAGCCACCAGGTGATGCCGTTTTGTGCCTTTCGGTACATTCGGAACTCCTGTGTGCTGTGATGGCCAGGCGGACAAGATTCGGCTTGGGCTGTCGGCGCCAGGAACGCTTCGCGCCCAATCCACTCATCGCCGGGCATCCTTTGTAGCTAACGTATCAAACGGAGAAAGGTTATCCGGGCGTGCAGCGGGTTTGGGCTGCGAGTATGGGATGGAGGAGCCGGAGATGAAGCCGCCACGCCAGCGCAACGGCAGGTTTTCAGGCTACGGATGGCTTGCTGCAAGGAGTTTGCGCCCGTAGCGTGTGCGTAGGCTCAAGTCTAGAATGGCGTATGCAGCGAACGGCATGAGTACGGCATCGACCGGCAGCCGATAGCGCGGCATCGCCCAGGTGAAAATGTGCAGCGCACTGTAGAACACGGCGAAGATCAGGATCAACGCCAGGGGCGTGGATAGGAGATCGGCCAGCCCAGGTGTATCACGCCGGGCGCGATAGAGCGCCACCCCAATGCCGTAGACCATCAGTGGCATGAAGAGCAGCGACGAGACGAGTCGTCCCGCCGCGTTGATCGAGCTGCTTGCCGAACTGGGAGAGAAATCGAAGTACGCACCTACTCGGTCCAAGCTCAGGAGGAGATAGCGCCCTGGCTCGGCCATCACGAAGCCGATGCCGCGTCGCATCAGCTCCCGATCCAACGCCGCCTCGTTCTGCCCCAGCAGCTCTTCAGGTACGGGCGCGGCGGCGAACGTCTGGAATTCCACGCCGTGCATAGGGTGTTGAGCCGAGTACATGGCGTAGCCCGCGTTGGAGTTGAGCAACAGAAAGCTGCCATAGACGCGATAGTTGCGAATGGTAAACGGCAAGATGAGGAGGACGATCGGCGCGATGGCAAGCACCAGCGTCCGGACCAGACGTCTGCGCTCGCCCAGGCGATGGCTGATCCACAGCAGCCAGGCGAAGAGCACGACGATCCAGGGCAGAATCGATTGGCGCAGCAGCACTGCGATGCCCAGGCTCAGTCCCAGTGTCAGCGTCAGCCCTACGCCGATGGCCTGGTGGCGTGCCAGCCGCTCCCGCACCGCCAACGCTCGCTCAAGCGACCAAAGCAGCGCCACGATATAGAACGTCTCCGTCATGATCGTGGCCGCATAAAGCATGAAGTAGGCATAGACGGCGGCGAGCGCCGCCGACAGAACACCAAGCAACTCGGCGCGCGAGGGCGCAGATCGTCGCTCCGCCCCATTGCGAACACCTGAAGCCGGTGCGTCTCCCTTCGGGTCGCTGAAGAGTCGCCACGCCAGCCGATAGGTCATCCAGGGCAGCAAGACGCCGCCCAACACGGCCTGCGTGATTCTGGCCGCAAGCGGCTGGGGGCCGGCAACGGCATAGACGGCAGCCACGAAGAGAGAGTAGAGAAACGACCAGTGAGACGTGGGAGTCTCGGCTTCGGTGAATGGATACCAGTCGCGCGCGAAGCTGAAGCCGCGCCCATCGACCAACCGCGCGCCCAACGCGTGGTAGGATCGTTGATCCGTCAGAAGGGGTGGAGCATCGACGATGTTGCCCAGGTACAAGGCGACGGCAACGCGCAACAGCACGGAGAACAGCAGGATCAGCAGGAGAATTCTCGGTGTTTGCCTCACGCCCACGATGATCTACCGTTCGGAAAGGAGTCTTGCATAGACCTGGTCAACACGCTGGTAGACGGCTCGCCAGGCATAGGTCTCTTCGACCCAGGCGCGGCCAGCGTCCCGCAGTTTCCGGTTCGTCTGGCCGTCGGTCAGCACTCGCAGCACGGCATCGGCGAAAGCAGGTGCTCCTTCGGCCAAGAGGATGTTCTCGCCATCGCGCAACTCGATCCCCTCGGCCCCAATCGGCGTCGAGACGATCGGCAATCCCCAGAGCCAGGCGTCGAGGATTTTCACCCGCATGCCTCCGCCCGCATGCAATGGTACCACAAAGGCATCCGCTTCGGCAAGATAGGGCTCAAGCTCGGCCACGTAGCCCGTGATGGCGATGTGCGGATCGGACGCCAATGCCTGCACTTCGGAGGGCGGCGCCTTTCCCACAACGACGAATCGCGTCTCTGGCAGCTGTTGCCGGATGATCGGCAGCACTTCTCGGGCGAACCACAGGACACCGGCCACGTTTGGCGGCCAGAACATGGTGCCTACGTGCAGAATAGTCGGCGCGGCGCCCGGTCGATGGGGCGTCGGGCGAATCTCATCGGGGTCTACGGAGATCGGCACCACGGTGAACTTGCTGCGCAGCGCTTCGCGTTGTTCGGGGGAATGCAGCGCGAGAAGATGCTGGCAGTCCTCAGGCGTGACGGTCAGCACTTCGTTGTAGGCCCGGCAGACGCCTGCCTCATAGCGGGCGAAGGCCTTTGCTTCGCGTGCCATCACCAGCCGGCGCACCCAGTGCGGTTCGTCGGCAACCATGCGCCGGGCGAGCTGGTAGATCGCATTGTGCTCGTCGAGCAGCGCCGGCAGACAACTCTCCCGCGCTGCTAGCAGGCCGTAGGCGGACATCGACAACTGATCGGCGTGGACAGCGTCGAAGGCGCTGCTGGCGACCAGGCGACGCACGAGCGTCTGCATCTCTGCGATTTCGTCCCGCGCGATGACGATCGGCAGGCCGGTGAACAGTCCCTTCGCGACGGCTTTCAGATTGCGCCACGTGGACCGCTGCATGGGAACGGTATGAACAGCACGGCAGACGCCTTGCAGGTGAGCGATGGCGTCCGCCGTGTCGTCGGGACGGATGAAGGAAACGAGAGTAACCTCATGCCGGCTGGACAGGTGGCGCAACATGTGGTATGCGCGCACCTTGGGGCCGGCGTTGAGCGGATACGGCAGGACCTGGGTGAGGAAGAGAACCCGGGCCACTCGGACTCACTGGCCCTTGAAGCGCAGCATCGTCGGCACGGTCTGAAGCAGGATCAGCAGATCAAGATATAGGCTGGCATGCTTGACATAGTACAGATCGTACTCGAGTTTGACACGGCTATCCTCCACGGTATTGCCGTAGCGATAGCGGATCTGCGCCCAGCCGGTGATGCCCGGCAGCACGGCATGGCGAGCCCGATACACGGGCAGTTCCAGGCCCAACCGGCCAACGAAGTTGGGCCGTTCGGGGCGGGGACCGACCATGCTCATCTCGCCCTTGAGCACGTTGAGGATCTGCGGCAGCTCATCCAGCCGGGTCTTGCGCAGGAAGCTGCCGACCGGCGTGATGCGCGAGTCGCCGTTGCTGCTCCAAACGGCCCCCGTTGCCTTTTCGGCATCGACGACCATCGAACGGAACTTGATCACTGCAAAGGATCGGCCTCCTCGGCCCATTCGCTGTTGGCGATAGAAGAGCGGACCTGGCGCCCAGAGCCGATTGCCCAGCGCCACAAACGGAATCAGCAGGCAGAGCGGCAGCATCCCAGCCAGGGCCAATGCAACGTCGATCAACCGCTTCGCAGCCCGATAGAGGCGATATCCCGCCGTCTCGTTGTAGGCGGACAGGGCTTCAAGATCGCGAGCTGCATATTCCACGGGCAGCCGCGACGACAGGCGCTCATACAGATTCGGCAGGGTGCTGAGCTGCCAGCCCAGCTCATGGCAGTCAAGCAGGACTTCATAGACATGAGGATCGACGACGCATTGTTCATCCAGGGCTACGGCGATCTCATCTACGTTGTACTGGCGAGCGATGCGAACGAGTTGGTCAATGTCGCCCAGCACAGGGAGGCCGACCTCGTCGGATGACAGATCGCTGTTCGTGTCGCTCAGCAAACCGACGATTTGATATCCGGTGCCGGCAAAAGGATTCTCATTGCCGCTGTCCCGCGCAATGACCAGTTCGCGGAAGAGCACCTGGGCGGAGCTCCCTGTGCCCGCAATCAGCACCCGGCGCTGGAAGGCAGGCTGTGAAAAACCGGTCGCATACAGGAGGCGCCATACCATGATGGCGCCGGTGCCCAAGATGATGAACCCCCCGACGTAGCTGCGGCTCACGATCGCCGGTGTGACGATGGGGATCAGCACATAGACGACGGTGGTCAACAAGGCTGCCAGGCCGGAAGCGGTGAGAGCATCGCTGGCGTTCGTTGTGAGCCTGAGGTTGTACACGTCGAAGATCGTGCCGAAGATCCACCACAGCACGGTCAGCGTGATGAACCATTTGCCATACGCCGCTATCATGTCTGGAGTCATCTCGAAGCCGATCCAGATGATGGCGGCGAGCACCAGCGCAGCGTTGAGGAGCAACACATCGACGGCAGCCAGCAACAGCTTGCGTTCGGCGGAGGTCAGCCCAACACCCAGCCGAAATCTGGCCGTGCGTGGGGTTGGCGTGCGCAACAGTTCTGCGGATGAATGGGGGACAGTCTGCTCGGGATTCACGCTTCAGCTCACTCTCAACAACGCCAGTAGGTTGAACATTACGATAACGGTGCGGACAGTCGAACCCTTTGCGCCTACCCGGCGCCAATGACGATCTCCGATCTTTCTGAAGCCTAGTATACCAGCATCGCGTTACGATTCAGATTACGCCATCCAGAAAATATACACTTATGTTTCGCGTGTGGGGGCTGTCGTCGGGCCGACGCCACGAGAATCGGTGGCATGGTGGCCTGTGGAGGCAGGAGCGGAGGCGACCTGGCAGGGGCAAGCGGTAGCGCTCCGGTCGCACGCCGCGGAGTGGCCCCAGGCGGCTGCATCCGGGATCAGCGATCTCGTGCAGGGGATTCCGGGGCATGGAGGGGCAGGTGAGCGGCGATTCAGCGGCGAGGGAGGGCCGCCACGCGGCGGTACATCGTCTCCAGGGTCTGGCCTTCCACCGCGCGTCTGGCGTTGTACCAGGCGCGGCCTTCAGCGCCCATGCGCGCCAACGCCGCTGGATCGGCTAACATGTCTGCCAGGCGGCGGGCCAGGGTGGCTGGGTGGCGAGGTTCGACGACACAGCCGGTTTGGCCGTCCTCCACGTATTCCGGCAGGGCGCCGGTGCGCGTGACCAGCACCGGCTTCCGGAAGTAGTAGGCGGCGGCGATCAGCGCCGACTGCGTGGCATTGACGTAGGGCAAGACGAGGAGCCCGCACCGTCGGAACAGATCGATTGCCTCGGCATCGGGGATCAGGCGATTGCGGATTTCCACACCCTTGGGCAGGTTGCCCGCCCAGAGCTCCGCAACATCGCCTGGGCCGGCGATCACCGCCCTGGGCCGGCCGGTCCCAGGATCCCCCAGCATATCGCAGGCTGCCAGCAGGTCACCCAGGCCCTTGTACCGCTCCAGGCGGCCGAAGAAGAGCGCCCAGGGCTCGTAGTGGGTGGCGGTATCGACCGCGGGGAGGGTCTGCAGGGTGCTATCGGCGAGGAACAGATGGAGCAAAGGGGTAAATGTCACCCGGTCGCGCGGCACGCCCGCTCCGAGCAGCTGCTCGCGATATACCTGACCATGCACCAGGAGATGGGTCGCACTGCTGACGACCATCTGGTTCCAGGACTTGAGAAGGAAGCCGAACCGCATGCCGAAATGCGGTTCGAGATCGTGCAGCGTGTGAATCACGGGAATGCGCAGCGCGTTCAGATCGCGCATCAGCGGCACATTCCAGACGTGCGGGCCGGTGATGTGAACCAGGTCAGGCTGCAGTTCGGCCACCAGCTGCTCGATCTTGCGAACCGCCCGATAGCGCAGGCTGTCCGGGGAGAAGCCGGTGCCGCGAGTCGTCACGGGGGTGTGGCAGACAATGGCCGAGGCGTAGCGATCACGCGGGAAGTTATCCGTGGTTACCAGGTGCACTTCATGGGCGGCAGCTGACTGGGTGTCGAGTCCATCGCGCGCCGTTCGGTTGGCAAGGTCGGCGGTGTATTGATGCATGCCGAACGTGGGCGAAAGCAGGACGTAGCAGATGCGCATACTTCACCCCTCTTCCCAGAGATGCATAGGCGCCGAGCGTTTCACAGGCTGGACAACTGCGCAAGCAGGGACCGATATGTGCTGGCCCTTGCTCCGAAGGCAGGTGACGCCGGAGCGAGCGCGGTCATAGCGATCACACGTGGCCAGTAGGCCACGCGCAACAAGCCCTTGAAGAGATTGGCGCGAGGTTCGCCACCGTACTTGCGATAGAACTGGACTTTGCTGCGATACAACTGAATATACATCGCCTGCGCCACCTGACGGGAACTGGCCTCCCCGTGATGGATCACGCGGGCGGTCGGCATCCACCAGAGCTGCCAGCCGGCTTGCAATAACCGATAGCAGAGATCAACCTCTTCCGTGTACATGAAGTAGGAACCATCCAGGGGTCCTACTTGCTCGAGCGCTTCGCGCCGCAGCAGCAGGCAAGCGCCCTTGATGACCTCGGTCTGGCGCGGCGAATCCGTGTTCCACCACGCCGCGCCATAAGTGGCTACATGCAGGAACCGATCCAGGAAGAGAAGCCGCACGAATTCGCGCCAGGGAGTCAACATCGGATGGCACGCCGGCTGCAAGGTGCCATCTGAATTCAGCAGATAGGGCCCGACCGCGCCGGCACGCGGCGATGCCTCCATGAAACCCACGAGCGCAGCCAGCGCCCCGGGCTGCACCTCGGTGTCGCTGTTGAGCAAGAGGACATACCGGCCGAGTGCAAGGTCAATCGCCTGATTGTTCGCCCGCGCGAAGCCCACATTCTCGGTGTTGCGGATCAGCCGCACCCAGGGAAATCGCACCCTGACCATCTCGGCGCTGCCATCCGACGAAGCATTATCGACCACAAACACCTC
>CAYRFV010000038.1:22462-28745 GCA_964423545.1 uncultured Anaerolineales bacterium | reverse complement strand
TTTTCGACGGGTGAGGAGCGCGTCATGGTGAAGCAGGTCTTCCGGGTGCCGGACATGCACTGCACGAACTGCGTGATGCGGTTGGAGGGGCTGGAGGATGACCTGCCCGGCGTGCATCGCGTCCGGGCGAGCTACAAGAAACAGCAGTTGGAAGTCGAGTACGACGAGTCCACGGTGAGCGCCGGGCAGATCATCGCGGCGATCCAACGCCTGGGCTACACCGCAGCAGCAGCCTGAAGCACGAGAGCGGCCTGCCGGGGTCGCACGGCCCCGGCAGGCCGCTCACCTCACACCTCAGTAGGCCCGTGCGAAGACCGCCACCCGGTTCGTGCGCTTGCCGGTGTAGAAGCAGATCCCTTCCCCTTCCGGCGCGTCGAACGGATAGCAGCGGATCGTGGCCTTGGTGTCGTCTTTGATGGCGTCCTCGTCTTCGTTGCTGCCGGCCCAATGCACGCGGATGAAGCCGCCCGGTCCATCGAGCACCTGTTTGAACTCATCGTAGCTCGCGACCGGCCGGGTGTTGGCCTCGCGGAACGCGGTGGCGCGCTGGAGCATCGCCGCCTGAATCGCGACCAGCATGTCGGCGGCAGCCTGCGCGACTCCGGCCACCGGCACACCGAAAGTCTTGCCTTCCCTGCCCGGCAGATCGCGCCGGGCGAACACCACCGCGTCCTGCTCCACATCGCGCGGGCCGATCTCGATGCGCAGTGGCACCCCGCGCATCTCCCAGTCGTTGAACTTGAAGCCCGCGCTGACCTCCTCGCGGTCGTCCAGCTTGACCCGGATTCCTGCCGCCTTCAAGGCGGCAGCGACGCGGGCTGAGAGCGCCAGCACGGCGCCCTTCTCAGCGTCCTTGCGCCAGATCGGTATGATGACAACCTGCGTCGGCGCCAGCCGCGGCGGCAGCACCAGCCCCTGGTCGTCGCCGTGCGCCATGATGATCGCGCCGACCATGCGCGCGCTCAGCCCCCAACTGGTGGTCCAGGCGTAGTCCGTCTCGTTCTTCTGGTTCAGAAACTTGATGTCGAAGGCCCGGGCGAAGTTCTGCCCCAGGAAGTGGCTGGTGCCTGATTGGAGCGCCCAGCCGTTGCCCATCATCGCCTCGATCGTGGTGCTGTAGACTGCACCTGCGAACTTCTCTCGCTCGCTCTTCATGCCCTGGATCACTGGGATGGCGGCCTCGTTGATGGCGAAATCCGCGTAGACCCCCACCATGCGCCGCGTCTCCTCTTCGGCTTCCTGCTGTGTGGCGTGGGCCGTGTGCCCCTCCTGCCAGAGGAATTCGGTGGTGCGCAGGAAGAGCCGCGTGCGCATCTCCCAGCGCACGACATTGGCCCATTGGTTGATGAGGATGGGCAGGTCGCGGTACGAACGCACCCATTGGCTGTACATGTGGCCGATGATGGTCTCGGAGGTGGGGCGGACCACCAACGGCTCTTCCAGCTTCTCGCCGCCGCCGTGCGTCACCACGGCCAGCTGCGGCGAGAAGCCTTCGACATGCTCGGCCTCCCGCTGCAGAAAGCTCAGCGGGATGAATAGCGGGAAGTAGGCGTTGACGTGGCCGGTGTCCTTGAACCGGCGGTCGAGCGCGGCCTGCACGTTTTCCCAAAGGGTGTAGCCGTAAGGCCGGATGACCATGCACCCCTTGACCGGGGAGTAGTCGGCCAGCTCGGCCTTCTGAACGACATCGGTATACCAGCGGGAGTAATCCTCGCTCCGCGGGGTGACGCCTTTTTCTGCCATGATTGCGATGCTCCTCTGAGATGACTCCTGTAGTCAGCAACGGGCGTGTTGGCCGGATGCGACGGCGGTCAAACGGGCTGCGTGAAACGTGACGGTCGAGTGTGAGATCGGGTGCATCCTGGCGTCTCACGATCGATGCATCGGCGTTCGGTGCGCCGCAGGATGCCGTAGACCACTCGCGAGACGAATCGCCCTCCTGCCCCCGTCCGGCTATCCCAGGGGCGGAGGGCCAGGAGGTGTTGGGGGCGCGGCCAGGGCTGCGAGTACATCCGCTGGGGAGTGGACGATGCGCGCCAACGCGGCGATCGAGCCGCCCAGGTCGCTGTGCGCGCGAAAAGCGTCGACGATGGCTTGCCAGTCGCCGCCGAGCAGCACCAACGGCTTGCCGGCCTGCGAGCGCGTCTGCAGCAGGCTCCAGGCCAGGGTGACCTCGGAGAGGGTGCCGATGCCGCCGCGCACGGCTACGAACCCGTCGGAGCGCTCCATCATGATCTTCAGGCGGTCGAGCATCGTCGGCGCTTTGATCTCCTCGGTCAGCCACGGATTGGGCGGCAGCGGGTCGAAGACGGCGCAGGTGACGCCGATGACGCGACCGCCCGCGTCGGCTGCGCCGCGGCTGACCGCGGCCATGCTGCCGTTGTAGCCGCCACTGAGCACGGCATAGCCGGCGCGCGCCAGCAGGCCGCCCAGGTCGTAGGCTTCACGGTAATACGAGCTGGCTTCATCGCGGCGCGATGAGCCGAAAACGGCGATAGTGGCCAAACCAGCCTCAACGGGCGCCGCGTATCGAGCACCGGCGACAACCCTGCTCCGACGAACGATCAACTGCTCCTCACCAGCTCCCAGCCGCCGGTCTCCCACTGCGGCGCCAGCTCCAGCACCCGATAGCCGTAGGTGTTGATCACGCGCGTCGCGCCCAGATCGGTCTCGGTCACATCGTTGCGGTTGTAGATGTGCGTGTGACCGTGGATCATCAGCGTGGGCCGGCAGGCTCGCAGGAGCCTGAGATACGACTCGAATCCCCGGTGTGGCAGATCCTCTGCATCATGCACGCCGGCCGGGGGCGCATGGGTGACGAAGATGTCGAGGCAGCGGCCGTAGCGCAGCCGGTTCAGGCGCAGTCTCTGGATCAGCCGAAAGACCTGCCACCGCACTTCGGCTTCCCCGTACTGGAACGGCGCGCCGGGCTTATAGCGCTGGCAGCCCTCCAGCCCGGCCAGCAGCAGGCCCCGGTGCCGGACTGCGCGGCGGTGCAGATTGGCCGCCCACTCCAACGACGCGTCCGTCACCTTCAGCCCCAAGCTCTGCTTGAGGCGGAGGTCCGACACGGCGTCGTGGTTGCCGTGCACAAAGAAAAGCGGCGCATCCAACAGGCCGACGATGTACTCCAGATAGTAGTACGGCAGATCGCCGCACGCCAGCACCAGATCGATCTTGCCCACGCGCTCGCGGAGGTAAGGCCCATACAGCACCGGCTCCACTTTGTCGCTGACGGTCAGAACTCGCATGGTCGATCAAGTCGCATGGACAAGCTGGCGCCAACGACGATCGGCGCCAGCGGTGCGCAGTATAGCATGGGCTGTGACGGCAAGCAATTATCCGCAGCCGTTCAGCCGTTCGGGTGGCGGATCCTGCCTCCGTCGCAGTGCGAGATAGCTCGCTGCTCTTGCCGGGCTGCGGTGTTTCGCTCCATCGCGCTGGATCGGGTATACTGCCGGCTCGGGCCGATCGATGTTCGCGCTGGCTCGCTTCCCGCGCAACACGTCCACCCTGTTCAGCCAACAGGGCGCCGGGTTACGCGCGTCGCGATTCGGCCGGAGAGACCATGACACTCGTCCAGTGGCTTGCCTCGGTGGTGATCGTCGTCACCCTCGCCGGCGTGGCGGTGGGCCGGTTTCCGCAACTGCACATGAATCGCGCCACCATCGCCCTGGTGGGGGCCACGGTGTTGATCGCCCTGGGCGTGATCCCCTTGCAGTCGGCCTACGCCGCACTCGATCTCAATACCCTGGTGCTGCTCTTCGCCATGATGGTGATCAACGTCAATCTGCGGCTGGCCGGCTTCTTCCGGCGGGTCGCCAGCGAGGTGATTCGCCTGGCGCGCACCCCGCGCCAGTTGCTGGCGCTGATCATCGTCGCATCCGGCGTGTTGTCGGCGCTCTTCCTTAACGATACGATCGTGCTGATGTTCACGCCGTTGGTGGTCGATATCGTGCTGGCGCTTGGCTGCAATCCGATCCCCTATCTCATCGGTCTGGTCACTGCAGCCAATATCGGATCGGCGGCTACCATCGTGGGCAATCCGCAGAACATGATCATCGGCGTCAGCTCCGGCATTCCCTTCTCCACCTTCACCGCCCAGTTGGCGCCGGTGTCCGCAGCCGGATTGGCGGTGGCCTGGGCGGTGATCGCGCTGGTCTACCGGCAGGAGTTCGCTGGCCGCCGTTTCTCTGACGGCTTCGACCTGCCGCGCGAGGCGATCTACCGTCCCCTGCTCAACAAGAGCCTGATGGCGACCGGGGTCATGGTGGTCGCCTTCTTCGCCGGCGCTCCGGTTCCTCTGGCCGCGCTGGTCGCAGCATCGCTGCTGTTGATCACGCGGCGGATCAAGCCGCAGCGGGTCTTCAACGAGGTCGACTTCACGCTGCTGGTGTTCTTCGCCGGCCTTTTCATTGTCACCGGCGCCATCGAGCACAGCGGCCTGAGCGAACGGCTTTTCGTCGTCGGCCAGCCGCTGGCGAGCCGCGGGGTCGCAGCTCTTTCCCTGGTGGCGGCGATCTTGAGCAACCTGGTCTCGAATGTGCCGGCGGTCCTGTTGTTTCGCCCCCTCGTCCCTCAGCTCGGCGACCCCGAGCAGGTGTGGCTGACCCTGGCCATGGCGACGACCTTCGCCGGCAACCTCACGCTGCTCGGCTCGGTCGCCAATCTGATCGTGGCCGAAATCGCGCGCGGCCGCGGCATCGAGCTGTCGTTTCGAGAGTACCTCAGGACAGGGGCGCCGATCACCATCGGCAGCCTGCTGATCGGCGTGCTCTGGCTCAGCCTGCGGGGATGACGGGGTGCGTATGCCAGACAGGCCGTCCACGAATCGGCGACACCGGGGATCGTGCATCCGGGTGTTCGCGTTCGATTCGTGGACGGCTCCGGTCAGGCCCTATTCCTGGCCCTTCTCGTCGAACTTCTCAGGATACAGCACGACCTTGACGTAACGATCGAGTGGCAGGCGCTCCCGCGCCGCCTGTTGGATGTCCTGCGCAGTGATCGACGCCAGCACTTCCTCATACCTCAGAATGTCGCTGCCGTCATCGTCGGGCGTTGTCAGATGCTCCTGGAGCTGCGCCAGCCAGAAGGAGTTCTCCTCCGTGGCTTTGCGATAGGCCAAGCGCGCCTGTTCTTTTGCCTTGCTCACATCGACCTCAGCCGGGCCTTTGGTCTGGATCTCCTCGATCACATCGAAGGCCGCCTCGGTGAGCTCCTCCGCGCGCGTCGGGTCAGAGACAAAGTCGATGATGGCCCGATAGGTCGGCTCCGGCAGCATCTCCCAGCGCGTGGCTGCCTGCGGTGAGTAGGTGCCGCTGAGCGACTCGCGCAGGACTGCGATGACGCGCAGGTCCATCACGTTCTCGAGCACGTCCAGCACAACATCGTTCTGCAATGTGGGCGTGATCGGCCCGGTGAAGACAAGCCGGGTGCGCGCTTTCTCGTCCAGTCCTTTGTGAACCGTTCGCTCGACCACCGTCGCGGGCAGTGCGGCGCGGACATTACGCCAGGTCTCTTTGCGACCGGTCGCCGGCAGATTGCCCAGGTAGCTCTGAGCAAGCGACTTGACCTGCTCCACGTTGAAGTTGCCCACGAAGGTGAAGGTGAAATCGCCGAAATCCGCGAAGCGGTCCCGGTAGATATCGAGGGCGCGCTTCTGATCGAGCGCGCTGACTTCAGCGAGCGGCAGCGGCCCGCAGCGCACGCTCTTGCCGCAGAGAATCTCGTTCAGCGCATCCTCGAAGCCGCTCTCGGGAGTCAGGGAGCGGTTCTTGAGGCTTGCCTCAAGCTGGTTGCGCAGGACCTGGAAGATCGCGTCGTCGCTGCGCGGGCGGGTTGCATACAGGTAGACAAGCTGAAGCGCGGTCTCCAGATCATCCGGGGATGCGCTGCCGCGAAAGCCCTCGCGCAGCTCGCTGATCACAGGATACGCCGTCGCGAGTTTGCCGGACAGCAGCTTGGTCAGCTCCGTCTCGCTGAAATCGCCTATGCCGCTGTTGCCGATCCAGGAAGCCGCCACGGCCGCCTCGGGATAGTCTGCGTCCGTGACCAGCGAGTTGCCGCCGGGGCTGATCGCGGAGAAGAGCACCTCGTCGGTCTTGAAATCGGTCGGCTTCATGATGACGCGGACGCCGTTGGCCAGCGTGATCTCGGTCACGCCGAGGTCGGGCAGCATTCGCTCGCTGACAATGGCGGCCGGAGCGGGCCGCTGTTCCATCAGGTCGGCCCCGGCCACCTGATCCACATAGGGCTCGATGGTCTTCGCCTGGACAGCAGCCAC
>CAYRFV010000038.1:14807-22452 GCA_964423545.1 uncultured Anaerolineales bacterium | reverse complement strand
CTGTGACTCGTCCGGCAGCTCCAGATCAGCCTTGTCGGGCGCTTGCACGATGATGGCGCGGTTGTCGGCCGTGACCAGGTTGGCGATTCGCTGATTGATTTCGTCGAGCATGATGCCGGGCAGCAGACGCCGGACGAGATCATACTCGTACGCGATGCCCGGTGAAGCGACCTTCCGCAGGAACAGATCGACATACTCCCCGGCATAGCGATCGCTCTCAGTGGTGTCGCGCTCTTTGTACGCACTCTCGTAGAAGCGCAGAATGTCCTGCTTGGCCCGATCTGCCTCGGTCTTGACGAAGCCGTGACGCTGCGCGCGCTCGAACTCCGTGAGGAGCGCTTCCAGCCCCGCCAGGACCTTCTCGTCCTTCACCTGCGCCGAGAGCTCGTAGCTGTCCACTGGACGGACCAACGTGTCGGAGTCGGCCGAAGCCTGCAGAAACGGCGCGTCTGCGCGCTGCGCGACCTCGGCATAGCGCTGGTTGAGCATGATCGTCACCAGGTAGTCGATCAGGAGGTCGCGGTAGTCCCCCACCGTCGCCAGGCTGCGTGCCGGTCGCGATTGGAAAACCGAGAGGACCGTGTAGGGGAACTCAGGATCCTTGACGACCAGGGCGCGCGTCCCCGGCTGCGCCGGCACATCGTAGGACGGGCGCTCTCCGGGCGTATCCGAGGCAGACGTCAGCTGAGAGAAACGATCCCGGATCATCTTCTCGACCTGATCCACGTCGAAGTCGCCCACTGCGACGACGGCCATCAGGTCGGGGCGATACCACTGCTCATAGAAGCGCCGCACCGTTTCGGGCGGCGCGTTGCGGATGACATCCATGTCGCCGATCGGCAGGCGCTGCGCGTAGCGTGACTCGCCCAACAGCAGCGGCACGATCTTCTCCTGCATCCGGCCGGTCGCGCTCTTGTCACGCAGCCGCCACTCCTCCACGATGATCCCGCGCTCTTTGTCGATATCCTTCGGCGCCAGGGTCGCGGCGCCGGCCCAGTCCTGCAGCACATCGAAGGCCTTCGCGACATCCTCCATCTTGGCAGTCGGGACCTGCAGGTTGTAGACCGTTTCGTCGAACGAGGTGTAGGCGTTGATCTCAGGCCCGAACTTCATCCCGATGCCTTCCAGGAAGTCCAACAGCGCCTGGCTGGGGAACCGTTGGGTGCCGTTGAACAGCATGTGCTCCAGCAGATGGGCCAGCCCCTTCTGGTCCTCATCCTCCATTACGGAACCGGCATTGACCGCCAGCCACAGCTCCGCGCGGTTGGTGGGCTCCGTGTTTCGGCGGATGTAGTACGTGAGACCGTTGGGCAGCGTGCCGGTGCGGATGGCGGCGTCCATCGGCAGGCGCTCCAGCAAATCGACCGGCGCGGCGGCGGCCCGCTGAGCTGCAGCCGGCTCCGAGGTCGAGGAACGCGCGGCCGGCAGTGGCGTCGTCGCAGAAGGCGCTGGGGGCACGGGGACGCACGCGGTCACCACAAACAGCAGCGCGATCAGGATCGGCATCAGTCGTCTCATATCTCCGCTCCTATCTCATTCCACAGGATTTCAGTGCTTCTCTGATTCAGTACGCAAAACGCCTGCGCTTGATTATAGATGATCTCCCAGTCACCGTCCTTAGCCGGCGATGAAGCTTCGATGAAGATTCCATTAACCTCTCTGACCCCGGAGAGGCGTATGACGCGGCCTGCTGGTCGCCAACAGGGCTTGAGTCTGGCTGCACCGCTCACGCTGCCAGGTAGATGAGCAGCCGGATGGCGACGATCAGGAACACGACGGCGCCGATGGCAACCATGACCACCTGCATCGGGAACCACTTCATGCGTCCCGCCATGCCCACGAAGAACAGAACCGACGCCAGCAGTACGGTGGTCAGTGCATAGCCATCGCGCTTGTCGTTGGCTGCCAGCCCCGCGTTGAACAGGGCGCCCGCCTCCTCGTCAAGCCGCATCGCCTCCGCGTCCTGGCTGACTTGATACTCCGGCATGCTGAACGGACTCTTGGGCGCGTCCGGATTCGATCGCGGCCGGGTCGCCAGCCAGGCGTCAAAGGCCGGCTGGAACTCCTGTCGGAAGCGTTCTTCGTAGAACTTCGCCAGCTCGGTGTTCTCTTCGGCGTAGGCATTGAGCCAGTTCGTGAACAGGTTCAGATCCAGCGCGAGGAGCTGGTCCGCAGCTGCTGTTGCGCGTGTCGCCAGCATCCGTTTCGTGCTTGCCTGGCTGAAGTTGATGCTCATCATCGTGCCCCAGGTTGAGGCCTGATACGCGCTCCACGCCGTCACGACGGTGGTCACAGACAAGAGAATCACCGAGACGACCTCGATGATGCGTGTCGTGCGCTGATGCTTCATGATGTCGGCGTCGGTTTGCCGCGATCGATCAGCGGCCATGGGATTCATCTCTCGCTACTCCTTCGACTCCCACCGCGAGACCATGTCGCGTCATCGGTCACTTGCCGGGGCGCCAGGGTAGTAGTCTGTCAATGATCCAGTGATGAGTTCGTAGTAGCGGCTTGAGTCGCTGGTCCGGCACGAAAACGACTGAAGTCGTCACCACCACCCTGTCAAATCACGGCTGACAGACCAGTAGTCCGGTCGCTGCGGAACGGATCGGACGCCCCCACACAAGCCCGTGACACCTCGGGGAGTCCGGCAGGTGTTGCATGCCGTTTGGGTGTTGAATCGTGGGGCTATCATAGCATGAAACGGTGGATTGGCAACCGGACGAAAGAGGCATGCCTGGTGAACCTGACGGGGGTCATGGTGTCCCGGCGCCGAGCGTGGTTTACTGCCCCGTATGCTCAACCTTCATGAACTCAACGTATTCGTCGAGGCGGCGCGGGCGGAGAATTTCTCGGTTGCCGCACGCCGGCTCTATCTCAGCCAGCCAGCCGTGAGCCTGCACATCCGCAACCTGGAGAAGCAGTTCGGCGTGCCGTTGTTCGAGCGCCATGGTCGCAACATTTCGCTGAGCGAAGCCGGCAAACTGCTGCTTCCAATGGCGCGGGACCTCCTGTGCCAGGTGAAGCAGATCGAGGAAACGATGTGGGGGGTGCAGGGCAAGGTGATTGGCCATCTCTCGATTGCCTGCAGCACCACCGTAGGCAAGTATATTCTGCCCAGGCTGGTCGCCGGTTTCCGGGCGCACTATCCGGATGTGGCGGTGGAAATCAGCGTGATGAGCCGGCGCGCCGCGGTGGAACGCCTGCTGGAGGGGAGCGCTGAGATCGCCGTCGTTTCGACGCATCTTGTCCACCACGACCTGGACTTCGCACCCTTCCTGACCGACCAGGTGATCCTGATCGTGCCGCCCGACCATCCCTGGGCCGATGGCCGCACCGTCGCGCCCGGCGATCTCCGCGCCACACCCTTCATCCTGCGCGAAGCGACGGCGGGCACATACGAAGTCGTGGCCGATGGGCTGGCGGCGCAGGGGTACAGCATAGACGAGCTTCCGGCCGTGCTGACGCTGGCAAACGCCGAGGCCATCGAGATGTCGGTGGAGGCGGGAATCGGCGCGGCGTTCGTATCGAAGCTGGCGGCCGCGCGCGGTCTGGCTCTGAACAAGGTGGTGGAGGTGCCGGTGGCGGGGATGGCGCTGTCGCGCACGGTTTATATGGTGCGTCACCAACAGCGTGCGCACACGCCGCTGCAGCAGGCATTTTGGGATTTCGCCTTCGATCCGGCGCATGCAAAGCTACGGCAGCTGACCGAGGCGTGAGAGAGACGCAGCGTGGGTGGGCGGGGGAATGGGACCCTCTGTGGCTGTCCCATTCCCCGCGCACCCACGCTTGTCTACTGCCCCGTCTTGGGCGGGAGCTTGGTCGGGATCACGCTCTTGTTCGCCTGAACCTCGTAGGGTCTCAGGTCTTTCTCGCTCAGGAAGAGCTTCTCGTTGCCGTGGCAACTGTCGCACGTCTTGTTCTGCGGCGTGACCCGCTGAATGTTGTGCGGCGTGGCGTACTTCCATGTCGGCAGCGCATTGAAGTTCGCCAACACGTCCTTGCCGTAGAACGCAAAGCTTTCCGGATCGACCGGCGCGTGCCGCAGCACAACGTAGTTCCAGGGCCGGTCGGCGCTCTTCTTGGGATTGAGGCCGATCTTCAGGCCCATGACTGACGGTTCGATCTTGAAGAACGGCTCGCCCTTGTCGGTGGTCTGGACGTGACAGCCGTAACAGCTCTTGTTCTCCACGGCATGGCACACCTGGCAGGCAAGCTTGTCGCCGTGGACGTTGTGCTGCATCACCTGGCCCTTGCCGGGCGCAACGTTCGGGTGGCAGTCGAGGCACGCAGGCGCCGGCTTGCCGTCATAACGTTCTTTCTGACCTGCTGCAGCGCCCATGCCATGCAGCTCCTGACCGCTGTGGCACTTGAAGCACGGCATGCCGGCTTTCGTCCAGTGCACATCGGCGGGCGTCCCTTCATTCTTGCCCGTGTACTCGCTGTCGATGCGGGATCCGTGACAGCCATTGCAGGTGCGCGTGAACGCCTGGGTCTTCTTGAACTGGTGCCCGCTGATCAACCCACCCCCCACACTCGCCGGCTGGCTGAGATGGCACTGGCCGCATGTGGTGTGGCACGAGCTGCAATGGTTGGCCTCGGCCTTCTCCCAGGCTTTTTGTGATTCGGGCGAAGCGCCCAGCCGCTGGCCGACGATCGTGTCGTAGCCGTGCGAGTCGAAGTGCAGGCTTTTCACCTGCGCCTTGGTGATGTCTGCGTGGCACGCGCCGCACAGCTTCGTCGTTGATTCGACGTTGGCCGTCGGGTCAGTCACCACTCCTTTGTGCGCTATCGCCATATCGGTCGAACCACCCTGGCCGCCATGGCACTGGATGCAGTTCGCTGTCTTCGCGTGCGGATCGTTGGCGATGAACTTCTCGGCGTCAACGTACACCTTCTGCCATGCCTCCACCGGAGGCACTTCTCCCCCTCAGCCTTCCCCTTCGGAGAGCGTCTCCTTGGGCGCTTCTTCCTTCGCGAGCTTCTGGAGGGCGGTTTCGTCGGTGTGGCATTTCACGCAACTTGCTGCGTCGGCGGCAGACGGAGCAGCGGCGACCGCGGTTGTAACCGTAGATGTAGCCGCGACCGCGGACGTAGTCGCTGCCGCCTTCGTCGCGGTCGGAGCCAAGGTCGCCGCCGGCGCAGTCGTCGCAGTCGGCGCCGTGGTCGCCGCCGGCGCCGTGGTCGCGGTCGGCGGTGCTGCGGTGTTCGTGGCTGCCGCCTGCGTAGGCGCCGCCTGCGTAGGCGCTGCCTGGGTAGGCGCCGCCTGCGTAGGGGGTGGTTGCGCTGGCGCTCGGGCCGGTGCAGGGGCCGGTTGGCCGCCGCCACAAGCGGCCAACAGCCCGCACAGGATCAGTGCTGCGCCCAGCGCCGACGCCACTCTGGCCAAAGCACGGGTGACGGATCGCATGTTCCTCCTCTTCATGGAAGTGCCCAAGCGCAGCCCGGGGGCTGGCATGCCCCGGGCTGCGCTGTCTGGTGGCAGCGGTGGTCTGCGTGCGGGTTACGCGCGCTTGCGCAGCGCCAGACCCGCGCCCAGCAGCGTCAGGCCGAGGGCGATCAGGGCCGGCTCAATCGGCAGACCGGTTGTCGGCAGCGCCTTGGGGGCGGCTGCCGGAGCGGCGGCGGCCGGAGCGGCGGCGGCCGGCGCCGTGCTGGTGACCGGCTTGGTCGCCGTCACCGCCGCTGTGCTCGTCACGGCGGCCGGCGCACTCGCGACCGCCGCACTGGCGGCTGGCTGCGCGCCGGTGACCAATGGGTAGTTGCCGCTCTTGCTTGCATCCCAGACCGGGGTGGAAGTGGCGTCAACGATTGCCCACGAAGGCATGCCGAATTGCATGTTGTAGGCGTCGTAGCCAAGCATCCGCAGCGCCGCCGTCACCTGGCTGGCGGTCTGCCCCGAATAGCAGTAGGACACGATCTGCTTGCCCTTCGGCAGTTTGGCCAGCTCGGCTGCCGTGAACAGGGTTTTCGGATCCATATTGACCGCGCCGGCGATATGGCCCGCTGCGTAGTCTTCGGCTTTCCGCACGTCGATGAGCACCGGGTCGTTGGCCTTGTCGCCGTCGTTGAGGTTGGCGTACACGTCCGATGCCTTGAGCGCCTTGAGGCCGCCCGGATAATACGCAGCGGCGGCCGCCTCCACCGTGTCGCCCAGCGGCTTCGGCGCTTCGTTCTTGCCGGTCAGCTCAGCCTTATCCTTGGAGACGGGATACTTGCCGCTCTGGCTGGCAGCGAAAGGATACGTCACCTTGTCGTTGACGCCCCAGCTCGGGACGCCGTAGAGCAGATTGTAGGCGTCGTAGCCCAGCATTCGCAGGCCTGCCACGGCCTGGCTGGCCGCCTGGCCGGAATAGCAGTTGACGACGATCGGCTTGTTCTTCGGGAGCTTCGCCAGCTCCGCCGGCGTGAAGAGGACTTTGGGATCGACATTGATGGCGCCGGGCAGGTGGCCGTTGGCGTAGTCGGCCGCGGCGCGAACGTCGATCAGGAAGGGGTCGTTGGACTTATCGCCGTCGTTCAGGTTAGTATAAAGATCCTTCGCGGCGATGTTCTTGGTGCCGCCGGCAAAGTACTTCTCCGCGGCGGTCTGGACCGGGCCACCGGCCTGGGCCAGCGCAGTGGTGGCAGTCAGGCTGAGCAGCAGGATAAGGGCCAGGATCATCATGACGGCTTTTCGAGACATGCATTCCTCCATCAGGCAGTTGGTGGGATTCCCGAACGCGCCGAAGAGGCGTTCTGCGTGCCATTATCTCGCAATGAGTGGCCCGGCTTTATGATTTGTGTCAGATTGCATAATACCGGCTTATTATAAGGGGTCTTCGTTATACTTATGGATGGCTGCGGCGCTGCGCGCTGGCTCAGTCCGCGCCGGCGGAGCCGGTCTGTCGCGCTGGCTCATCCGTCTTCCGCACGGCGCCGAACGGGCAGGCGGGAATGCACACCATGCAGCCGCGACAACGCGCCGCATCGATGGCGGGCAGGTCGCCGCGTTCATATTGGACGATGGCGCGCGTCTTGCACACCAGTCGCGCCTGGCAAGCCGAGCACGTCTGGCAGGCGTAGGTGTCGATGCGAAGGATGGGGCGCATGCTGGTGTCCCTTCTCAGGTGCAGTATAGGGGAGACCGGCCTACTTGTGCAAACGTCTCGACGGCGGCGAGGTTGGACTTTCGCCACGCCCTGGTGTATCATCGCCGCACTACTCTGCGATAGGAGGTCGACCGATGAACTGGGACGATTTCTTCAAGGCAATGATTGCTGAGGAGTATGCCGCCAAGGCGAAATACGCTGCCGCAGCAGCGCAAGCGAACGATCCCAAGCTTAAGGGATTGCTGGAGCAGTTCCAGTATGAAGAGAGCGTTCACGCCGATCTACTGGAGCGTGAATACGCCAAGTGGCGCAAGACTCAACCCTCCTGAGGCGACTCAGGCAGGACGGAATCACCTCGGCAGCCTGAATCGAAGCACACTGGATCGCCCGGTGTCCAGCCGCGGGCGTTAGCTGGCTCATCTGCCACACCGCTGACACACTGTCAGAGAAAGGTTCCTCGATCATGACAGGGCTTCTATCCCTGGTTCGACGCGCGACGTTCCTGGTTGCGACGTTGGCGCTTGTGCTCGCCGCTGCCCCGCTTGGAGCACAGT
>CAYRFV010000038.1:0-14797 GCA_964423545.1 uncultured Anaerolineales bacterium | reverse complement strand
GATCCGCCGACTCCTCCCGTGTGGCAGGAGGAAGTGGTTGCACAGCAACAGAGTGCTGTTCCCCAGGTCGAAGGCGTTGTCGCCGCGGCGAGCGCGCACGGTGCGTTCGCGACCAGCGGCGCGTCGGTCGACACGACCGAGGTGGCTGCCTCGCTGACGCCGAATGAGTTCGGATCGGATGTGCCCCAGGGCCTGGAGATCGATGAGGCGGCCTATCGCGCGGCAAAAGAGGCTGCACGGCGAATCCAAACGGCCGGCCATACAGGCGCCTACGCCACCGACGATGCGGGATCGGCTGCCGCGCCCGCTTCGCCTCAGGCCCCCCCTTTCCTGGGCGTCTCGTACGAAGCAATCCCGTATACGGGCTGGCGGCCGCCCGATCCGATCATCACTGTGGCGCCGGACGGCGTGCTGGCCGCTGTCAACAGCAGTCTCTATATCTTCAGCAAGAGCAATCCCGGCGTCGTGCTGTTTTCAAGCACCTTCAGCAGCTGGTTGGCCAGTCTGAACCTTCCGGCCGGCACCAGCATCTTTGACCCGAAGGTCATCTATGACTACATCAACAAGCGCGCGATCATCGTCGTGCTGGCCAAGAACGAATCAGTCACGCCGAACCTCTCTTCGTATCTGATTATCGTCTCAAGGCAGCAGGGGGTTATCGGAAGCTGGTATGCATATCAGTCCGATGCGCGATTCGATGGAACCACTCTCACCAACAACTGGGCTGACTATCCCGGCATTGCGACAGATGGTGTGAATCTCTATGTCTCGGCCAACATGTTCGCGCTTGGCGGCGGGCCCTTCCAGTATTCGAAGGTGCGGATGTTCAAGCTGTCCGAGCTTTACTCCGGTTCACTCTCTTCCGGGTACTGGGATTTCTGGTCGATGACGCACAATTCCGGCGATCTTGCCTTCACCGTCCAGCCGGCGCATCGCTATCTCGTCAGCAGCCCGATCTATCTGGTCAGCGCGGAGAACAACCTGTCCGCATCGAGTGGCAACCGGCTGACTCTCTTCCGGGTGGATGGCCGAACCACGTGGCCTGGGACGCCGCCCAGCTTCGTGCGCGTTGCCACGGTGAATACGAACACCTTCACTTCGCCGCCCGACGCCGAACAGCTGGGCACGACCACGCGTATCGATACCGGCGATGACCGCGTCCTTTCGGCGCGAGCCTACGCCAACGATATCTGGCTGACGCAGACCACCGAATGCCTGGGGACGTCGTGCGTCAGGTTGATCGAGATCTCCACCACGGGCGATTTGCTCTTCCAGACCACCTGGGGTTCGCCAGGATCAACATATTACTACTACCCTTCGGTGGCGATTGACGACTTCGAGAACATCGCCGTCGTGTTTTCCCGCTCCGGTCCCTCTGAGTACGTTCAGATGCGCTACACAGGCAAGCTGAAGGGTGATCCGGGGCTGCTAGACAGCGCGCTGGTCAAGGCTGGCGAGGATTCCTATATCAACTTCGTCGGGAGCCGGAATCGTTGGGGCGACTACTCCGGCGTCGAACGCGATACCAGCAACTACTACTTCTGGATGTTCAACGAGTACGCCAAGCCAGCTGCGTCCGGCGCGGGACGTTGGAGCACCTGGATTGCGACCGCAGGCTGGCTGCCGAGGAAGCTGTATCTGCCGCTCATCAGTCGTTAGCGTAAGCGTTGCGGCAGGCTCCGCGTCACGGAAAGTCGCAGCGTCACCCTCGGAACCGGGGCAGGGAACGGGACGTCCATATGCCGCAGGTCTTCTTGAGGAGCAAGATGCTATGGGAATGCGAGTCGGGGAATCGACTCTGGGGCGTATGGCCAGTATGATCGCCGCGCTGTTTCTGCTGCTCGGCTGCGTGAGTGTGCCGGGTCAGTCAAGCGGCGGATCGGCAGGGGGCCCGGCACGCGATCCGGCAGGTGGCCCGGCCTCGACGGCGTTGCCTGCCAGCACGCGGATCACGCCGGCGCCTGCCACGAACCCGATCAAGCCAGGCGATGACATGATTCGGGTGATCTTGCCGGCCAACGGGCCCGTTGCACTCAAGGTAGGCCAGCGCATCAACGTGCAACCGCCGGTCGCGAGTGCATGGGATGTGGATTTCGACGCAAGACTCCTCAGTCTCGATCCCGGCATCAAGCTGGGAGAGCCGCCAACCCAGGGCTGGATCTGGGTCGCTCAGCAGAAGGGGGAGACCGAGATTCGTTTCGCCGCGAAGGCGCCGCCGTGTGACCCGAAGACGCAGAATTGTCCCAGTGCGCCGTCCTTCGCTGCGACGCTGGAGCTTTCGATCGCTCCCTGACTGAACCCGGTCGATATGCACTCAGGTTGTGAGGGAACATGACCTGCGTCATAGTCATTTCACGACGCTTTCTGAGATACTGGCTTCAGAATACGGTTCCTGCAGGCTGACGCTGGCCTGCGACTCGAACAGGTGGCGAACGCCTGCCCATCTCGTTGCGCGCGAGGGGCAGGCGTCTTTTTTCCGGACGAAGGACGAAAGGCCGAGGATAGAAAGCAGGTCACGAACCTGCGAACCAGGTCTTTTGTCGCAGGCGGAGCGTCTCGTGCGAAGCTGTTGGCAGATACGGCAGGAGCTTGCGGAGAAGGCCGGTAGCGGCTCCATGCCGAATGGCTGGTTGGTCAACTGCGCGGCGTGTGCGGTCTATGCCAGCCCGGCCTCGTGTTGGGAGCAGTGCAGCGGTTCTCCCTGCTGTTGCGCGCCGATCCATGTCACTTGCGATTTTTGCACCCTCTACATCGAGCATCGGCGCGAGATCGCCGAGTTGGTGCAAACGAACGGCCATCCCCAGGCCGCCCCAGGCATACCGGCGCACCCCCAGGCGGCGCGGTTGCCCATTCACGTCAAAGGAGCTACGTCAGCAACTATGGAGAAACTACAGCTCAGCGTCCCAGGTCTGTGGGCCGATCATCATGTCCTCAAGGTGCGGGCGCTCCTGACCGCTGTGCCTGGCGTGCAGGATGTCGTTGCCAGTTCGGCGTTTCGCATGGTTGCGCTGAACTACGATCCCAGCCTCACCACTCCTGGCGTCATCATGGCCACACTGGATGACGCAGGTTACGCCGTCGCCACTGATGGCAGCGGCGTGGTGGCTGAAACGGTTCCCGTCGCTGACGGCAAGCGCGATCCTGCCTGGACCCGTCTTGGCATGCGCCAGATGAAGACCGATGAGCGGGATCTGAAGACCAAGAGGTAGCGGACTTCGGGCCGGGGCGCGAGGGCAGGGCACAACCTGCTCTGGCCCTTCACCTCTGATGCCGCGTTGTCCGTCGCCAGCACTCAACACAGGAGCAACCACTCATGGCAAAAGTATCCGTCGTTCCGAGCATCGATCCGGCGGCTTGCGGGATCCTGGATTATGCCAACGCTGCGGGCATCCAGACCTCTTTCAGCCGCGCGGCCGACTTCAGACCTTGCACCATCGGCAACGGCCAGTCCGGCGTGTGCTGCAAGAACTGCTACATGGGGCCATGCCGCCTCACCAAGGATGGCCAGGTGGGCATCTGTGGCGCAACTATCGAGACCGTTGCTGCACGCAACCTGGCGCGCGCCATCGCGGCCGGCGCCTCCGCCCACTCCGACCACGGACGCGACCTGGCTTTCACGCTGCAGGCGGTCGGCTTGGGTGAAACCCAGGGTTATGAAGTCCGCGACGAGGCGAAGCTGCTCAGTGTTGCGGCCAAACACGGCATCTCGACCAAGGGACGCACGGTTCAGGAGATTGCCCTGGATGTCGCCAACAAGGCCATCAGCGAGTTTGGCCAGCAGCGCGGCCAGTTGAGCTATGTCTCGGTGGCGCCGCCAAAACGGCAGGCGATTTGGAAGGAGCAGGGCGTGGTGCCGCGCGGCATCGACCGCGAGGTCGTCGAGATCTTGCATCGCACCCACATGGGTGACGACCAGGACGCGAGCCACATCCTGCAGAGCTCCGTGCGCACCGCGCTGGCCGACGGTTGGGGCGGCTCGATGTGGGCCACTGACATCTCCGACATCTTGTTCGGCACTCCCAGCCCCAAGGTGGGTGAGGTCAACCTGGGCTGCCTCAAGGATGACGAGGTTAACATCATCGTCCACGGCCACGAGCCTACCCTTAGCGAGATGATCGTTACTGCGGTGATGGATCCTGATATCATCGAGTATGCCAAGAGCAAAGGCGCTAACGGCATCAATCTGGCCGGCATCTGTTGCACCTCAAACGAGGTGATGATGCGCCAGGGGATTCCGTCGGCCGGCAACTTCCTGAATCAGGAGCTGGCGATCCTCACCGGCGCCATCGAGGCGATGGTCGTGGATGTGCAGTGCATCATGCAGTCGCTCACGAGCGTAGCGAGTCACTTCCATACCGAGATCATCACCACGAGCCCGAAGGTGAAGATTACCGGCGCGACCCATATTGAGTTCGACGAGCACCACGCGTTGGATATCGCCAGAGGGATCGTGAAGCGCGCCTGCGACAACTATGCCAACCGGGGTGAGACGCGTATTCCCGTCGATGCGGCGCAGGCCGTAGTGCCGGGCTTCAGCCACGAGTACCTCAACTATATGCTGGGTGGCTTCTACCGGCAGTCATTCCGTCCGCTCAATGAGGCCATCGCAACGGGTCGCATCCGCGGCGTGGCTGCTGACGTGGGGTGCAACAATCCTGGCCTGACGCAGGATAAGGCGCACATGGACGTCATCACCGAGCTGCTCAAGAACGACGTCCTGGTCGTCAGCACCGGCTGCGGCGCATTGGCTGCGGGCAAGTACGGCTATCTGACCGGCCAGGCAGGCCTGGACAGGGTCGGCCCCGGCCTCCGGGAGATCTGCGAGGCAATCGGCATCCCGCCGGTGTTGCATATGGGCTCGTGTGTCGACAACAGCCGCATCCTGACCGTGTTGAGCCAGATGGCCACGGAAGGGGGCCTGGGTGACGACATCAGCGATATCCCGGCCGTGGGCCTGGCGCCTGAATGGATGAGCGAGAAGGCGCTGGCGATTGCCACCTACTGTGTGGGATCCGGCGCCTACGTCATTATGGGGGTTCGCAATCCGGTCGAGTTCTCCGACGCCGTGAGCGACATTCTCTCCACGGAGTGGGAGCAGAAATATGGCGGCAAGCTGGAATTCGTCGTTGAGCCTGCGGAGATGGTGCGCCGCACCATCGAGCACATCGACAAGAAGCGTGCTGCCCTGAAGCTGCCCGCCTATGACCCGGCGCGCTTCGGCGCTTCCGGCGACGCAGAGATGAGCGCGTTCGTCGCTTTGCCGGTCGAGAAGCAGATGGCGGAGCTTTACGGATGACGCCGCGAGGCAGATGACGGACGGCCTGCTGCGTTCCAGCAGTCGTTTTCGTTGTCTGCCGTCCTTGCCGGTTGTCTCTATGGCAAAGATGGAGGAACACCGATGTCGCGATACATCGCCACTCGCGCCATTCGCGGCGCAAACCTGATCGTCCAAGAGGCCGAAGCGCTGCTCAACAGGGCCTTGAGAGAGAAAGGGCCGGATACGCCGGTCGCCTTCCCGAATACGGCTTACTACCTTCCGGTCATCCTCGGCTACACCGGCCGCGAGATCACCAAGTTGGGTGAGTTGTCGCCGGTGCTGGAACATGCCAGGGACCTTCTCCACCCCGTCCCGTCGGCTCATTGCTGGACGCCCTACCTCGGTGAGACGCTCGATTCCGGCTCAGCGACTCTGCTGGCGGCCGAGATCATCGAGGCGATTCGCTTCATCTATGGTGAGGAACCGGGTGTTCTCCCCGGCTTTCATGCCGCGAGCGGCAGCTTCACCAGCCCGGAGTTCGCAGCCGATGGCGCTAACGGCGGGGGCCGTCTCAATGGGCCGATCGATGATATCCAGTTGCGCGCCTGGGGTATCCAGCTCGTGGATGGCCGCATGCCCGGTTTTGCAGCCATCGTCGGCTGCGCCAAGAGCAATGAGGTTGCGGTCAAGATCGTGCGCGAGCTGCAGAAGCGCAACATCCTGATCTTCCTCTGCGGCAATGTCAACGGCCGTTCCGTGATCCATCAGCTTATGGAGGAAGGGGTGGAGATGGGATACGACACGTATATCGTGCCGTTCGGCCTCGACACGCTGTCCGCCATCTATCCGCTCGGCTTTGCGACTCGCTCGGCTCTGACTTTTGGGGGTATGAAGGGCGGCCAGGCGAAGGACATCCTGATCTACAACCGTCAGCGTGTGTTCGCCTTTGTCCTGGCCTTGGGCGAGGTGGACGACCTGAAGTACGCTGCCGCGGCGGGCGCGATCAACTACGGCTTCCCCGTCATTGCTGACACGCGCATCCCACAGATTCTGCCCACCGGCATCACGACCTATGAGCACGTGATCTCGATGCCGTTCAATGAGATCGAGGGCAAGGATGACCTGGAGCGCGCCGAGAAGCTGGTTCAGAAGTGCATCGAGACGCGTGGGGTCAAAATCAAGCTGACCGAAGTGCCGATCCCGGTGCCCTATGGCTCAGCGTTCGAGGGTGAAGTGGTGCGCAAGGCCGATATGCGCATCGAGTTCGGCGGTAAGTACAGCCGCGCATTTGAGTATCTGCGCATGGTGGATATGGATCAGGTCGAGGATGGCAAGGTCGAAGTGATCGGTCCGGGCTTCGAGGGCCTGCCTGAAGGCAAGGCGATGGATCTGGGGATCGTTGTTGAGGTGGCAGGCCGCAAGATGCAGCAGGACTTCGAGCCGGTGCTTGAGCGTCAGATTCACTACTTCTGCAACGGCGCGTCAGGCATCCAGCACATCGGCCAGCGGGACATCACCTGGATCCGCATCAGTAAGGCTGCGGCTGAGAAGGGCTTCAACCTGCGGCACTTTGGCGACATCTTGCATGCCCGTTTCATGGCCGATTTCGGCGCCATCGTGGACAAGGTGCAGGTCAAGATCCTTACCGATTCCACTTTGCATGCCGAGTGGCTGCAAAAGGCGCGCGATGCCTATGACTATCGCAATCGCCGCCTGGAAGACATGACCGATGAGGCGGTGGATGAGTTCTATACCTGCACGTTGTGCCAATCGTTTGCGCCGACTCATCTGTGCTTGGTCAGTCCGCAGCGGCTCGGGTTGTGCGGCGCGTACAACTACCTGGACTGCGCGGCATCCTACCAGATCAATCCCACCGGCCCCAACCAGCCGGTGCGCAAGGGCCGCGTGATCGATGCTGAGAAGGGCATCTACTCGGGGCTGAACGACATTGCCCAGCAGAAGTCGCAGGGCAAAGTCGAAGAAGTGGCGATGTACTCGATCATGAACAGCCCGATGACGGCGTGCGGCTGTTTCGAGTGCATCGTCATGCTGATCCCCGAAGCCAATGGGGTCATGGTGGTGAGCCGCGAGGATACGAGCATGACGCCGGCGGGCATGACCTTCTCGACGCTGGCCGGCATGGCAGGCGGAGGCCTGCAAACGCCGGGCGTCATGGGCGTGGGCAAGTACTACCTGACCAGCCCGAAGTTCATCTCCTCGGACGGCGGCTTCAAGCGGGTTGTCTGGATGTCCAGCGTGCTCAAGCAGACGATGGCCGCCGAGTTCCAGGCCGTGGCTGAGCGCGAAGGGGACCCCGAACTGCTCAACAAGATCGCCGATGAGACGATCTGCACCGACACGGACGGCCTACTGGCGTACCTGGAGGGCAGCGGACATCCGGCGCTGATGATGGATCCGATCTTCTAGGCGGCTGAAGACCGAATGGCCCATAACGGCCCATAATGAAGGCGCCGTCGGAGGCAAGGGCGGCGCCTTCTTGATACGCGCAGAGGGCCGATTGTGGCTGGACCCGCAGGGTTGGTTGGGGCCGGCAACGCCGCTGGCAGAGAGCACGATGCCCGCAGGTGCGGAGGCGACGCAGCTGATGCCTGAATCGCTCCTCGTCCGCAATGTCATGCGTATCGGCGTGCCGACCTGTAAGCTGGAAGACACGGTGGCACACGTCGCCGCGCTCATGGTCGATGGCAACCACACCGCGGTCGTAGTGCTCGACGCTGAGGGCGATACCCGCGGCTGGATCAACGAGCGCGTTCTTGCTGCTGCATATGGGCAGGCGGCGGTGAAGGGCGAGGATGCTTCGGAATTTGCCGTGCAAGATGTGATGGACGAGGCCGTGCCCGAATGCCCGACGGACATCCCGTTAGCGGCTGCCGTGCCCATCATGGCCGACCTGGGCGTCGATCATCTCTTCTTCCTGCACCACGCGGCGGGGCGCACCTGGCCAGCTTCTGTTCTCAGCCTGCGCGATATCGTGAAGGCGCTCGCGGGACCGGAGTACATCAAGTCGCAGGGCGCGGCCGCATCGCGCCCCACGCCGATGGATCTTTTCCGCCAACGCTATGGGTTGGGAAATCGAAGTTGAAAAACTTCCGGCAGACCTGACCGGCCTCATTGATCGGTCAGGTCTGCGCGTTATGATAGCTGTACGAGTCAGGGTATAATCGAGCGAGCACAGGTATTGCAGTCGAAGGCATGTTGCTCCCCGAGGAGTTGATCTTGCCCGAGCCCATACTGAACGCCGTCGTTACGCTCAGAGACGAGATCTCGCCCTGGTTGATGATCCTGCGTGTTGCCGCCGATGGCTGGGAGCTGCCCGAATTCGCGCCCGGCCAGTTCGCTGTGATTGGGCTGCCGGGCGCCGCTCCTCGGGGCGCCCTCTCTGAGCCGGAAGAGTCACCGCCCGATCCCGACAAGCTGATTCGCCGCGCCTACTCCATTGCTTCGTCGTCTCTGACCAAAGAGTACATGGAGTTCTATGTCGCGCTGGTGACGAGCGGCGCGTTGACACCGCGCCTGTTCGCCCTGAAGATCGGGGACCGCATCTGGCTCTCGCCCAGAATCGCGGGGATGTTCACCCTCGATCAGATGCCGAGCGACCGGCACGTGGTGATGATTGCCACCGGCACCGGGCTGGCGCCGTATATGAGCATGCTCAGCACCCACCTCATGTGCGGTGAGACGCGGAACTTTGCTGTGTTGCACGGCGCGCGGCACTCATGGGACCTGGGCTATCGCTCGCAGCTCATGACGCTCGAACACCTGTGCCCCAACTTCACCTATATTCCGACGATCAGCCGGCCGCGGAGCGAACCGACGCCGTGGACTGGCGCAACCGGTTATGTCCAGGATCTCTGGAGGAACGGCGCGCTTGAGAAAGCCTGGGGATTTCACCCGACGCCGGACAATACCCACCTGTTCCTCTGTGGCGCACCGGCAATGATCGACGAGACATCCGCGATGTTAGCGCGGGAGGGGTTTCGGGAACATTCGAAGAAGGCGCCGGGCGAGATTCACGTAGAGAGGTACTGGTAGGACGATTGCCTGATCCTGCGTCTGTTGTCTCTTATCCTTCGTCAGACCTGCAAAGGAGGTTCTACATGCCCGTGAACGTCGAGATTCCTGTCGAGAAGTGGTCGGGCAGCATTCGCGCGATCACCTTGGGTGCAACCGCGGCAGAAGGCGGCACGCGGGTCCGGACCGTCACCGTCGGCGGGCAGACCACGTTGCCGTTCCTGAGCTTCGACGGCAAGGTGCCCAACCGGCCCGTGATCGCTGTCGAGGTGTGGTGTCGCAATCCGGGTGAGGAGTGGGCTGAACCGCTCACCAAGGTCTGGGGAGCTGCACTGGCCGATCCGTCTGCCTGGGCCAAGGCGGCTGAGGCGGCCGGCGCCGATGTGATCGCCTTGCGTTTCACGACGGTCGATGCCAGCGGCGCGCGCATGACCGCGGCCAAAGCCAGGCAAATCGTGCGCAGCGTGCTGAGCGCGACAGGCCTACCGCTCATCGTGTTCGGCGCAGGCCAGGCCGAGCTCGACAACGAGCTGTTGGTGGCTGCGGCGGAAGAAGCCGCGGGTGAGCGTCTGGTGCTCGGTCCGTGCGAGGACAAGAACTATCGCACCATTGTCGCGGCCGCCCTGGCGAACGGCCATCTCGTCACCGCCAAGACACCGATGGATGTCAACCTGTCCAAGCAGTTGAATATCTTGATCCATGACATGGGCCTGCCGATGGAGCGCATCATCTCCGATCCTACGACCGGCTCCCTCGGCTACGGCATGGAGTACGGTTACAGCGTCATGGAGCGGCTGCGCCTGGCCGCCTTGCAGGGTGATGGGATGACCCAACAGCCGCTCATCGTCACTCCGGGAGAGGAGGCGTGGCGCGCCAAGGAGGCGCGCACGGGCGACGGTGTCCCAGCAAGCTGGGGCGATTGGCAGACGCGTGCCGTCAACTGGGAAACGATGACCGCCGCGGCCCTGGTCGAATCAGGCGCCGATATTGTCGTGATGCGGCATCCGGAGGCGGTGGCGCGCGTGAAAAAGATGATCGCTGAGCTTATGGCGGCGTGAGAAGGGGTGGGAGACGAGGCGCAAGCAAGAAGCCGGCGGCCTCCATGCGCCTCATCGATCGTGACGGTGCACTGCGATTTGAAGGAGACATCCCATGGCTCTATCCGGTCTGGAAATCTACAAGCTGCTCCCCGGCGGTGTCAAGCCGCCGCATCCTAAGGCGAACTGCAAGGAGTGCGGATTCCCCACCTGCCTGGCCTTCGCGATGAAGTTGGCCGCCAAACAGGCGGAGCTGGCACAGTGCAAGTATGTCAGCGACGAAGCAAAGGCCAAGCTCTCTGCGGCAGCCGCACCGCCGATTCGCCTGATCACGTTGTCGGCCGATGGGCGGAAGGTCGAAGCGGGCAACGAGGTCGTCCTCTTCCGCCATGAGAAGACCTTCTACCATCCTGCGGCGCTGCTGGTGCGCATCTCCGACACCCTCTCGGCGGCCGAGATCTCAACGCTGGCGAAGGCCGTGGCCGATTACACGGTGGACTATGTCGGCATGGCCCTGCACCTTGACGGACTGGCTGTCGAGGCGACGTCCGGCGATGCGGGCAAATTCGCAGCGGCGGTCGCGGCCGCGCGCGGTGCGTGCCATCTGCCGTTCGCATTGGTGACCGAGGATCCGGCGATCATGTCTGCCGGCCTGGCCAAGGCAACCGGCGGCGCGCCGCTCCTCTGCGCAGCCACCGCCGCGAACTGGGAAGCGATGGCGAAGCTGGCCAAAGAAGCAAAGGCGCCGCTCGCCGTGCGCGGCGCGAGCCTTGGTGAGCTGGCCGAACTGACCGAGAAGCTGGTTGCCGCAGGGGTCGAGGACCTGGTGCTCGATCCAACGGCTCGGAGCTTCAAAGGCTCGCTGGAGAGGCTGACTGAGATTCGCCGGCTGGCGCTCAAAAAGAGCTTCCGGCCGCTCGGCTACCCGGTCATCACCTTCCCCTACCTGGGCGCGTCTGATCCGGCGATGGAGATGTTGCTGGCGGGGCAGCAGGTCGCGAAGTATGCCGGCTTCGTCGTCTTGAGCGGCTTCGATCCGGCTTTCGTCTACCCCCTCCTGGTGCTGCGCGCCAACCTCTTCACTGATCCACAGAAACCGATCCAGGTGGAGCCGGGCATCTTCCCGATCAACAAACCGACCGCAGAGGCGCCGGTGCTGGTCACCACCAACTTCTCGATCACCTACTTCGCAGTGGCAAACGAGATGGAATCGAGTGGGCTGCCGGCGTGGCTGTTGGTGGCGGACGCCGAGGGCATGAGCGTGCTGACCGCCTGGGCCGCCGGAAAGTTCGATGCGGAAAAGATCGCCAAGACGGTCAAGAACACCGGCATTGCCGAGAAGGTGAGCCATCGCAAGGTGGTGATCCCCGGCCACGTGGCAGTGCTGATGGGCGAGTTGGAGGAGGAGCTGCCCGGCTGGCACATCAAGGTGGGCCCGCGCGAGGCGGTGGATCTGCCACGGTATCTGAAGACCGCATGGTAGGAGCGCGAGCTGGAAGCGGGATGCACGCATCCCGCTTCCAGACTTGTATCTGTGGCTGTGTCCGCGTGCCTGCAGGAGGCAGAACTGAGATCGCTCATCTTGGCAGATCGAATGAGCAAATGCTTTGGTCAGGGCGCACTACCCCGAATGCCAAGGTCATTTCCAGTGAGGAAAGGTGAATCTGCAGGGTAGTTGTTTGTCATCGGACCCGTGAGGTGATACGGAAGTCGCCATGTACAAGATCCTCGAGAAGCAGACCCTGTCCGACGCGATTGTGCTCCTGGTCGTGGAGGCGCCGCACGTAGCGCGCAACGCCAAGCCGGGCCAGTTCGTGATCGTCATCGCTGATCCGCAGGGCGAGCGCATTCCACTGACCATTGCTGATCACGACAAGCAGGCCGGGACGATCACCCTCGTCATCCAGGAAATCGGCAAGTCCACCAAACAGATGGGCGCCCTGAGCGTCGGCGAGGGGTTCTTTTCCGTCGCCGGGCCCTTGGGCCATCCCACCGAGATTGCAGCCAGCGGCACAGTGGTCTGCGTGGCGGGTGGGGTGGGCATCGCGCCGATGTATCCGATTGCTCGCGCACTCAAAGAGGCGGGCAGCCATGTCGTCTCGATCATCGGTGCACGCAGTCGGGAGCTGCTCTTCTGGGAGGATCGGATGCGCTCGGTCTCCGACGAGCTGATCGTCTGCACCGACGATGGCTCCTACGGCCGCAAGGGCGTGGTCACTGCGCCGCTGAAGGAGCTGCTGGAGGCGCGGCCGGGCGAGATCAAGAGGGTTTGGGCCATCGGGCCGACGATCATGATGAAGTTCGTGTCGCTGACCACCCAGCCGTTCGGCGTTGAGACGATTGTCAGCCTGAACACGATCATGATCGACGGCACAGGGATGTGCGGCGGCTGCCGGGTGCCGATGACCGAAGGCGCCAAGTTTGTGTGTGTCGACGGTCCGGAGTTCAACGGGCACCTGGTCGACTGGAATGGGCTGCTGTCCCGCATGCAGTTCTACCGCGGCGAGGAGCAGCTCTCGATCGAGCGATGGGAGCAGTTGCGCGAGACGCCGTCGCACGAGTGCAATCTGGATAAGGCGCCGGCGTAGCAGGCGCTCGGCCCGGCGATGCGATCCGCGTGCTTCCATTGGGGCATGGCTTCCGGCAGCGCCCGACGCCCCCTGCGGAGGTTGGCTGATGTCCGAACTGACCAATCGCGAGCGCATGGCGATTCAGCGCCACGAAATGCCGGCACAGGAGCCGGCGGCGCGCAGCACTAACTTTGATGAGGTTGCCCTGGGCTACACCTGGGAACAGGCGCAGCAGGAAGCCGAACGATGTTTGCAGTGCGCCAAGCCGCGCTGCGTCGACGGCTGCCCCGTCGGCGTGCTCATCCCGCAGTTCATCAAGGCGTTGCGCGACGGCGATATGGCGGCGGCAGTACAGGCGATGCAAGAGAAGAACAACCTGCCCGCCATTTGCGGCCGCGTGTGCCCGCAGGAGACGCAGTGCGAGGCAAACTGCGTCCTGGCGAAAAAGGGACAGGCGGTGGCAATCGGCCGGCTGGAGCGCTTCGTGGGCGACTTCGAGCTGCGCGAACATACCAGTACGGCCCGTCCGGCTTCACCGACGGGCCGCCGGGTGGCAGTGGTCGGCTCTGGCCCGGCCGGTTTGACCTGCGCAGTCGATCTGGCGAAGTTGGGCCATGAGGTTGTCATCTTTGAATCGCTGCACCTGCCGGGGGGCGTGTTGATCTACGGCATTCCCGAATTCCGTCTGCCCAAGAGCATCATCCGAGCGGAGCTGGACAGCGCCGCCCGAAACCTCGGCATCCAGATTCGCACCGACCACGTCATCGGCAACACCTACACGCTGGATGAGCTGCTCAACGAATTCGACGCAGTCTTCATGGGTACAGGCGCTGGCCTCCCATCCTTCATGCGCATCCCCGGCATTAACCTGAACGGCGTGATGTCGGCGAACGAGTTCTTGACCCGGGTCAACCTGATGAAGGGCTACCGTTTCCCGGAGTATGATACGCCGGTGAAGGTGGGCCGGCAGGTGGCGGTGATCGGCGCGGGCAATGTGGCCATGGATGCCGCCCGCAGTGCGCTTCGGTTGCAGATGCTGCGCGCGCGCGCCAACGGCGGTCAGGCGCACGGGGCGGCTCACGAAGTGCATATTGTCTATCGTCGCTCCCGACACGAGGTGCCTGCTCGCGAAGAGGAATTCCATCATGCCGAGGAGGAGGGGGTCATCTGCGATTTCCTCACCAACCCGGTGGCGATCCTGGGTGACGAGAAGGGTGCGGTGCGCGCAATGCGCTGTATCCGCATGCAATTGGGTGAGCCGGACGCCTCTGGACGCCGGTCGCCGGTCCCCATCGCCGGGTCGGAGTTCGAGATGCCGGTCGATACGGTGATCTTCGCGCTGGGAACGAGCCCCAACCCCATTGTCTTCAACAATGCGGCCGGTCTGGAGCGGACGCGTCACGGCACTGTCGTCGCGGATGCCGAAACAGGCCGCACGTTGAAGCCAGGCGTGTGGGCGGGTGGCGATGTCGTCACGGGTGCGGCGACTGTCATCAGCGCAATGGGCGCAGGGAAACGCGCCGCGGCCGATATTCACAAGTTCCTGAGCGACGATAAGCTGTTCAATGTCGGCTAGGAGCCGGACGCCGCATGCTGCGAGGCGGCGTTCCCGGCCCACGCGCGGCTTGCTGCTCTGGGTTACCGGTTTCCGATTTTCGGTCTCAAGCCATGACCATCTACACCGTTCATTTTGAACCAGGCAACAAAGCCGTCGCTGTGCCCGGCGGGACCATGCTGACCGAGGCGGCGCGGCTGGCCGGGTACGACCTGAACCAGCCTTGTGGCGGGCAGGGTCGGTGTGGTCGCTGCGCCGTGATCGTTGATGATGCGAGATCGGCGGTGCGCCGCCGGTCGACGATTCGGCTTTCCAGTGAGGATGTGGCCGCGGGCCCCGGCCCAAC
>CAYRFV010000037.1:0-28879 GCA_964423545.1 uncultured Anaerolineales bacterium | reverse complement strand
GCGCTGCGCCGGCCAAAGCAAGCCCCAGCGCAGCCAGTCCGCGGCGTCCCAGCTGCTCGTTCATCCACCGCCAGGCGATGAGCGCCACCCAGGCGGGCGACGTATACATCAAGACCGCGGCGACCGCGACCCCGGTCAGGGCGATCGCAGTGACGTAACAGATGAAGAAAAGCGCGACGCCGAACACGCCGTACGCCAGGAAAGTCGCCCAGTCCTGACTGGGGATGCGCAGATCGACGCGAAGCGCCAGCAGCACCGCGAGCAAGATCAGCCCCCCCACACAGCCGCGGAGCGCAGCTGCAGTCAGCGGCTGCAACCCATAGCCTTGGATCAGGTGCCTATAGAAGACGCCGATCGAAGCCCAGAGCGTGGCTGCGGTCAGAACAAGTAGATAGCCGCGGGCGCTTTTCGTCACCGATGATGGACGCCTTTCCGATGTTCCGAAGGGTTCAGGGCAACGTGTCGATCCGATTGTAGCTTGGCTTCGCGCAAGCGACAAGCTGATTGTTTTTCCCTTTGCCATCGATTCGCGCTAGAATGCAGCAGGCAGGCAAGCGGGCGCCGGATGTCGCTCGTAGGCGACTGGCGCCAGGCTGCGATGTTCAAGGAGCTGTCACGATGCCAACCCACCGACTTCTCTACCTTTCGCGCGCTGATGTTGAGGCTGCCGGCGTGACCATGCGCGAGATCATCGATGCGCTCGCAGTCGCTTTCCGTGAGCACGGCGAAGGCCGTGTGGAGATGCCCCCGAAGCCGGGCGTCCATTCCCGACCCGATGCTTTCATTCACGCCATGCCTGCCTACATCCCGGCGCTGCGCGCCATCGGGCTGAAGTGGGTCAGCGGCTATCCGGGCAACCAGGCGCTTGGGCTGCCCTATATCACCGGGCTGCTGATTCTCAACGACGACGAAACCGGCATGCCGCTCGCGGTCATGGATTGCACCTGGATCACCGGCATGCGCACCGGCGCCGCGACCGCCTTGGCTGCGCGCTATCTGGCGCGACCTGAATCGGCTACGGTCGGCATCCTGGGCTGCGGCGTCCAGGGACGCACGCATACGGAGGCGCTGAACGTTCTCTTCCCGCTCAAGCACGTGTATGCTTACGATACCGCACCGGAAGCTGCCCAGCGCTTCGCCGGCGAGGTGCAGGAACGCTGGGGGCTGGAGGTGACCGTGGTCGACGAGCCGCGGCGTGCGGTAGCCGGTTGCGACCTGGTGGTGACCGCAGGTCCGATCCTGCGCACACCGCACGCCACCATTCAGCCCGGCTGGTTGCAGGAGGGCGCGTTCGCCTCATTGGTCGATTTCGATTCCTACTGGTCCGGCGCCGCACTGCAAGAGGCCGATAAGTTCTGCACGGACGACATCCCGCAGCTCGAGCACTACCGGCGCATCGGCTTTTTTCAGCAGATACCGCCCATCTATGCCGGCCTGGGTGAGCTCGTCACCGGTGCGAAGCCCGGCCGCGAGAGCGCACGCGAGCGCACGATGGCCTGCAACCTGGGCCTGGCGCTCGACGACATGGCGACTGCGCCCATCGTCTACCGGCGGGCGCTCGAGCGCGGCATCGGCGCCTGGTTGCCTCTGTAGCGGCGGAAAGGAGCAAAGGAATGGCCAATATCCTGTGCATGGGCGCCGGCTATGTCGGCGGGCCGACGATGGCGGTGATCGCCAAGAACTGCCCTCAGCACCGTGTGGTCGTGGTCGATGTAGACGGCGCGCGCATTGCAGGGTGGCAATCGGACCGATTGCCGATCTATGAGCCGGGCCTGGACGAAGTCGTCCGCAGCGCGCGCGGCCGGAATCTATTCTTCTCCACGGAAGCCGGGCGTCACATCGCCGAAGCGGATATCATTTTCGTCAGCGTGAACACCCCGACCAAGAGCTTCGGCCAGGGCGCCGGCCGCGCCGCCGATCTCCAATACTGGGAGCGCGCCGCCCGCCAGATCCTGGAGAATGCAGCAACCCCGAAGATCGTCGTCGAGAAGAGCACGGTGCCCGTGCGCACCGCGGAGGCCATGGAACGCATCCTGAACTCGGGCGCCGCCGGCGGTCTGCACTTCGATGTCGTGTCGAACCCGGAATTCCTGGCCGAAGGCAGCGGGATTCGCGATCTGGAGGCGCCAGATCGCGTGCTGATCGGAGGGCGCGCGACGCCCTCCGGTCAGAAGGCTGTCCAGGCCATCGTGGACATCTATGCCCAATGGGTGCCGCATGAGCGCATTATCACCACGAACCTGTGGTCGAGCGAGCTGTCCAAGCTGACGGCGAACGCGTTCCTGGCGCAGCGCGTGTCATCGATCAATGCAATCTCGGCCTTGTGTGAGCGCACCGGCGCAGACGTTTCGGAGGTTGCGCATGCGATCGGCCTCGATAGCCGGATCGGATCGCGCTTCCTGCAGGCCAGTGTGGGATTCGGAGGCTCTTGCTTCCGAAAGGATATTCTGAACCTGGTGTATCTGTGCGAACACTATGGGTTGAAGGAGGTGGCGGAATACTGGGAACAGGTGATCCGGCTGAATGAGTATCAGCAGGCGCGCTTCGTGTCGAACATGGTGTCGGCGATGTTTGATACGATCGCCGGGAAGCGAATCGCTCTCTTCGGCGCGGCGTTCAAGGCGCACACCAGCGACACGCGCGAATCACCTGCCCTGGCGGTCTGTCGCGCACTGCTCGAGGAGCGGGCCAGCGTCGTCATCACCGACCCGTACGCGCTGGGCCATGCGCAGGAAGATTTGGGCGAGGTCGCCGCGCGGGTGATCTTTGAAGCGGATCCATATGTCGCAGCGAGGGAGGCGCACGCGATCGCCCTCGTGACCGAATGGCCGCAGTTCAGCGCCCTGGATTACCGGGCTATCCACCGTTCGATGGTCAAACCGGCCTTCATCTTCGACGGCCGCAACACCCTGGATCATCAGCGGCTGTTCGAGATCGGGTTCAACGTGTATGCCATCGGCAAGCCGGCGCTGACGCATTTCACGCCGGATGGTGCGGCCGCGCCCGCATGATGCGTGAGACCGGACCCGCAACGCGTGTGGCGTGAAAGCCGCATGGCGACCTCACGCCGCACGCGCTACTTCGGCAGTTTCCCCATCAACCCCCACACCCAGCGGTGCGGCTTGTGAAAGAACTTCTGTGGCTGGGCGAACATCAGAATGCATTCGCCGTGCACCTCGCTGATGCCGTTTTCCTGGCAGAACTTCACTGCCTCCTCCGATTCGGCGCCCTGTTGCATCCAAACGCGCCTGATGCCTGCTGCGGCGGCATCTCGCACCACTGCTTCGGCCTGGGCTGGCGCCACCATGATCAGCGCGCCGCCGACCGGTTCCGGCAGGTCGCGCAGGCTCGGATAGCAGCGCTCGCCCATCACACTGTCGGCCTTCGGGTTGACCAGAAGCAGGCGGTAGCCTTTTTCGGTCAACTCCTTGTAGGCATTGCTGCTGAACGCTTTCGGGTCGCGCGATGCGCCGACCAACGCAAGCGTGCGCTGCGCCAGAAAGTCCTCCACGGCTGCCTTGCTCGTCATGACGTTCCTCCTAATGCTCCCCCAGGTATGCTTTCCGCACTCGCTCATCGGCCAGCAGTTGCTCTGCCGGACCGCTGAGCGCAATGCCGCCTGTCTCCAATACGTAGCCTTTGTCCGCAAGTTTCAGCGCAGCGCGGGCGTTCTGTTCTACGAGCAGGATCGTCACCCCCGCCTGGTTGATCTCCCGGATGGTGTCAAAGATCGCCTTGACCAGCAGAGGCGCGAGCCCCAACGACGGCTCGTCCAGCAGCAGGATCCTTGGATCGCTCATCAGGGCGCGACCGATGGCGAGCATCTGCTGTTCCCCGCCGGAGAGAGTGCCCGCGAGTTGGCCTTTTCGCTCCTCAAGGCGCGGAAACAGCCGGTAGACCCGGCGTCGATGCGCCTCGATGGCCGACTTGTTGCGGCCGAGGCTGTAGGCGCCCATATTGAGGTTCTCGTTCACGCTGAGGGTCGAGAAGATCCTCCGGCCTTCGGGCGCATGCGATACGCCCAGGTAGACGATCTGGTGTGCGGGCAGGCCGACGATCGATCGGCCTGCCACGGTGATCTCGCCCTGCCGTGGCCGCACCAGGCCGCTGATCGCGCGCAGCGTGGTGCTCTTGCCGGCGCCGTTGGCGCCGAGCAGCGTGACGATTTCACCTTCGTTGACGTCCAACGCGATCCCCTTCAGCGCGTGGACATGTCCGTAGTAGGCGTGAACGGCGTTGAGCTGCAGGATCGGTTCAGCCACGAGGCCACACTCCCTGTTCGTCATCGCGGCCGAGGTAAGCCTCGATGACCCGCGAGTTGGCCTGGACTTCGGCCGGCGTGCCTTCGGCGATCTTTTCGCCGTTGTCGAGCACCATGACCTGGTCAGAAACCCCCATCACCACCTTCATGTCGTGTTCGATTAGGAACACCGTGGCGCCGGCGTCGCGAATTCGGCGGATCAGCGCCATCAGAGCGGCGCTTTCCTGTTCGTTCAGCCCCGCTGCAGGTTCATCGAGGATGATCAGCTTGGGATCGGTCGCAAGCGCCCGTGCAATCTCCACCCGGCGTTGATCGCCGTAAGGCAGGTTCTTCGCCAGCTCATGCCGCGCCGGCCAGAGGTTCATGAAGCGCAGGTGTCGCTCGGCCTGCGCCCGAATGTGCTGCTCCTCGGCGCGCTGCGCGCGCGTTCGGAAGAGCGCTCCGACCACCCCGGCCTGACTGCGACAATCACGTCCCGACATCACGTTTTCCAGCACGGTCAGGTTGGGGAACAGGCGAATTGTCTGGAACGTGCGTGCGATGCCCGCGGCAGCGATGGCATGCGGCGGCAAGCCGATGAGGTTGCGTCCTGCAAATGTCACGGAGCCGCCGTCGGGCTGATAGATGCCGGTGATCAGGTTGAAGACGGTCGTCTTGCCGGCGCCGTTCGGTCCGATCATGCCGAGGATTTGGCCCGGCGCAATGGCGATGTCCACATTGTGCACGGCCATCAGGCCGCCGAACGATTTGGTCAGCGAGGTGACGTCGAGTAGAGTCATCACGCTCCACTCCTCTCCCGCTCCTCCGCGCCCATTTCTTCTGCCACCCGCCGGCTCGGCCAGAGCCCTGCGGGCCGGAAGATCATCATCAGCACCATGGCCAGGCCGACCAATCCATCCCGCCAGTCCTTCACCACGCGGAAGAGCTCGGGTAGCACCACCATGCCGAATGTGCCCAGGAACACGCCGGGGATCGAGCCCGTGCCGCCCAGGACGACGATGCAGAAGATGATGACCGATTCGAGAAAGCGTGCCAGGTCAGGCGAAATCACCGTGATCCGGCTGGCGTAGAGCACTCCAGCCAGCCCAGCCAAACCCGAACCGAGCACGAAGGCCACTGCCTTGACATGGACGGTGTCCACCCCCATCGCCTCGGCCGCCAGCTCATCCTCGCGCACATAGGTCCAGGCGCGCCCCAGCCGCGAGTTCTCCAGCCGGCGGACGCCGAAGATCGTGATCACCACGAAAAAGAGCACCAGGTAGTAGTTCTCGGCGATGGTGTTGAAGGTGAAGCCGAAAATGCTCAGGTTGGCGATGCCTGAGAGGCCGTTGGCGCCGCCAGTGATGCCGAACACGTTGTTGACCAGCAGCATGCGGACGATCTCACCGAAGGCAATGGTCACGATCGCCAGGTAGTCGCCGCGCAAGTGCAAGATCGGCCGGCTGACCAGGTAGCCCAGCGCGCCGGCGAGAAGGACCGCCACCGGCAGCCCCCAGAGGGTCGGCACCCCCAGGTAGAGGTTGAGGATGGCGACGGTGTAAGCGCCGATGGCATAGAAGGCCGCCTGGCCGAGTTGAAAGAGCCCCGCATAGCCGACGATGATGGTCAGTCCCAGCGCCAGGATGACGTAGATGCCGGCCTGCCACAGCACGGCGAGGTAGTAATTGTCCAGGATGAGCGGGCAGAGCAGGGCGACCGCCAGTGCGACGAGCGATCCATAGCGACCGGGGATGCGCTGGAAGCGGGCCGTCAGCTGATGCATGTCTATCAACTCACAGCTTCTCAGCCACTCGCTCGCCCAGCAGGCCGGTCGGGCGCACGAGCAGAATCAGCACCAGCAGCACATAGGCGATCACATCTTTCCATTGCGGCGAGATGTAGCCGGCCCCCAGGCTCTCGACCGTGCCCAGCAGGATGCCGCCGAGCATCGCGCCCGGAATGTTGCCGATCCCGCCCAGGATCGCGGCGATGAATGCCTTCAGGCCGAACGTCCACCCCAGGGTGAAATCGAATGAGCCGTAGCGCAGCGCCACCATCATGCCGGCCGCGCCGCCCAACGCCGGCCCGATCAGAAACACCACGGTGATGATGCGGTTCACATCGACGCCCATCAGCCGTGACGTATCGTGATCGAGCGATACGGCCCGCATCGCCGTGCCGACCTGCGTATAGTTCACAAAGATATAGAGCACCCCCATCAGCAAGATCGAGGCCGTGAGCGCAATGATCTGCATCGTGCCGACGGTCACGCCGCCCAAGAGGGAAATGCTGCCGGGCAGCTCGGCCCAGGTGGGGTAGGTCTTGTAGCTGGCGCCGAAGAGGTTGCGCGCCAGACTCTCCAGGATGAACGCTGCGCCCAGGGCAGAGACGATTGGCGGCAGGCGGCCTGCGCTGCGCAGCGGCCGGTACGCGGTGCGCTCGATCAGCGCGCCCATCAGCGCCACCGTGACCATCACGAAAATGATCACCGGGATCACGGCCCAGGGGCCCTGGGCCAGGCCGAGCAGCGCCGCCAGGCTCAGGCCGACCCAGCCGAGATACGCCCCCCACATGAACAGGTCGCCGTGGGCGAAGTTGATCAGCTTCAGGACGCCGTAGACCATCGTGTAACCCAACGCAACCAACGCGTAGAACGCGCCGATCGTCAGGCCGTTGATGACGTTCTGGACGAAGAGCTCCATGGGGCCTCGCGCAGGGTGGCTGAGAAGGACAGCAAAGGGAAGGGGAAAGCGGGCGCCCTTCGCCTGCTCTCCCGCTCCCCTGCACTCGACGTTACGGCTGCTTCGCGGCGGGCACGAATTCGCCCTTGTCGTTGATGACGTAGGCCTTGTGGATCGTACCGGCGCGGTCCCCCTTCTCATCGAAGCCGAGGATCGGCCCTGTAATGCCGGGGAAGTTCTTGAAGTCCTTGTGCAGGTACTCGGCCAGCTTCATCGGATCGGTAGACTTGGTGGCCTTGACCGCCTGTTCGATGACGCGGAAGGCGTCGGCGGCCATCACCGTCCACACACTGTCGGGCGCCGCACCGTACTTCGCCTTGAAGTCGGCGATGAACTTTTTGGCTTCGGGGTAGTCCAGATCGTTCGGGAGTGGCTCGGTCGTGACGATCACGCCCTTAGCGTTGTCGATGCCTGCGATCTTGATCAGATCTGGGTTGTTCATGGCGTTGCCGCCGAGCCACTGCGTCTTCAGCCCGACCTGCGGCGCCTGCTTCAGCAGCAGGCCGCCCTGGGCATAGTAGCCTGTGAAGTAGATCGCGTCCGGGTTGGCGGCCTTGATCTTGGTCAGCGTGGCCGTGAAGTCGGTGTCTCTCGGGTTGATGGCATCGTAGAAGACGACCTTGGCGCCCCGCTCTTCCAGGTATTTCTTCGTCCACTCCGCCAGACCCTGGGCGTACGTCGAGTTGTCGTGCAGGACGGCGATGTTCTTCGCATTCTGCACTTTGGTCAGGTACTCCGCCGCAAACAAGCCCTGCCGGTCATCCAGGAAGGCGGTGCGGAAGAAGTTCTGATAGCCCTTCTGGGTCAAACGGGTGGCCGTGGAGGAGGGCGTAATGTGCAGGATATTCTCGCGATTGTAGATGGCGGAAGCCGGCTCCGTGGCGCTGGAGTTATACGCGCCGATCACGGCCATGATCTTCTTTGCCGCAAGGCGGTCGGCCACCAACGAGGCCTCCTTCGGATCCCCTTTGTCATCCTCCACGAAGAGCTCGACCTTTTGGCCGTTGATGCCGCCGGCCGCGTTCACCTGTTCGACCAATAGCTTGAGCGCCTTCTCGAAGCCCTGGCCCTCCAGCGCGTAGTCGCCGGTCATCGGCCCCTGCAGGCCGATCTTGATCGTGTTCGACGGCATCGCGGCGCATGCTGAGAGCAGCAAGGTGATGACAAGCGACAGGGAGAATACGACATGCTTCATGGGGAATTCCTCCTTTGGCTGACGGATGCTTACGAATGCGCCGCCTACAGGCGGCGCGAATGCACTGGGCTGCTGACCTGGATTCGTCACCCCCTTTCTGGTTCTGCGAAGTCCTGCGTTTTCGAGGCGCCCAGCGCTGATGGTGCGACGTTGAGTGATTCGGTGTGGCCGCAGCCGGGAAATGAACCCGTGCGAAACGACCATCGAGACACGTGACGAATTATACACTGTCGCACGATGGAGCGCCAACACCCTCATGGGAGATAGAGGCGGAACCCACTGCTCGCCACCCGTTGACCTGCGTTCCCCGGCCTACACATTCCAAGCCAGCCCGTACGCGTCCGCCAGCACCTCCACCGTGTGCACCACATCTACGCCGGTGCTGGCCGCGATGTTCCAGCGGCATGTCTCGTTGTCACAGATGGCTGTGGCCGCGCCGGTGGCCTTGATCCGATCGAACAGCGGCTTGCCCACCGCCTGCGCAATGTCGTACTTCTCATGTTTGTAGCCGTAGGTGCCGGTGATGCCGCAGCAGTCGGCGCCCATCTCCTCGACGATCAGGCCGGGCGCCAGCCCGAGCAGGTCGAGCGCCGGTTGGCCGATGCGGTGGAGCTTTTGGTGGCAGGAAGTGTGATACGGGAGGGTGCGGCCGTTCTGGGGCCGGAAGTCGGTCTTCAGCAGTCCGGCTTCGTGCTGCAGCCAGAGGAACTCGTTGATGTCGTAGACGTGCTCGGCGACCAGTTTCGCCTCGGCCGTGTGGATGCCGAGCAGCTCCCGATAGTCCGACTTCAGCTCCAGGCCACAGCTCGTCCCGCCGACGACGATGGGGATGCCCTGGCCCGCGTAGGGCGCCAGCTTTCGCAGGTTGGCCAGAGCGTAGCGCCGGGCCTCGGCGAAGTTGCCGTTCGACTGCATCGGCAGGCCGCAGCAGTTCTGCGCCGGCAGCAGCACCTCGAAGCCGTTGTGTTCCAGCACCGCAACGATCGCCTTGCCCACTTCCATCTCGTAGTGCTGTGTCGCGCAGCCATGGAAGTACGCGACTTTTGGCTTCAGCGCGCCGCTTGCCTGCGCAGCGCCCGCGGCGCGGCGGCTGAAGAACCACCGTCTGAACTTGTTGAAATGAAAGGTCGGGAAGGGCGCGCGGTGATCGATCCCCAGCGTTCTTTCCATCAGCATCCGCAGCGGCCTGAACCGAATGGCTGCGTTGGCGAGCGGCGCCACCATGCCGCCCACCTGGCCAAGCACTTCGTTGTAGCCGAACGCTGTGTTGCGCCACCAGCGCAGATTCAGCGGATTCTCGCGAAACTGCTGCGTGCGCAGCTCAGCCTTGGCCGCCGTGTTGATCTCCATCACCTTGACACCGTGTGGGCACACCAGCGTGCAGACGCCGCAGCCGGAACAGTAGTCCAGCGAGTGATCGGGTGAAGGGAGCCCAGGATCGCGAAAGCGCTGCGCCTGTGGCCCGACGAACTTGGGGCCGGGGAACAGATCGGTCACCGGCACCACCGGGCATGCACTGGTGCAGATGTTGCACTTGACGCACAGATCGGCAGTGCGCCGGATGTCTTCGAGTAGGATCGGGGTATAAATGTCGCTCACAGCACTTCCACGTCATGCGGCCGGCTCTCGGCCATCCCGGCCTGGGTGATCGGCACGAATTCAGCGTTGGCCTGGAGCTCCGCGATGTTGCGCGCGCCGCCATAGCTCAGCCCGGAGCGCAGCCCGCCCACGATCTGTTGGAGCAGGTCATCCACCGAGCCGCGATACGGCACAGCGGCCTCGACCCCTTCGGCGACGACGCGCGCCCACGATGGGTCGTCGCCATCCGATTCCGAGGCCCGATCGGGGCGTTCCATCGTGGCGCCCAACGACGCCATGCCGCGGCTGACCTTGGTGCGGCGGCCGTTCCGCAGCACCACCACGCCGGGGCTTTCGTCCGTCCCCGCCAACAGGCTGCCGACCATCACGCTCGATGCGCCGGCAGCCAGCACCTTCACCACATCGCCGGAGTTGCGAATTCCGCCGTCTGCGATGATCGGTACGCCGTAGGCCGCGGCTGCCTCCGCACAGTCGGCGACCGCGGTGAGCTGCGGCACGCCGAACCCGGTGACGATCCGTGTGATACAGATCGAGCCTGGCCCCACGCCCACCTTCACCGCGTCCGCGCCGGCCTCGATCAGATCGCGCGTGCCGTCCGCAGTGGCGACGTTGCCGGCGACGATCTCCACATCGCCGAACGCCCGGCGCAGCTCGCGCACCGCGTGGATCGCGTTGTCCGAGTGGCCGTGGGCGATATCGACCACCAACACATCCGCGCCGGCCTTCAGCAGCAGCTCGGAGCGCTCCAGGAAGCCAGCCGTCACGCCGACGGCCGCGCCGATGCGCAGCCGGCCCTTGCGGTCCTTGGTCGCCGTCGGATGCTGCAACAGGCGCAGGATGTCTTTCGTCGTGATCAGGCCAGCCAGCCGGCCATCCTTGTCCAAGAGCGGCAGCTTCTCCAGCCGGTGCTCGTGCAGGATGCGCCGCGCCTCCTCCAGGCTGGTGCCGGCCGGGGCAGTGATCATGCGCTCGGCGGGGGTCATCAGATCGCAAACATCATCGCGATCCTCTGCGAACTGCATGTCGCGCTGGGTGATGATGCCTGCGGGCCGGCGTTGTTCATCGACCACCACCAGCCCGCCGATGCCGTGGCGGGCCAGCACCTCGCGCGCCTCCTTCAGCGTTGCGCCGCAAGGTACGGTCATGGGCGCCTCGACGATATGGCTTTCCGCCCGCTTCGCCCGGCGCACCTCCTCGGCCTGTCTTTCGGCGGTCATGAAGCGGTGGATGATGCCGATGCCACCGGCGCGCGCCATCGCCACCGCCATCTTCCACTCGGTCACCGTGTCCATGTTCGCGCTCACGATCGGTATCTCCAGGCTGATGTGGCGCGAGAGCTGCGTGGCCGTGCTCACATCCCCGCGCGAGCGCACCGGCGAGCGCTTTGGCACGAGCAGCACATCGTCAAAGGTCAGCCCCAACAGTGGCCGGATATTCATGGACAGGCTCCTTTCGTCGCGCCCGCATCCGAGGTGCGGTGCGCAACCCCGATTATACCATCCCTCGGCCACGTCGAAAACGACCGGACGCCGGGTCGCAGGGCAAGGTTGTGTCGCCGACCGGGCGCATGGTCACGATAGGGATTGCAGCGACGGATGCGCGGTGCACGCGAACGGCGCTCAGAAACGCATGCCGGGCCGCGAGCGCAGCCCGGCCGTGCAGTCGTAGATGGGCTCGCCGGTATCCTCAGGGGTGCGCTGCTGCGCCCTGAGCCACCCGGCCGCGCTGCAGCGACTGCCACCACAGCAGCCCCGCCGCAGCCGCGGCCATCGCCGCCGACGCGGCCGTGGTCAGCGCCAGCCCCCCGCTGCTCCACAGCCGCGGAGCCAACACCGCCACGACCATGATGCCGATCGAGATCAGCGCGGCGTTCACCGCCATCACCGTGCCGCGCGCGTCCGGCGACAGCTCGGAGACCAGCGGCAGCGCCGAGACGATGGCGAACTCCGATGTCATCGCGACGATCGCCATCGCGGCCATCGTCACCGCGAGGGGGCCGTTGACGCGCGGCAGCAGCAGATACGCCAGCGCGTTCAGCACCAGCCCCACCAGCAGCGCACGATGCTTGCCCGCGCGGTCGATGATCCCGGCCGAGATGCCGGCTGCCGCCAGCTCTGCCAGGCTGATCACGATCGAGACCAGCCCCAGGGTCGCTACAGGCAGGCCGAAGCGGCTCTCGAACCACGCGCCGTACACCATGAACAGGTTCTCGTTGGCCGTGACGACCAGCAGACTGACCGCCAGCATGGCCGCGGTGGGCCGGTTGAGCCAGACCGGACGGCGGCGATGGCCGGAGGCGGGCTCGGCCGTCTGCCCTGTCCCGGGAGGGGGCGCCGCGTGGCCTCGGTGCGCCACCGGGGGCAGCCGGCGCGTCGCCAACAGCGCGAACGCGCCGAGCAGTGCAATCACGGTGAAGGGCGATTGCCAGCCGAAGCGGGCGATCAGCAGCCCCGCCAGCGGCACGCCGATCAGCCACGACCCGGCCCAAGACAGCTCCGTGATCCCCAACGCCCGGCCGCGACGCGCGTAGGGCGTCGCATCGCTGACGTAGGCCTGCGCCGTCGGGTCGTAGGCCGCGCGGCTCAGCCCCAGCAGCACGAACGCGATCGCCGCGATGCCGAAGCCCGGCGCCACGGCCACGAGCCCCGCGCCGGCGACCAACGCTGCCAGGCCGCCCACCATCACGACCCGCCGGTCGATCCGGTCCGCGAGTCCGCCGAAGAGCGGGCTCGCGACCCCGGCCAGCGAGCGAATCCCCAGCAGTAGCGCCGCAGTCTCCAGCGGCAGGCCGAGGCCGCGGCTGATGGCCGGCAGAAACGGATAGACCAGGCGAATCTGCGCGTTGATCAGCAGCCGCGCAGCCAGGATGATCGCAAGCGTGCGCCCCATCTCAGCGCACGCCGCAGGTCACACCGAGCTCAGCCAGCCACCGGCGGTAGGCGATGGCCGTGCGGTCGCTGCGCAGATGCAGCTCCGCATGCGCATCGAGCGGCAGTGCAACCGGCCGCTGCGACTCGACGATCGGCACATCCTGGGCCACGATCCGGTCCTGGAACGTCCGGATCTCCTCGGCCGGGACGTCGAAAGCGTAGTTCATGGCGATCCACATCCAGGCAACACTGCGCGTCTCCTCTACCGGGGTCACGGTGAGGAAGATGGCGAACCGGTTCTCTCCGGGGTGGCGGTCGCCGTGTTTGGTGAAGCGCGCCGTGAGCGGGCGGAGCGCCTGGTAGGTATAGGAGACGAGCGAACCGACGCCCGTTCCGTCGGGATCGGGCTGCCAGACCTGGATATGGCGGGCAATGACCCCTTCGGGCGTGATCTCGGCTTCGTATTCCGGCAAGGCCGCATGCGTCCGGTCCCCCAGGTAGCCTTCGTGGACGAACGGAAAGTGCGCCACGTCCAGGAAGTTCTCGATCAGCCGCGGCCCGGCGGCATCGACGCGATAGGGACCGCACAGGATCTTTCGATAGCTGGCGTCGGCCCACTCAGCGAACGGCGGGACCTCACCCGCCGGCTGGCCCAGGCAGACCCAGATCAGGCCATAGGCCTCGCGTGCGGGATAGCTTTTCACCGCAGCGCGCGCCGGCGGTCGTTGATCGGGATGCGCCGGGATATGCGTGCACGCGCCGCTCGCGCCGTAGCGCCAGCCATGGTAAGGACACGCGAGGGTTCCCCCAACGGGGTCCACCCGGCCGAGCGAGAGGCGCGCGCCGCGATGCAGACAGCGGTCCTGCCACGCCAGAATCTGCTCGCCGGCTCGCCACAGCGCCAAGTCCTCCCCCAGCAGCCGGGCCGGCAGCGGCCGGTCGGCTGCCAGCTGGTCGGAGCCAGCCACCGGCAGCCACTCGGCGCTCAAGAACGGATCGGGAAGCATGCAGCCCTCCGCGCCTCAACTGAGTTCTTCGCAGCCATGCAAACAGGCCCTGTGCCGCAATCCGCCGGATTGCAATCCGCTGGATTGCGCCGGCGGTGCGGCGACAAGCCGGCGGCTTGTGGTACAGACTGCTCCGGAACGGGCCCTGTACCGCAATCCGCTGGATTGCGCCGGCGGTGCGGCGACAAGCCGGCGGCTTGTGCTACAGATTCACCCATTTCAATCGGCCGCCGCGCGATACGCAGTGGCGAGCCAGTTCCCCTCGGTGGACCCTTCGCTCAGCGGGCTGGCTCCGGCCAACGTCCGTCCCACCACGCGCACGTTCTCGAGGAGGACCCGGCCGTCCGCGGCCACCGGCTGGAGCTGTGGGTTGGCACGCACGCCCGCCTCATGCACCGGATGGCCGCGCGCTGACAGAAACGCCGAATCGAACCAATCGCCCAGTCCGCCGGGAACGTGCACCGGCAGGTCGAACACGACCTCACGCATCTGCCCGCGACGGTCGCTGGTGATGCCGCCGCCGTACAGCCCGCCGGTCGCCAGGATGACCGTTCCGGCGCGATAGGTCATCTCGCGCACGACACCCGGCACCACGACGCCCGTCGCGCGAGGGCCTTCGGTCAGCCCGTGGCTCACGGTCATGTCGAGCAGGATCGGCGCGCCCGCGCGCGTCAGCGCGGCCTTCAGCGCGCTGTAGAGCCGGATTCCCGGCACGCTGGGTGGCAGGGTGGGAATCTCGAAAACCGGCACGCCCAGCCGGTCTTGCAGGTCGCGCCAGCTTTCACCGTGCTGCTCGACGCCGAGCACGGCGGGCAGCCCGACGCGCGTCGCGCCGCCCAATCTGGCTCTGAGCTCGGACGCCACAGCCGAACGGACATCGGCGCGCTCGAACAGGCGCGCCAACCCGACCGAGGTCAGGTCGAAGCGGCTGGCAGCCTGCATGGGCGGCAGATCGAACGCGACGCCCTGCGCCGCGACGCCCTGGCGCGCCAGGTTGGCGGCGCAGAGGGTGGGGTGGAAGTCGCGCCAGCCGACCGGCCCGGCGATCAGCATCGCGCCCCCCGTGCGCAGGTCGCCGGCAGCGAAGCTTTCCGGGACCAACGCAGCCTGGAGCCCCGCGCCGAGCGCCGTTGGCAGCCGATAGTTGGCGCTGAGGTCGCCTACGTAGCGGATCCCGGCCTCGGCGCACACCTCACGCAGGGCCGCGATGCCCCTTGCCAGCGCTTCAGTCCCTGCCAGCGCATAGGGATGGCCCGGGTGCCCGGCGATCCAACCGTCGAGCGCCGCCTGCACGTCCCCGTCGGCGTCGAGAATCCGCAGCCACCCGGGCGAGACGTGTGTCGTGCCGATGCCGGATGCCAGCACGCGCACCCGAGCGCCGCGCCGCCGCGCAACCCATGCTGCGAGCAATCCCGCCGGACCCGCACCGATGACGAGGATGTCGTCCATGATCCGCCTCAAATGCGCGCCCGATTCTACGCAGGCTTCGCTGCAAAGAGCGCCAGAAGTCCGAACCCGACCAGGACGGCGCCCGAGATGCGGTTGACCCAGGTCAGCCCGGATGCAGGGAACCGATTGCGCAGCAGCCCAACGCCCCCGCTCAGCACCAGCCACCACAGAGCCGAGCCAAGAAACACGCCGGCGACCATCAGGATTGCCGAGAGATAGTCGCCGCCGCCGCTCGACAGTCCCAAACCGGCGAAGATCGCAACGAAGGAGAGAATTGTCATCGGATTCGTCATCGTCAGTAAGAAGGTGGAGCCGTAGATTCTGCCCAGGCCGCCATCCCCATTCGGAGCCGCCCGTTCTGCGGGTTTCGCCAGCAGCGTCTTGATTCCCAGATAGCACAGAAACACGCCGCCGATCAGTCGGAGCCATCCCTGCTGACTGATCAGGAAGCTCGAAACGAAGGTCAGGCCGAAGGCGGCGATGCAGCCATACACCGCATCGGCGCTCGCTGCGCCCAGCCCCGTCATCAGCCCGGCGATGCGTCCCTGCGCCAGGGTGCGCCGGATGCACAGCACGCCGATCGGACCCACCGGCGCTGCGATCGAAACGCCGATCAGCCCCCCTTTGAGCAGCAAGCCGAGGTCCAACGCTACGCTTCCACTTCGATCGTGCTGCCCGACACCCGCACCTTGAAACACGCGATCCCTTCGTCCGCGGGCGGCTCCACCACTGCGCCCGTTGTGACATCGAAGGAGGCGCCGTGCAGCGGGCAGACGATCTCCTTGCCGAACAAGTCCCCCTCGGAGAGCCAGCCGCCGGCGTGCGGGCACTCGTCCGCAACGGCATAGAAAGCGCCGTCCACATTGCAGAGCGCGATGCGCCTGCCCTTCACCTCGACGGCCTTGATCTGCCCGGGCGACACGTCTGCGGCATCCGCCACCGGCACGAAACCGGCGCTGGCTGGCGGGCCGGCGGCGGCTGAGGCCGCCTTGCTCTCATAGCCGGCGAATTCCTCCGCGAGCACATGCGCCGGATCGGCGCCTGCCTGGAGCACGGCCTGCGTCACGGCCGCGACGAGTCCCGGCGGGCCGGCCACGTAGAAGGTCGGCCGCGCGACGTCGCCGAGGCAATCGCGCAGGAACTCGGCGCTGACCAGCCGCCGCTCTCCGGTCCAGGGCTGCCGCGACTGCTCCGCCTCCGTCATGGTCGGCAGGTAACGTAGATTCGCATATCTCTCTGCAATCTGGCCCAGCTCGTCATGGAACGGCGCGCCCTCGGGCGTGCGGTTGGAGTAGATCAGGGTGATTCGATGCGGCAGGCGCCGGTGCGCAGCATCGCGCACCATGCTCAGAAACGGCGTGATGCCGATCCCGCCCGCAATGAGCACGATCGGTGCGGTGGGGAGGGCCGTCGGGGCGGGCGGCAGGACGAACTCGCCGGCTGGGCCGAAGAGGCTCAGCGGCGCGTCGAGGGGCATTTCGGCCAGGCTGCGCTTGAGCGCGCTGCCGGTCATGCGCGTGGCGATCAGCAGCTGCCCGGCCTCGTGCGGCGCCGAGGCGATGGAGAAGGTGCGGCTGCTGCCTTTGGCATCGGTGTAGCGCGGCGCCGGCAGGGTGAGAGTCAGGTATTGTCCCGCAACGAAGTCAAAGCCGGCCGGCCTTTCCAGGCTGAAGGCCATCGTGCCCTCGGCGACTTCATGGCGCTCGATGAGTTTGCTTGTGTATCGTGGCACTGCTGCACTCCCGTTCTCGGCGCCGGCGATCTCCCCGACCGGCTTTGTTGGGCAAGAGGTCCGCTTGCCCCATCGGTGGCGCTTGATCGGTCAGGGCGCCGCACCAACATGCACCGCGCCGCCGCGACGGCACGTCACGGCGCCGGCGCCAGCCGATCCAGGCCCAGAATCCCGCGGTATATCTGCTCATCGAGCAGCGCCTGCCGCAGGCCCTGTCCCCACAGCAGCGGTCGCTGCCCTTTCCAGCGCCGCTGAGCGAAGTCGGCGAGCGCGGTCGTGGTTGCCGCGGCGTCCAGCCCGGTCGCTTCGTGGAGGATCGCCGCAGCGCGCACGCCGCAGAAGCCGCCCTGGCACGGACCCATCCCCAGCCGCAGATCGCGGCGCAGGTCATCCAGGATCCACGGCGCCGAGACATCGCCGTGGGCCGCGGCGGCCTCCTCCAGCTCCTTGCGGGTGACGATCTCGCATTCGCAGATCAGTTGATCCTGGCTGCGACCGTGTTCTAGATCTTCGAGTCGATGGCCCAGGCGGTGCGGCTGTGGAGGATGGATGGGGATGCGCACATCGGGCAGCACGAAGCGCTCGGTGACACACGGCCGGGACACGCCAAGCCGCGCGCAGACTGCGTCCGCGGCGCGCTCGGCCATCAGCCGATAGGTCGTAAACTTGCCGCCTACGACCGTCACCAGCCCGTCCACCCCGTCGCGCGTCGCGTGGTCGAGCACGGCAAAGGTGCGCTTGGCTTCGCGGCCCTCGGACGCGGCCCCCTCCTCGTAGAGGGGACGCACGCCGGCCCACGCACGCAGGGCGCGCACCGTGCTGAAGCCAGGCGCCATCTTCTCGCCCTCATCCAGCATCAACTGGATTTCCCACGGCTCGACGCGAGTGTCGTTCGGATCCGTGACGTTGACCGAGGTCGTACCGATCACCGCGACCGTGCCCACCGGCACCAGGATGTCGCCGTCTCCCGGCCGGTGCAAGCGGTTAATGATGGTGTTGACGAAGCGGTACGCCATCGCGACCATCGTGCCCTTGCTCGGCCGCACCGTGAGCGGGCATCCTGCCATCCCCGCAATCTGCCCGGCCCAGGCGCCGGCCGCGTTGACGGTCATCGCCGCACCGACGACCTGTTCCTCGCCCGTTCGCCGGCTGCGCAGCGTCGCCCCCACCACGCGATTCCCCGCCAGCCGCAGGCCGACGACCTCTTGATAGGTGAGCACGGCGCCGCCGTGCTGCTGGATGGCCGCGCCGAGCGCCGTGAGGATGTCGAACGAGTCGCATGCCGCGTCGGGCACGCGAAAGGCGCGCCGGAGCCTTGGATTGAGCATCGGCTCCTGTCTGAGCGCCTGCGCCGGGCTGATCTCCTCGGCCTCGATGCCGCACTCCCGACACGCGGCGACCCACTTCTCCGCGTAGTCCGGATCGTCGTGCGGCGTCTGGATGAAGAGGCCGCCGGTGTCCTCGATGCCGTGCGGCACGATCTTGCGCAGCAGGCGGTTCTCCGCAATGCACTCGCGGGCCGATTCGGGATCGCGCACCGCATAGCGGCCGCCTGAATGCAGCAGCCCATGATAGCGGCCGGAGGTTCCGTCGGTCAGATCGGCGCGCTCCACCAGCGCCACGTGCAGCCCGCGCAGCGCCAGATCGAGCGCAACGCCGCCCCCTGTCGCGCCGCCTCCGATGATCAGGACGTCGAAGTCTTGGGCCATGCCTACCTCAACGCATGAAGGACGGAGACGAATGCCCAGGCATCCCGGTTTCCCGTCCTCCGACATCTATCCGGTGCGTCAACGCAGCCACACACCCCATCCACCACCCGCGGCCGGTCAGGCATTTCAGGCCCCCGGCGCATCCTGGTCCAGCCAATGCATCGCTCTTCCGACGGCCTTTTTCCACCCGCGGTAGAGTGTCGCACGCGTTTGAGCGTCCATTGCCGGCTGCCAGGTGGCTCCCACCTGCCAGTTGCGCCGCAGGTCGTCGAGGGTGTCCCAGAAGCCGACCGCCAGGCCGGCCGCATAGGCTGCGCCGAGCGCCGTCGTCTCGGCGACCGCGGGCCGCACGACCGGCACGCCCAGGATGTCGGCCTGGAATTGCATCAGCAGCTCATTGTAGACCATCCCACCGTCCACCTTGAGCGCCGTCAGCGCGACCCCTGAGTCCTGTTCCATCGCATCCAGCACTTCGCGACTCTGATAGGCAGTGGCTTCGAGTGCCGCGCGGCACAGGTGGTTGCGGTTGGCGAACCGGGTAAGTCCGACGATCACCCCGCGCGCATCCGACTGCCAGTAGGGCGCAAACAGCCCGGAGAAGGCTGGCACAAAATAGACGCCGCCGTTATCGGGCGCCTGCCGGGCGTAATCCTCGATATGCTTCGAGAAATCGAACAGGCCGAGGTTGTCGCGCAGCCACTGCACGAGCGCACCCGCGATCGCGATCGACCCCTCCAGCGCATAGACCGCCGGCTGCCGGCCCATCCGGTAAGCGACCGTCGTCAGCAGGCCGTGCTTGCTGGGCACTGCCAGCGGCCCCGTGTTCAACAACATGAAGCAGCCGGTGCCGTAGGTGTTCTTCGCCTCGCCTACGCCGAAGCAGGTCTGGCCGACGAGCGCGGCCTGCTGGTCGCCCAGGTCGCCGCAGACCGGCGTTTTGCCCAGCGCATAGCCGTAGACATCGCTGTCGCTGGATGGCCGGATCGCCGGCAGCATGGCGCGCGGAATGCCGAGTTCGGCCAGGATGTCTGCGTCCCAGTCGAGGGTGTGCAGGTTCATCAGCAGCGTGCGGCTGGCATTGGTCACATCGGTGACATGCGCGCCCCCGTTTGGGCCGCCGGTCAGGTTCCAGATGACCCAGGTGTCCATGTTGCCGAACACCGCCTCGCCCCGCGCTGCCGCCTGGCGTACACCGGGCGTGTTGTCCAGGATCCAGCGCAGCTTCGGCCCTGAGAAGTAGGTCGCCAGCGGCAGACCGGTCTGCGGCCGGAAGCGGTCCTGGCCCCCGTTGCGCGCGAGATCGTTGCACAGCTTGTCGGTGCGAGTGTCCTGCCAGACGATGGCGTTGCCGTACGGCTGTCCCGTCCTGGGATTCCAGACGACCGCGGTCTCGCGCTGGTTAGTCACGCCGATCGCAGCCAGGTCGGCGGGGGACAGACCGGCCTTCGCCAGCGCCACGTCGATCACCTCGCGCGTGCGCGCCCACACCTCCAGCGGATCGTGCTCGACCCAGCCGGGCTGCGGATAGATCTGCTGATGCTCGAGCTGATGAATGCTGGCCACGCCGCCGGCATGGTCGAAGATCATGAAGCGGGTGCTGGTGGTGCCCTGATCGATGGCGCCGATGTATCTGGACATAGCGAGAGTGCCTTTCGCGTGTCGCGTCTCTATGTCGCCAGTCATGCCCCGGAGTGAAGGTTGTGGAGGTTCACGCGAGCGTGTCCTCCTCCAACTCGGGCGCCCTGTCCGTCGGGATCAATTGCATAGATGCCGCATGATACAAAACCAAAACCTTCGAGGTCGCGCAAACCTCGAAGGTCTCTTGGATTCGTAATGCGCAGAGGCTAGAACTTCATCAGCTTGGTATGCACCGCGCCGCAGACCGGGCACTTCTCGGGTGGCTCCCCCTCGCCGGTGAAGCCGCACACACTGCACACCCAGACGACGCCTACCTCCACATCTTTGCCGCCGGCCACGGCTTCCTTCGCCTTGGCGTAGAGCGCCGCGTGCACCTTCTCGGCTGCCATGGCGTCTTCCATGCTGCCCAGCGCGCGCTTTTCTTCTTGCGTCTTCGCCACTTCGATGTAGGCGGGATACATCTCGCTGATCTCGAAGCTCTCGCCGGCGTACGCCGCGTCCAGGTTGGCCGCGGTCTTGCCGAGGCCGCCGAGCGCGCGCAGGTGATTGGTGGCGTGCGCCTGTTCGGCGAACGAGGCCGCGCGGAAGATGCGCGCCACATTCGGCAGTTTCTCTCGCTCGGCAATCTCCGCGAACGCCAGGTACTTCATGTGCGCCTGGCTTTCGCCCGCAAACGCGGCCTGCAGATTGGCCTGGGTCATCGCTTTCATCGGGACAATCCTCCTGTTGGTCTTTGATATGATGTAGTCTGCACTGCGGAGCGCAACATCCCCGGCGGCCTGGCGCCGGTGCTAAGCCAGCTCACAGGTTAGCAGCCCGTCGCCGGTTCGTCAATGACGAGGGACATATTCGTCTCCCGCCACGACGCACGGGCCGGCCCGACCGGAGGTGCAGCGGCGCCTGGATGTCAGTGTTCGAGAATCTTGCTCAGGAATTGCTTGGTGCGCTCGCTCTTCGGCGCATTGAACAGCCCCTCGGGCGTCGTGTCCTCCACGATCTTGCCGCTGTCCATGAAGATGATCCGTTGTGCGGCGGCGCGCGCAAAGCCCATCTCGTGCGTCACGCAGATCATCGTCATGCCGGTCCTGGCCAGGTCCATCATCACATCCAGCACTTCCTTGATCATTTCCGGGTCGAGTGCGCTGGTCGGTTCGTCGAACAGCATGATCTTCGGATCCATCGCCAGCGCGCGCGCAATGGCCACGCGCTGCTGTTGGCCGCCCGAGAGCTGACCGGGATACGAGTGCGCTTTCTCCGGGATGCCGACGCGTTCGAGCAGCTCGCACGCCTTTGTCTCGGCCTCGACCGCATCGCGCTTGCGCACGATGCGTTGCGCCAGGGTGATGTTATCGAGCACGGTCAGGTGCGGAAAGAGATTGAACTGTTGGAACACCATGCCGATCTCGGCCCGCACCGCGTTGATGTCGGTGGCTTTGCCCGTCAGCACCATCCCGTCGACGACGATCTGCCCCGAATTGATCGTTTCCAGGTGGTTGATGCTGCGCAGCAGCGTCGATTTCCCGGACCCGCTGGGTCCGATGATCACCAACACCTGGCCGGCCGCCACATCGAGATCCACGTCGTCCAGCGCATGCGTGCGGCCGAACCACTTGTGGACGTGCCGCATTTCGATGATGTGTGCGGGCATGAAATCCTCCTGACGATGGACGATAGCAAACCTGGATTGCCCTTACCCCATCGTCTGGGGTCTACCGTCCACTGTCACCGTTTCTCCACCGTCATCTGCCGCTCGATGGCGCTGAAGACGCGTGTGAAGAACAGCGTCATCATCAGGTAGATCAACGCGACCATGGTGAAGGTGTCGAAGCTCAGGAAGCTGCGCGCCACGAACTCGCGGCCGCGACGGGTCAGATCGGACACCGCCAGCACGGAGACCAGCGACGAGTCCTTGAGCAGCGTCACAAACTCGTTGCCTACGGGCGGCAGGATGACTCGGATCGCCTGGGGCAGGATGATATAGCGCATCGCCTGGATATAGGTCATCCCCAGCGAGCGCGCTGCTTCCATCTGTCCCTTCGGGATCGACTGGATGCCAGCGCGAAAGATCTCCGTCATGTACGCGCCGTAGGCCACCGTGAAGCCGATGACCGCTGCAGCGAACGGCTCCAGCTTGGTGGCCGCAATTGCGCCGCCGATCGAGGGCGCGAAGCCCGCAATCCATATTCCCAGTCGCTCCAGCACCTGCGGGAGCGCAAACCAGATCCAGAGCAGCCAGACCAGCACCGGGATGCCGCGCACCACCTCGACATAGAGGGACGCGATTCCCCGGATGATCCGGTTGTGAGAGACCCGGCCCAGGCCGCCTAGCATCCCCACCAGTAGGATGAACAGGAACGAGACCACGGTGATTTCCAGGGTGACCAGGATGCCGTCTGCCAGGAACAGGAGGATCTGGCGGAAAGGAATGGGGGCGGCGAGGGCCAAGAGCACGATCAGTGCGACGACCGCAATGAAGAGGAGCCACCAGCGGTCGGTCGCCAGCAGGCGACCGCCCATCGGCGGAGGCGCATTGCCCGATGGGGCGGGAACCGGGGCCGGTGCGGATGAATCAGGCATGGGGTCTCCAATGACGGACACGGGCGAAGGGTCGAAGGTGACGGTCAGGGCGACTCCGGTGCTTTGGCCCTGGCTCAAACGAAGCGGAGACCGACCCTTCCACGGAAGCGCCGGGTCGCCAGGCGCACCCAGCACGATGAAAGCCCGGTGAGCCTGGCGCATCGGCGCCTTCGTGGTGCGATCGCTGCGCGCCGGCCGGACCCGGCTGGCGTCTGCGTCTACTTGCTCGACCCGCCGATCCACTTGGCGTAGATTTTGTCGTATTCGCCGGACTTCTTGACGTTCGCCAGGCCAGCGTTGAAGAGGGGCAGCAGCTTCTTCGGATCCCCCTTCTTGACCGTCAACGCAAAGACCTCGTCGGTGAACGGATTCCCCGCAATCTTGAGCTTGCCCTTGAACTGCGGCGAGTTCAGGGCGTAGTCCGCGGCGACCGGCGTGTCGACCACCACCGCATCGATGTTCTTGTTCAGCAGATCCAGCATGGCCAGGTCGGGCGTGTCATATTCTTTCAGTTTCGCGCCGTTGATCTTGCCCACGGCGATGGCGCCGGTGGTGCCGATCTGCGCACCAGCGGTCTTGCCCGGCAGGTCTTTGTCGCTCTTGATATTCGTCTCATCCGCGCGCACGACGACCGACTGCCCTGCGTTCATGTACGGCTCTGAGAAGTCGTACTTCTGCTTCCGCTCGTCCGTGACTGTGACCGAGGAGAGGATGGCGTCGTAGGCGCCCCCTTCCAGGCCGGCGAAAATGCCATCCCACGCCGTATTCTTGATCTCGAACTCGAACTTCTGGTCCTTGGCGATGGCGGTGATCAGGTCGATATCGAAGCCGACGATCTTCTTGCTTTCGTCGACGAACTCCATCGGCGGGAAGGAAGCATCGCTGGCAATGACGATCTTCTGGGCCGCAGGCTGCGCACAGGCCGCCAGCATGCCGGACAGCAGCGCGAAGACGATGAACAGGCTGGCAAACTTCACTTGCTTCATGACCTCTCCTCCTGGGTGATAGATGAACTGAGAATCGCAGGCACGGCGAACGGACCGCGTCCCATCTGCTGACGTGAGGAACCTCATGGAACAGCACGGCATTGAGCGGTAAGCCGCGCGATCGGGATGAGTCGGCGGTATTATAGTCCGCCGCCGCCGAATGTCAAAAGCATCCCGGCGGCCGGGCATTGCGCAGAACGACGGGCCTGTTGTCGCGGTGCCCGATGCGCGACCTGGCGGCCGGCGCAGGCGCAAGGCTCCATGCCCACCGGCGCTTTTTTTGGCGGTCACCCCGCCGGCCAAGCCATCACCGGATGACCGATTTGGGCGTCGCCTCGAGGCGCGTCACGACGATGCGCGAGCGGTCCATCAGCTCAGTGACCCTGGGCGCAATCTCGTTCTTCCACGTCTCCGTCTCGTACACCGCGCGATACAGCCGCTCGCGCTCCTCTTCGCTCTCGAAGCGGCGCATCCAGATATAGAGATCCTCCTCCAGCGGGGCGACGAAGCTGCCGACGATGACCATGCCTTTTGAGGCCTGGAAGGGGATGATGACCTCTTCCATGAACTTGACCCAGGCCTCGCGTTGGCCCGGGAGAATGCGATACTGGCGAAGCTCGAAGAACATGGACGCCTCCAGGGAGATGATCTGTGCGGGAAGTATAGCCGTGACGATCGGTTCGTGCAAAAAGCTACACGGCAATCGCCGGTCTGAACCTTTGCGAAAAGCTGCTGGCGATGCTAGACTCCTGCCGTTCGGCATCTATCATGCTTCCGTGAGGTTCACTGTGTCGTTCTCATCTTGGTACCAGTGCATCCGGGGCTGCCCTGGCCGCCACGACGTCTTCGAGGTGATCTACAGCTGCCCCGCCTGCGGCGGCCTGCTGGAAGTTGTCCACGACGCATCCGCCCTGGCGCACGCGCGTTCCGGCTCCGAGTGGCGCACGCGGTTCGATGCGCAATCCGGGTTCGCCGGTCAGCGATCAGCCGTCCCCCATCCCCCCTCCGGCGTCTGGAGCAAGCACGAGTGGGTGCTGCCCCAACTCCGTGCTGAGCATATCGTCACTCTCGGTGAAGGCTTCACGCCGCTCATCCCCGCGCCGCGGCTGGCGAAGTCGCTGGGAATCGATGAACTGTGGGTCAAGCAGTGTGGTGTGAGCCACACCGGCTCCTTCAAGGATCTGGGCATGACCGTGCTGGTCAGCGCGGTGGCGCAGATGATGTCGGCAGGGAGGGACAGGGTCACCCCGCCCCCTACGCCCGTCCGTGCGGTGGCGTGCGCTTCCACGGGCGACACCTCGGCCGCGCTGGCGGCCTATGCCGCGGTCGCGGGCATTCCGGCGATCGTCTTCCTGCCGCGCGGCAAGATCAGCACCGCGCAGCTCATTCAACCCATCGCCAACGGCGCGCGCGTGCTTGCGCTCGACACCGACTTCGACGGCTGCATGCGGATCGTTCAAGAAGTGACCCGCGACGACTCAATCTACCTGGCGAACTCGATGAACTCGCTGCGCGTCGAGGGGCAGAAGACGGTCGGCATCGAGATCGTCCAGCAGCTCGGCTGGGACGTCCCCGATTGGATCGTGCTCCCCTCCGGCAACCTCGGCAACATCTCGGCGCTGGCGAAAGGGCTGGCGCTGGCGAAGGAGCTGGGCGTTATCGACCGTCTGCCGCGGCTGGCCGCCGCGCAGGCCGAACGCGCCAATCCTCTCTTCAGGGCCTACCAGTCCGGTTTTGCGCGCTACGAAGCGGTCACGGCCGGCCCCACGGCCGCCTCGGCCATCCGCATCGGCGCGCCGGTGAGCTACGAGAAGGCGGTGGCTGCGCTGCGCGCCTTTGACGGCGTGGTGGAGCAGGCCAGCGAGCAGGAGCTGGCTGAGGCATGCGCCCTGGCCGATCGCGCCGGGCTCTACACGTGTCCCCACACCGGCGTGGCGCTTGCCGCCACAAGCAGGCTGGCGCGGCGCGGGATCATCCGGCCGGGGCAGCGCGTGGTGGTGATCTCCACCGCGCACGGCCTGAAGTTCAACGAGTTCAAGGTGGGCTACCACGAGAACACACTGGCCGATGTGGTCGCCCGCCATCGCAACCCGCCAGTGGAGCTGCCCGCGGATGCGAGCACGGTGAAGGCGGAGATCGAGCGGTGGCTGCAATGACTCGGCGGCCGATTCGCACGCCTGGTCTGTGACACTCCAGCCCGTTGGAGAACTCGGGTCGCGCCATCCTTATGAAGATAGGAGACCTGATGACAACGCTTTCAACAGTTCTGCCGCGCAGCATCCCAGAGGCCCAGGGCATCCCGTCTGTGGCCATCACGGCGTTCCTGGCCGCAGTCGAGCAGCATGACTGCGGCCTGCACAGCTTGATGCTGCTGCGTCGCGGCCACGTGGTGGCCGAAGGCTGGTGGGCGCCCTATCGGCCGGATGCGCCCCACATGCTCTATTCCCTGAGCAAGAGCTTCACCTCGACGGCGATCGGCCTGGCTGTGGCCGAGAACCGCCTGTCTGTGGACGATCCAGTGCTCGCGTTCTTCCCCGCCGAGGCGCCGCGCAGACCGGACGCCAACCTGGCCGCCATGCGGGTGCGTCATCTTCTGTCGATGTCCACCGGGCACGATCACGACACGACGCCCTACCTTTGGCAACGCCGCGACGGGGATTGGGCCAGGGCGTTTCTGGCGCGGCCAGTGGCGTTCGCGCCGGGGGTCCATTTTCTTTACAACACCGGCGCCAGCTACATGCTTTCAGCCATCATCCAGCGCGTGACCGGGCAGACCCTCGTGGAGTATTTGCAGCCGCGCCTGTTCGAGCCGCTCGGCATCGTCGGCGCCACCTGGGAGACCTGCCCGCGCGGGGTCAACACCGGGGGATTCGGCCTGAGCATCAAGACCGAGGATATTGCCCGCTTCGGGCAACTGTACCTCCAGCGGGGCATGTGGCAGGGCCGGCGTCTCCTGCCTGAGGCGTGGGTAGCTGATGCATCGGCGGCCCAGGTATCCAACGCGTCGAACACGCAGCCGGACTGGCAGCAGGGGTACGGTTATCAGTTTTGGCGCTGCCGGCACGGCGCCTATCGCGGCGATGGCGCGTTCGGTCAGTTCTGTGTGATCTTGCCCGAGCAGGATGCGGTAGTCGCGATCACCGCCGGTTCGCCGAACATGCAGGCTGTGCTGGATCTGATCTGGACGCATCTGCTCCCTGCGATGGCCGCACCGGGTGGAGCGCCGTCCTCGCCTGCTGCGGCATCCGCACAGACCGCCCTGGCTCACAGGCTGGGTGGCTTGGCGCTCCCTGCGGTGCAAGGGCAGTCCTCTTCGCTCATGGCCTCGAAGGCGTCGGGCCAACGCTATCACTTCACGGGGAAACGAGCCCCGCTGCGTGCGCTCTCGTTCGAATTCGGTCGCGATGCGGACGTCCTCACCGTGCAGGAGGATCGCGGCGAGCATCGGGTGATCTGCGGCCACGGCGCGTGGGTTGCGGGTGTCACCACCTGGAATCCGCTCGAGCGCCGTCGGGCGGCCGCCGAGTCGAGCCGCCCCGTCGCGGCCAGCGGCGCATGGACGGCCGGCGACGTCTATGAGCTGCGGGTTTGTTTCACCGAGACGCCACACTGCATGACCGTGATCTCCAAATTCGGCGCCGACAAGGTGAGGCTGAAATTCCGCATCAACGTGTCGTTTGGCCCGACCGAATTCCCGCAACTGATCGGCCGAATCGCAGACGTCTCCTGACAGCGGTGCGTCGAAACGGTGGCTGGATTCTGCGTTATGCCTCTTGACATTAACGTAACGTCATAGTGTATCATCCCGCTCATGGAGACACGCACGGCAACGCACACGATCCGCCAGCTCGCCCGGATGGCCGGGGTCAGCGTCCGGACGCTGCACCACTACGACCACATCGGGCTGCTCAAGCCGTCAACCCGCACTGAGGCGGGCTACCGGCTCTACACCCAGCGGGACCTGCTGCGCCTGCAGCAGGTGCTGTTCTATCGGGAGCTCGACTTCCCGCTGGAGGAGATTCGCGCGATCCTTGATCTCCCTGGGTTCGATCAGATCGAGGCGCTGCGCGATCACCGGCGGATGCTCAGCGAACGGGCCGAGCGGCTGGCGCGTCTCCTGCGAACCGTTGACCGGACCATCGTAACGCTGACTGGGGAGGATGCTATGCCATTGACAGATGAAGCGCTCTACGAAGGGTTCTCGCCTGAAGAGAGAGCGAAGTTCAAAGAGTACGAAGCCGAAGTGCGCGAGCGCTGGGGTGAGACGGCCGTCGAATCGCAGCGCCGGGTAAGCCAGATGACCAAGGCTCAGTGGCAGGCGGTCAAGCAGGAGGGCGGCGATATCTCACAGCTGCTTGCCGGTTACATGGAGCGGCCGGTGAGCGATCCCGCGGTCCAGGCCGCCATCGCGCGCCACCATGCGTGGATCGAGAACTTCTATCCCTGCCCGGCGGAGATGTACCGCGGGCTGGGGCAGATGTACGTGGACGACCCGCGCTTCACGGCCACCTTCGACAAGGTGTGTCCCGGACTGGCCGTCTTCATGCGGGATGCCATGGCGTACTACGCCGGGCAGGCGCTGGCAAAGTAGCGCCTGCGCGTTTGGGATCGGGCCGACTTCCCCTGCCCTGCAGGGCCTGTGTCGCAGGGCCTACAGCGCAGGCCAACCGAAGCCGGGCCGGTCTCAGCCATCCCATAGCCCACCGCGACCCGCGGTGGGGCGTCCGGTTCATCCCCGCCATGCTGCCAGCGCCAGGCAGACCCATCCCGCCACGAATGCCGCGCCGCCCAGCGGCGTGATCGCGCCCAGCCAGCGCATCCCCGTCAGCGCCAGCAGATAGAGACTGAACGAGAACACCACCGTGCCCGCGACGAAGAGCCAGCCGGCCGTGCCCGGCAGCGCCGAACGCGGCCAGCGTGTCACCGCCCAGGCGACCGCCAGCAGCGCCAGTGCGTGGATCAGCTGGTAGCGCACGCCAGTCTCGAAGCTCGCCAGCAGATCGGGCGTCAGGCGAGCGCGCAGGCCGTGTGCTGCAAAGGCGCCGAGCGCCACCGCCAGCCCGCCCGACAGGCTGCCGAGAACAAAGAATGCGCGATCCATATCCCTCTCCCGGCTGGGTGGGTGTCTGCTGCGAT
>CAYRFV010000036.1:19271-29441 GCA_964423545.1 uncultured Anaerolineales bacterium | reverse complement strand
GATCGGCCGATAGGCGCCGCCCAGCCGGCCCTCTTTGATGGCCTTTTCGATTTCCGCACGCGGCATGTACCAGGGCTGCCGATCGGGAATCTGCATGGTCGTCGAGATGGGTCTCGCAGGGGCCGCGCCGCCTTTCGCAGGCGCCGGCGTGGGGCTCGGCGTCGGGCTGGGGCGTAGCCTGGGCGCGGGCTGGGCCAGCAGCGCAAGAAGCCGGTCCAACACCGCGGTTTCTCGTGCGGTGTCCGGCTCTCCCTCGCGTGTCTTCGGCAGGTCCCCTGGCACCACCGAGATCGTGAAGCTTGGCCGGTTGCGGGCCAGGATCTTGCCGTTGCGATCGTAGATCACCCCGCGCGGCGCGGCCACTTCGACCTCTCGAAAACGGTTGCGATCGGCGCGCAGGAGATAGGTGGAGCCCTCGACCATCTGCAACTGCCACAGACGGCCGATCAGCACCGCCACTACGACGGCAACCACGCCCCGCAGCAGCATCAGCCGTGCTTCAGCTCGACTGATTGCCGGTTTCATGCTCTCACCATTCCATCTGCGTCGGCCGGATCTGCGTCGCCAGCCAGCGCAGCACAGGATACACGACGATCACCAGCGCTCCATTGATTGCGATCTCCGGGCCGATGACGCGCACGCTGCTCGCCAGCCAATCGACCGGGATCCCGCGCAGCAGCTCAGTCAGCAGGACCAGCCAACCGTACACGGGGGTCGCCAGCGCCACCAGGAGCACGGGCAGCGTCAGGCTGCCCGGAAACACGCTGTTCTTGCCCAAGCCGGCCAGCGGCGTCGTCGCCATGAGCGCCAGCGACGACGTGCCAAGCGGCAGGCCGGCGATCACGTCGAGAGCCAGGCCGCCGACGAAGCCCCAGATCAACCCGTCATACAGGCCGCGGATGAGGCTCCAGCACACGACGACCACCAGGAGCAGGTTGGGCGATGCGCCCACCAGCCTGACGCGCGCCAGCAACGTCGCCTGCACCAACACAACCAGGGCCAGGACCGCCGCCATCAGATACAGGCCGGTCAGGCTACGCCGAATCCTGAGCGCGCCTCGTCGCCGTACGTGCGCCATCCTGCTTCACCCCACGCTTTCGACGTCGCCCGGTGCGCCGGGCAGCGGCTGGAAGTTCGTGATGACCAGCACGACTTCCAGCCGGTCGAAGTTGACGGTCGGACGGATCGTGGCCTGCTGAAACATCTCGTAGTCGCGCTGGCGCACTTCGACGATCTGCCCGATGACGAGATTCTTCGGGAAGTTGCCGCCCAAGCCGGAGGTGATCACCGTGTCACCCAAGGCAATCTTCTCGTCCTGGGGAATGAACTCCATGACTGGCTGGCCGCTGGCGCGACCGCTGACCACGCCGCTGAGGCGGTTGCCGCGAATGAGCCCGGGAACACCGCTGCTGGGATCGGTGATCAGGAGCACGGTCGAGGAGAGCGCGCCGACCTTGTGGATGCGGCCCACCAGACCGCGTTCCGTGACGACGGGCATACCCGGCTTAATGCCGTGCTCAGAGCCGAGATCGATGGTGATCGAATGCAGGTAGTTGCTGGGCGATTTTCCGATGACGCGCGCGATGACCTGGCCGCCGCGGAAATCATAGTTGGGATTCAGCTGCCGGAATCGGAGCAGACTGCGCAGTCGCTCGTTCTCCGACTCGGCCTCCTGCAGGCGCAAATTGTCGATCGTCAGCGTGTCGACCATTGTCTGCAACTGGTTGTTGCGGCCGCGCAGCGTGGTCAGGTCCCGGGCAGTGGTGACCAGGTTGTTGAGCTGCCGGCTAATCCCGCTGAACGTGATGAGGAAGGGGCGCCCGGCGCTCGACAGCGCGCCTTCCACTGGGCCAAGTCGGTTCGACGACGAGAGGATCAGCAATGTAAGGCTTACGGCCGCCAGCGCGAAGACCAAGAAGGTACGGCTAGAAACGCGACTCATGGCGATTTTGGATTTCGGATCTCAGATCGCGCAACTCGGAGTGCGCGCATGCAGCGCTCTGACAGGCGCGACCCGGCTCCGCAATCAATGAAGCGTGCTGCCCCGCTGCATACTGGCAAGCGTCGCCTGCAGCACGTCGAAGTTCTCCAAGACCTGGCCGGCGCCCCGCGCCACGCAACTCAGCGGGTCCTCGGCGACATACACGCGCATTTTGCTTTCTTCGGACAGGCGCTGCGCCAGCCCCTTGAGCAGCGCGCCGCCGCCCGCCAGGGCGATGCCGTGCAGCATCAGGTCCGAGATCAATTCCGGCGGTGTTTCGTCGATGGCTTGGCGCACCGTGTCAATGATGATCCCCACCGAGTTGCGCAGGGCCTCGCGCAGCTCCACGCTGCTGATATCGATCGCCTCCGGCAGGCCGGTGATCAGGTTGCGGCCACGCAACACCACCATCAGCTCTTCGTCCAACGGGTAGGCCGATCCCGCCTCGATCTTCACCGATTCAGCCATCTGCTCGCCGATCAGCAGGTTGTACTTCTGGCGGGCGTAGTTGATGATATCCTCATCCATTTCGTCGCCCGCAACGCGAATGGAGCGGGCCACGACGATGCCGCCCAATGACGTCACGGCAACTTCGGTGGTGCCGCCGCCGATGTCGATGATCATGCTGCCCTGTGCATCCGAGACGGGCAGTCCCGCGCCGATCGCGGCGGCCATCGGCTCCTCGATCAGGTAGGCCTCGCGCGCACCGGCACTGATCGTGGCATCATAGACCGCGCGCTTCTCCACCTCGGTCACGCCGCTGGGAATGCCCACCACGACCCGCGGCCGCGGGATGCGCAGCACCATACGGTCATGGACTTTGTGAATGAAGTAGTGGAGCATCTGCTCCGTAACGTCGAAGTCCGAGATCACCCCATCTCGCAAGGGCCTGACCGCGACAATATTGCCCGGTGTGCGGCCGACCATCTCTTTGGCCTCTGAGCCGATCGCCAACACACGCTTGCTCTTTCTGTCGATCGCCACCACGGACGGTTCGTTGATGACAATCCCCCGGTTGCGAATGTTCACGAGGGTGTTGGCAGTCCCCAGGTCGATGCCGATATCGAGAGAAAACAGGCCAAGAAGCCAGTTAAGCGGGCTGATCACGCGCGATATGCTCCTGAGCAGGGATGAGTGCACCGGACGAGAGCCTAACGAACATAACGTCAGGGATTATAACATCCGGACAGGCAAAGCCCAAATCATCCCCGACCTTCGCCGCAGCGCGCATCTTTTCCGTGACGCTCGGGGGGCGCGGAGCGTTCCCATCCGCAATGCGATCGGCTGCCGGCGCGCAGGCCTCCGCGCGGGGGGCGAGGGTCTTCCCTTCGCGCGCGTGCTGGAAACCGCCATTCTGCTGGGTGCGCCGACCGTCCGCGTGTGGGCGGGCAAGCTCGCGTCTGCTGGCGCCGAGCTCGCCCATCGCATGGCCGTGATCGAAGACTTACGCCCAGGGTCTCAACGCCGTGTTGGACTACCTCAGCAGCATGCACGTCTTCCAATGGGCGGCGACCGCGCCCTCGGCCGTAGCAGATCGCCGGCCGCTGGTCGAGGGTGCGGTGGTGTGGCGGTCCTGCCTGGATCGGGTTGCCTCCAACGAGCGCGAGCGCTCTGCGCTGCTGGAGTTCGTGCGGGACGATGCTCCGGAGCAGGCCTTGGCTGACGCGCGCGTCCTCGGCGTCTGGCTGGCCGAGCGAAGCCAGGCGGCCGTTAGCCGTACACTTCGTCGATCACCTGGCGCGTGAGGGCAACCCAGCGGCGCACGCGGTGGGGATCCCCTTGTACGGTCTCCACATCCTTCAGGGTGATGTCGGTGTGGCATCTCCGGCAGGCCCGCAGATCGCGACGCAGGATTGCCAGGATGCGGTCGGGGTCGAAGCCGTAGCCTACCATGTCGGCCGGACTGGGACGATAGGAGAGGACGTAGTCCGCGCCGATCTGCTCCGCACATTTTGCCGCGTCTGCGAAAGGTGATACGGCGATGCGGCGCAAGTTCGGAATCCGCCGCAAGATGCCGATCTTGCGGGTCAGGTCCTCGCAGCAGCCGTAGGCGACCAGCCCGAATTGGCTCAGAATCGGGATCTGGTAGCCCAGAAGGAACGCCTCATGTTTGGCGGGGGAGACCAGTGCGAACTCCTGGGCCGCCATGTACCCCCACAACTGCTTGCGCAGCACCCCGTTAGCGTTCGGCGCGGGATCGGCCAACTCCTCGGCATAGGGCATCGCCTGGTTCTGATGGGCCGAAAGGCCCCAGTCTCCAGCTGCCTCGGCCTGGTCGTGGGTCCGCAGAATGCCATCGCGCATGAAGGCGGCCAGCCGGTGGAGCCAGGCGGGCCGATCGTACATGTCAACCATGAAGTTCTCGATCCCGCGCAGGTATCCCAAGTCGGTGGAGATGTCGCCGCTCCACATGCGGTAGGCCGGGCCACGATCGACGTTAATGGTGATCAGATCGCCGATCGCGTCCGCCAGGCGTTCGCTGTTGCGCGCCGTCGCCTCTTCGTCGATCTCGTGTCGCGGCGGTCGCAGCATTTCGATATCCTCTTCGCGCTTCAGTGGGTAGTCCACCTTGAACGAGCCGCCTTCTTCCCCCGAGCGATGGCGCTCCCCACTGACTCCCCACCCCGTGCAGCGATGCGTCGCCTGCACCGTGACCCACGGCTCGAAGATCGAGTCATCGGCCATGCTGTCCCAGAAGAGCTGGTAACGGAAGAAGTTCTCGAAATGTCGATAGAACGGGTCCTCGCAGGAAAGCCGCGCCTCCGGCATCTCTTTCCAGGCAAAGGCGCGCACATAGATCGGCGGCCGCGTCCATTTCAGGCTGTTGTGCCGCCGCCAAAGGTCGCGACGCTCGTCCATCTCCGGCTTCGAACAAATCTCCAGGTAGCGTCGGGCAAGTTCGCGCAAAGCGCTCCGGTCCTTGTCATTCATGGCGCGTCCTGTGGCGTGAGTCGATGCGACGTGAGCCGATCCTGCGTTGTCGTCATCGCAACAGAAAGTCACCCTCGATCCGGCAAGTCGTACATTGCCATGTAGTAGGGATGCTCAGGGTCGTATTCTGTCAGTGTCTTCGAATTCTCCACTCGGCCGGCGGGCCGGCAGTTGCGGCCGGACATCCCCCGTGCGGCATCGCCGATGTCCTGGCGCATTGCGTCGGCCCTGGCGTCCAGGTCGCGCACGATGTCAGGATGCTCAGATGCTACGTCCCGCGTCTCTCCGAGATCAGCAGCCAGGTTGTACAATTCCTGTACGGCTTTCCCATCGCGCCAGACGTGCAGTTTCCATGGGCCGGAGCGGACAGCCTGCAGGCGGTCGCCCAGGTAGTAGAAGAACGCATCGTGAGGGCTGTTTGCGCCCGGCTCGGCCAGCAGCAGCGAGCGGACGTCCTTGCCGTCGATGATCCGGTCCGATGGCGGCTCGGCGCCGGCCAGGTGCGCCAGGGTCGGCAGGAAGTCCATGGACGTCACAATATGGGAGTCGGTCGCGCCGGCGGGAATCGCGCCCGGCCAGCGCATGATGCAGGGCACGCGCAGGCCGCCCTCCCAGGTAGTGAATTTCCCACCTCGGAGCGGGCTGTTGCTGCCCCCGCGATCGCCGCGCGAACCGTTGTCCGATGTGAAGATCATCAGCGTGGTGTCGTTCAGCCCCAACCGCCTCAGCTCGCGCATCAGCACGCCGACGCTCCAGTCGATGCATTCGACGGCCGCGCCGTAAGGGCCGTTGATGGCAGTCTTGAGAAACCTCCAGGCGACATAATGCGGCAGATGCACGTGCATGTGCGCAAAGTAGAGGAAGAAGGGGGTGTCGCGCGATTCCCGTATGAAGCGGAGCGACTCCTCGACATAGCGCGAGGTCAACGAAGCCTGATCTGGCTGCTCTTCGATCACTTCCTCATCGCGCAGCAGTGGCAGTGGCGGCATGAGTCGGAACAGATGGCTCGCCTGGATGCCCATATCGTTGCTGTAGGGCAGCCCGTAGTAGCTATCGAATCCGTGACGCGTCGGGAGGAACTCGGGCTGGTCACCGCAGTGCCATTTGCCCACGATCTTGGTGGCGTAACCTTGCTGCTTCAGGATGGCTGCAATCGTGGTTTCATCCGGGTTCAGGCCGATCCCCTGGCCCGGAAAGAGCACGCCGTGCCCCTCGAACGTGCCGAAACTGATGCGCCGCGGATAGCAGCCGGTCATCATGGCCCCGCGCGAGGGCGAGCAGAGCGGAGAGGCCATGTAGAAATCGGTGAAGCGCATCCCCTCTGCTGCCATGCGGTCGAGGTGCGGTGTCTGGTTCACCTGCGAGCCGTAACACCCCAAATCCCCGTAGCCGAGGTCGTCACAGTTGATGAGAATGATGTTCGGGCGAAAAGCCGCATCGTGCCGTGTGGTTGGGTCGTTCATGGGTCGCTGTCTCCTCATCAAGGGCAAAGCGCGAAACGCGTTGCGCCAAGAGCGAAAGATCTGAAGCGCGTGGCTTGAGGTTGGCTGATCACAGCCCTGCCGCGCGCCACACGCTGTTCAGCGCCTCTCCCGTGGCGCGCACCGCGTCCTCGGGCGACATCTCGCGCACGCGTTGGCTGAACGGCTCGACCATCACCGGCCCGGTGTAGCCGATGCGGGCCACGGCCGCTAAGAAGGCCGGCACGCCGATGACGCCGGTTTCGCCCGGCAGTCCGCGCACGCCGTCGAGCTGCTGATCGAGCGGCACGCCTGCCGGCGCGTCGTTGACATGCACGTCCACGATCTCGGCGTCGGTGAGCCGGTCCAGGTCGGCCAGCGTCCCGCCCGCGGTGTACCAGTGGTAGGCGTCCAGCAGCAGGCCGACGTTGCCCGTGTTGATGTCGGAGCAAAGCGCCAACATGCCGTCCATGGTGTGGATAAACGCGTACGGATGGCCGTCACGCAGGGTCTTCGGCCCGAGGAACTCCAGCCCGAAGCGAATGCCGTGGTCCTTGAGGATCGACGCAACCTGTGCGAAGCGGTCGCGCAGAAACGCATAATTCGCGGCGAAGTCAAGGGTGTCGTGCCAGCTCGGCACCCAGGTGGTCGTTCGGGTCAATCCCATCGCCTGCGCCACGGCCGCCAGCTCGCGCAGCTCGGCCAGCGCTGTCTGGAACTCCCCCGCCTCCTGTCGATATTGGATCGGCAGTCCGAAGCCTGCCGCCCTGACGCCTGCTCGTGCCAGGATCTCCTGCGCCTGGGTTGGGCCGAGCGCGGCAACCTCACGCACGTTGACGTGCACCGCATCGAAGCCGTGGCGGGCAGCCAGGCCGGCCGCCGCGGCGAGGTCGGCCTTGACGCCGATCGCTCCCACCGAAAGAGACTTGTACATCGATTGGTCCTCCTCCTTCTGCGCTGATCTAGCCGATCAGAACGCGCTGCAACGCTGCGGCTTCGGACTGCATGGCCGCGCTATCCGGCTCGCCGGCGCGGCGAAGCGCCAGCAGGCGATTCAGCCGCGCATGAACCGCACCGGTCAGTGGGTACTTCCCGGCGACCCCCATCGAGAGCCGTCCTCACCACATCGCGTCGATGGCTTGCCGGGCGATCTTCACGGCCTGTCCCGGCTTGGTGCGGTCACCGGTCACGGTGTAAATGTCGCGGAAGATGATCTCGAGGTGACAGCCACGCGCCGCGGTCAGCGTCCTGGCGATGTGCGAGCGAAAGCCTTCGGCGTCGAAGGTCACGCCGACGCCGACGAAGTTGGGGCTGGGCTTGCGCGAGTAGATTACGCGGCTGCCCCGCAGCGCTTCGCCCATGAACTCCTCGTTGCACCAGGCCGAAATGGAGACCTTGCGGAGGTGCGGCAGTTTGCTGACGTAGTCCTGCCAGATGTCGTGCACCGGCTCACAGCAGCCGTAGTAGACCAGGCCGAACGGCTCACAGAGGTCGCGATAGTAAGGGAAGACGAAGCGTCCATACATGCGAGGGGAAATGCTGACCGTTTCCTGTGAGTTGATGTTGAACCACAAGTCGTGCGTCGTCACCTGTCCATTCCGCCGCGAGGATTCCGTCGGCAGCTCGTTCGTGAAGCCATAGCTGCCTGCACCGGTGTAGTCGTTGCCGTTGTTCAGCGTCAGCAACCCCTCTCGCTCCTGCCACTTCGCATAGGCCAGCACGTTGTCCCGAAGATAGGCCATGAGCGCATGCAATTCGTCGGGCTCATCGATCATGGCATACATCATCTGCTCCAGGCTCATCAGCCGCACCACTTTGGCGCAGAGCGCTGCATGCCAGGCCAGGCTGTGGTTCTTGACCACGACCGGCAGGATGTCGCCCAGCACCTCCTCCACGCAGGCCCGCCAGGCGAGTGTTCCATCGCGATCCACGCTGAAGGTGGCAGGCTTGAGCTTGTGGAAGTCACGTTTCAGCGCCTTGATGGGGTGCTGCCAGTGGTAACCGATGGCCCGTCCTTCGGCGTCCTCAGCGCGATCGGTCGGGATGTCGATGCCGAACTCGTCGGTGTGGATGCGCCAGTAGACGGTGAAGTGGTCGGGGACAACCTTGTCGTCATCGATCTCTTCGTGGCTGATGATGGGGCGCAGCAGGCTGCGCTCGATCTCGACTGCCGCCGGGGATGAGCATCTCGGATCGGGCAGCATGTCACGCTCGAAGGTGCCCATCTCCATGACGACGATAGGCCGCTCTCCTCTGAGCGCGTTGTGGCGATACCAGAGAGCGGTCCGCTCGGCCATGATCGGCAGCGCAGCGTACTCGGCCTGCTTCCTGGCGAGCTCTCGCAGATAGGACCGTTCGTCCGGGGTGATGGTGAAGTCGTTCGGCATCGTCGCTCCGTATCGACCTTTCGCCGCAAAGACGCCGCGGCCGTGGGATCCTTGGGGTCGGTGCTCCGAGGCTCCGCGTCCTTTGCGGCGAGTTCAAGCCTCGACACCGGCGCGCTGGCAGATGGCGCGGTAGGCCCACATATCCCACGCCTCTTCGACGCCGATGCCGTGCAGGTCGCCGTAGTTCTTGCAGATCAGCCCGCCCCAGAAGATGTCGATCATGCGGTTCGCACCCGCCTCGATGGTCGCCCGGTCTCCAGTGGGCAGGATCGTCTGGATGTCCACCGGACTCCAGAGCGCTGCGTTGCGCTGCCTGAACAGCGCCGCCAGCCGGGGCATGTCATACAGCGCCGGCTGATCGAACTGAAACACATCGACGCCCGCATCGAGCAGATCCGGGACGATCGCCCAATTCTGGCCGCACGAATGCTCGAACACCTTCATGCCGTAGTCGTGCGCAATGCTGAGCAGCCGGGTGTACAGATCTTTGAAGTAGAAGCGGAACATCTTCGGGCTGAAGAGCAGGCCTGTCTGCGTGCCCATATCCTCGCCGATGAAGATGCCGTCGGCGCCGGCTTTGCCTGCCAGGTGGATCTTCTGCTCATACACCTGCGCCACGATGGCGTGCATGCGCCGCACCTCGTCGGGATACTGCGCCATGTCGGCGAAATAGACCTCCATCTTGCGCAGGTAACGGGCGTTGTCGAAGATCCAGCCGCCAATGTGGGCCAGCTTATACTTGTCGGTTGGCTGGCTGAACAACTCGTTCATGCGCGCCGCACAGTCTGGGTGCGAGTAGTCAGGCGGCTGAAGCGCATCCAGCTGCCGCCAATCTTCGATGGCCGGTCTGAAGATTTCGCCCTTCATCGACCCGTCGCGCATGCGCACCCACAGATTGCCCCACTCGTCGTCGTAGTACTCCAGCTTCCCGTCAACCCAGCGTTTCTGTTCATAGCCGTGGGGCATCAGCCCGCAGCCCAGCATGTCGTTGCGCCGGCCTCGGTCGAAGGTCAGGCCGGGCCGCGGCGGATTCTGGTGGTTGATGTTAGCAAGGATGATCTCCCTGGGCTGCATGTTTCATTTCTCTTTCTGCACCATGGTCGTGAGCTGTTGGCCGGCCTGGTACGCCCGTGCAAGAAATTCCATCTCGTCCGTGATCCCCGAGCGGCCCATGTTGCTTTCGGAGCTGATTGGCTTATCATAAGCAGAGTGCGCCAGGATACGCGCCAGCTTTTCCCAGTCCACCGTGCCGCTGAAGATGAGGTCATGCTGATCGGACCCGCCGTCGTTGTCGTGCAGGTGGACGACGAGCAGCCGATCGGCGAGCCGGCTGAGACGCTCCAGGCCATCCGGCGTCAGGTTGCCATGGCCTGAATCGTAGCAGAGCCCCAGGAATTCGGGGCCGTAGTGC
>CAYRFV010000036.1:0-19261 GCA_964423545.1 uncultured Anaerolineales bacterium | reverse complement strand
CGTAGTGCGCCAGCCAGTAGTCGACGGCGTCGAACGGGCCATTTTCCAACGCAATGCGCACGCTCAGTTGGCGAACGACTGGCTCCAGCGCATCGAGCGAGCGGTGGAGGTGCGGAGATCCCGGCTGTCCCGCGATGTGCATGACGATGGCGTCGCCGCCGAGGCGCGCGGTCATCTCCAGCCGGTTCTTGACCACCTCCACTCCCGCCTGGCGCTCCCATTCGTTCGTCGAGAACCAGTTTCTCTCAGGGCCGACCGGCGCGTGCAGGTCGAGCAGCTTCAGACCGAACGCCTCCAGCCACCTGCGTATCTGCTCGATCTCGGGCACGGTGTAGATGAAGTCCGTGTTCCAATGATGGCACCAGTGGACGTGCGTGAAGCCGGCCTCCGCGATGCGTTGCAGATAGGGCGACGGATCGCCCCTGTCCACGGTGGCATAATCTGTGGTGATCGAGATCATACGGCCTGCTGCTCGAACATCTTCATTGTCGCCAGCTCGCGCGGCAGGTGCACCTCATAAGGCTCCCAGTTGATCCACTCGCCGCTGAGATAGCCGGTGTACGACATCCCCGTCAGTAGCTGCACGGCCCGGCGGTGGTCGATGTCGCCCTTGCCGACCGGCAGCAGCTCCAGCTTATCGAGGCCGGCTGAGCCGTCGTGGAAATGCACGTGGCCGATCCAGGGCTGCACGAGGGTGAACGCTTCATCCATGGTGATGCGTCCCTGGCGGATGGGGTGCATGATATCCCAGTTGATGCGGATGGCGGGATGGTTCACGCGACGCAGCACGTCGGCCAGATGTGCGGGATGCGACCAATCATCGTGCGTTTCGATGCAGACCGTGACGCCGCTTGTCTGCGCCTGATCCGCCACCTGGCTCAGCGCGCCGGCGAGCAGGTCGACGGCCTGTTCCCGACCAACGCCGGCGGGGAGGGCGCCTCCAAATACGCGCAGGCGGCTGCATCCGATCTCCGCAGCCAACTCGATCGCGCGCCGTGTTTCATCAACCATCTCGGCGGTCCTGGTCGGATTGGCGTACTGGCACCCTGTCGCCAGGCAGGCGAGCGCGATCCGGCTCTCCGCCACTTGCCGCCGGATCGTGCTGCGGTCGCCCGCGCCGAGCGTTGTCTCGATTCCATGCCGATGCCCGCTCGCCAACCGCGGTTCGATCCCATCGTAGCCGAGCCGGCCAGCCAGGGCGAGCATCTCCCCGAGCGAGAGATCAGGACACGAGAAACTCATGAACGCGTACTTCATCGTCAGACCACCTCCGTCGCCTGCCCGCTCTGGGCAGACCGATAGATCGCATCGCTGATGCGTTGGACGATCAGCGCCTGTTCCAGACCGGTCCTGGGCTGCTTTCCTGCGCGAATCGCTGCGCAGAAATCCTGGACAGGACCGTCATGCACGCGCGCAGCATCTTCATCGCCCTGCCACACCGTTTGGGCGATCGCGCCTCGTTCTCGGTCCGCGGCATCGAACGCGACGGTTTTGGTATGGACCGTGGTCATGGTCAGGTGCAGCGTGCCGAGGCTCCCCACGATCTGCCAGGCGCTCTCGGTGCGGCCTGCTACGAACTCGCCGCGCTCGTAGTTGATCGCCGCGCCGCCCTCGCAGCAGATCAGCGCTGTCACATGCGTTTCCGCGTCGGAGTGCGGCGCCGCGCGCGAAGAGAAATGCTCGGGCAGCGTCCACATCTGCGCGAGCACCGTTCGTGGCCGCAACGACCAGCCGGTGATCCCCAGCAGAAAATCGAGATCATAGCAGCCCCAATTCATCAGGATGCCGCCGCCGTTTTCGTCGCGGCGCAGCCTCCAGGTAGGCGGAGGGGCGACAGGCGGCGCGCCTGCCGCGACGATGTTGCGCGCTCGGACCACTCGCAGTGCGCCGAGTGCGCCGGTGGCGATGAACTGCGTCACAGCGTCGGCCGAGGGCAGGAAGCGATAGCGTGACGAACAGCATCCGGCCACGAGTTTGCCGCGGCCTGCAATCATCCGGCGCACCTCCTCGGCGTTCATGGCGACCGGCTTTTCGGTGAGAACGTGGATTCCTCGCTGGAACGCCTGCATCGCAAGGGGGAACCGCCCGGCTGCGGGAAACGCGAGGACGACCGCTTCGACCTCCGGATCCATCAGCAGCTCGGCGCCCTCGACGTACCGTTTCGTCACGTTGTACTGCTCGGCCATCTCACGGCCGCGCTCTTCGATCCGATCCGCGATGGCAGCGATGTGGATAAGAGGCATGCGGCTGGCGGCGGCCAGATGATGCCGGCCGATCACGCCGCAGCCGATCACGCCGAGTGCAACAGGTTTCATCCCTGGCCCCTCCGAGGCTCGTATGAGACTCCTGCGGCGACTGCCGGCTGGACAATTGCGATCACGTGGGTTCGGGACTGCGTGCGGTCGTCGGAAGGATCTGGCAGGTTGGCATCAGCCATCTTCGGTGGAACCTCATGAGCGGTGCAAATCCCATCCATCGTACCATGTGCTTCCGCAAGCACAAAATCGCGGCCCCTCTGCTGGCGGCGCGACTTGTTGCTTTCCCGCTCCGCATGCTATCATCCGCATCATGGCCGATCTCCTTCCCCAGGTGCGGCGCATCATCCGCCGGGGTGACCTGCTGCGTGACGGTGCAGCCCTGGTCATAGGTGTGTCGGGCGGACCGGATTCGCTCTGTCTGCTGCATCTGTTGAGCCGGCTTGCGCCCGCAATGGGGCTGCGGTTGCATGTCGCTCACCTCAACCACGGACTGCGCGGGGTGGAGGCGGATGCCGACGCCCGGTTTGTGGCGGATTTCGCCGAACGCATGGGGCTGCCGTACACCATCCGCCAGACCGATGTGGGCGCGCTTGCGAACGCAGCCGGACTGTCATTGGAGGAGGCGGCCCGCCAGGCGCGCTATCGTTTCCTTGCTGATGTGGCTGTCGAGGTCGGCGCGGATGGGGTTGCCGTGGGGCATAACGCCGATGACCAGGCTGAAACGGTTCTGATGCATTTTCTGCGCGGCAGCGGCGTAGCCGGCTTGCGCGGCATGCTGCCGAAAACGCCGATGGATGCCTTGCGGCTGCCGGGCGAGGATGCGGGGCACGCGGGAAAACAGGAGCGGGTGAAGCTGGCTGCGCCGGTTCTCATCCGGCCCTTGCTGACGACACCGCGTGCGGCAATTGCGGCATACTGCGCCGAACAGGGGCTTGAGCCGCGCTTCGATCGCAGCAATGAGGATGCAACGTTCTTCCGCAACCGGCTCCGCCACGAGCTGCTGCCGATCCTCGAAGGTTACAATCCGCAGATTCGGGAGGTGTTGGCGCATACGGCTGAGACGCTCGCCGGTGACCATGAGGTGCTGCGGGCCGAGACCGAGAGGGCGTGGGCCAAAGTGGTCGTGAGCCGGAATGCCGGCGAGGTTGCGTTCGACCTGGCGACCTGGCGCGCGCTGCCTCTGGGCCTGCAGCGCGCCAGCCTGCGCGAGGCGATCCATCGGCTGCGTGCCAGCCTGCGCAACATCAACTGGGAGCACGTGGAGCGAGCGGTGTGGCTGGCGCGCGAAGGCGCGACCGGCCAAAGGGCGACACTGGCCGCCGGGCTTGAGCTGGAGATCGACTACCGCCTGTTGCGCATCGGGCCGGAGGCGGCGTCGCTGCCCTCTGAGCCGGCCAACGCAGTCATCCACGCGTTGGTCGGCTCCGGCGTCACTGCAGCCGGTCGGTGGCGGATTGTCGTCGAGCGCGCGCACCGCAGCGTGGCGCCTGAAGGGCTTGGGGCAGATGCAGACCCGTGGATCGCCTATTTGGACGCCCGTGCTCTGGGAGAGGAGTTGGTGGTTCGTTGCAGGCAGCCCGGAGATCGGTTTCAGCCGCACGGACTCGGCGGACGCAGCGTAAAGCTCAATGAGTTCATGATCGACGCCAAGGTGCCCAGGCGCGCACGCGCTGATTGGCCCCTACTGGTTTGCTGCAGAGGGATCGCGTGGGTTTGCGGCCTGCGCCTGGCCGATTGGGCCATCGTCGGCCCCGACACCGAGGAGGTTTGGGTGGTGCGTGTTGCCGAGGCCGCAGAGCATGGCCGGGCCTGAAGCCGCGGCCCGCCAGCGGCGCATGTGGCTGCACAGGCGGTTGCACCGTCGCTGTGCATCGGGTGGTTGCGGGCGCCCGGCAAGATCGTCACCGGAGCCGTGATGTCCCGATTCAACAGTCTGCCGGCGGTCCACCTTCATCCCGGCAAGGAGAAGCCGGTTCGCCAGCAGCACCCGTGGATCTTTTCCGGCGCCATTGCTCGCATCGAGGGCGAGGTAACGCCTGGCGCGCTGGTCGACGTGTTCGACCAGCGCGGCGAGTGGCTGGCGCGCGGCTATGCCAACCCCAGATCACAGATCGTCGTCCGTCTGCTGACGTGGCGAGGGGGTGAGGAATTGGATGGCAGCCTCTGGCGCAGGCGGATCGCGGACGCCGCGTGGCGCCGTGCCGATCTGGCCGCCAGCCCGGCGACCGATGCGTATCGGCTGGTATACGCCGAGAGCGATCGACTGCCCGGCCTGGTTGTGGATCGCTACGGCGACTGGCTGGCGGTGCAGTTTCTTACGGCAGGCGTCGACGTTCTTCGGGAACCGTTGCTCTCCAGTCTGGCGGAGCTGTTTCAACCGCGCGGCATCATCGATCGTTCGGATGTCGCCGTTCGACGCCAGGAGGGACTGGCGCTGCGCAGCGGGCTCGCCTGGGGCGAGCCACCGCCGGACGACCTGGTCATCCGCGAGCAGGGTCACTTCTTCCGCGCGGATTTGCTGCACGGGCAGAAGACGGGTTTCTACCTCGACCAGCGCGAGAACCGACGCATCGTCGGTCTGCACGCAGCCGGTCGTCGCGTTCTGAACGCATTCAGCTTCACCGGCGCGTTCGGCGTCTATGCGCTGGCAGGCGGCGCACAATACGTCACCAACGTCGATAGCTCGCATGAGGCGCTGGTCGGCGCCGAAGCCGTGCTGCGGCTGAACGGCTTCGATCCCGATTCCCAGGCCGAGGCTATCGCGGGCGATGTGTTCCAGGTGTTGCGCTCGTTTCGCGATGCGGGACGGCAGTTCGACCTGGTGATTCTGGATCCGCCCAAGTTCGCCCGGAGCAAGGCAGAACTCGCCGGCGCTGCACGCGGCTACAAAGATATCAACCTGCTGGGGATCAGCTTGCTGGCGCCGGGTGGTTTGCTGGCGACCTTCTCGTGCTCCGGTCTGATCTCGCCTGACCTGTTCCAGAAGATCGTATTCGGCGCCGGCGTGGATGCCGGTCGCGATGTACGTATTCTCGCCAGGCTGGGACAGGGCTCCGATCACCCGATTCTGCTCAGCTTCCCGGAGGGTGAGTACTTGAAGGGGCTGCTGTGCCGGGTGGATTGACGAAGCATCTCCGCACGGCGCACCTGCCCTGAGATTCGACACCACCATGCCAACACTCTACGAACGCAAGCCCGAATACTGGGCGCGCGACCTGGCGGATCGAAGCTTCGAGTCCGCCGTGCTCGCAAGCCTCAACGAACTGGGTTGGGAGTTCCAGGACAATACGACTTCGCACGAGCGGCCCGACCTCTACATCTACAGGCAGGCGCGCGGCGAGCGCGTCCGATTGGCGCTTGAGTTGAAGGAGAAGCGCCAACGTTACCGGGAACGCTGGGCTGCGCTGGCCGGTCTGCCCGAAAGCGAGCTGCTGGTGGTGGACGAAGTGGCGCTCCGCAAGCTGGTCGCGTGGGCGCCGAGAGCGCACTTGCTCTTCTGGGACGAGACGCGGCCCGATCGTCCCTACGTGCTCTTCTCGATCATCGATCTGCTCTGCGTGCCGAAGGTGCGCGTGCAGCGGCCGATCACGCTGAATTCGCCGCTGCTCAAAGCGAAGTGGCTGCTCGATCGGCGCCACGGCGCCACCATGGCTGACCTGAGGAGCGTCTTGGCGGCTCTGGATCGTTATGTGTCGCGGCAGATGTGGGATGACATGCGGCGCCTGGAGGCGCACGGAGACTTCATCGGAGAGAGGGTGGAAACGCTATGAGGTGGTTCGGCTGCATTGTAGCACTCTGTCTCCTCCTGGGCGCGGCCCCTCCCATCGTTTCGGTCCGTGCGCAAAGCCAGGAGCGGTTGGTGCTGGCCTTCTATTACACCTGGTTCGACGAAAAGAGCTGGAATTTGGGTCGCCTGCCGGACATGCCGGTGCAGAGCTACGTCTCCCGCGACCGCAGCGTCATGGGCCGGCACATCGACCAGGCCAAGGGCGCGGGGATCGATGCGTTTGTGGTCTCATGGTATGGTCCGCGCGTGGAGAACAACCAGACGGAGACGAACTTCCGAGCCATGCTCGACGAGGCCGCTGCGCGCGGCTTCCGCCTGGCGCTCGATGTCGAGGTGACATCCCCCTTCTTCGGCGGTCCTGGTGATGTTCAGGCGGCGCTGCAGGCGCTGCTTGCCACCCATGCACGCCATCCGGCGTACCTGAAGGTGGGCGGCAAGCCGGTCATCTTCTTCTGGCGGCAGCAGCAATTCAGCACCAGCGCCTGGGCCGCCATCCGTTCCGCCGTCGATCCGGGTCGCGGCAGCCTGTGGATCGAAGAAGGGGTGGATGTGAGCCCACTGAGCGTGTTCGACGGGCACCACCTCTATAAGGTCATCTGGAATCCTCCGACCGACCTAGCGTACACGGCCAATAAGTTCGCGCGGTTGGTGCGCAACGCGGCCGCGAATCTCGGCGCACCGAAAGTCTATGTAGCAACGGCGATGCCGGGCTGGGACGATCAGAAGCTACGACGCGGCGATAGTTTCGGCGTCAGCCGTGAAGGGGGGGCGGTCTACGAGCGTTCGTGGCAGGCAGCCATTGGCAGCGCGCCCGACTGGATCATCATCACAAGCTTCAACGAGTGGCCCGAAGGCACGCACATCGAACCGAGTCAAGCTTTCGGTAGCCGCTACCTGGAGCTGACGGCGAAGTGGGCGGCGACGTTCAGAAATGCTGCATTTCCTGCGCCGGAGGCGGTGAAGCCCGCGCCTGTCGCAGCGCCCGTCGTCGCCCCAACGCCAACGCCCAAACCCACCGCGCCCCGCAGGCCGCCTCCGCCGCCTCTGGCGCCAGCCATCGACCCTGACACGCTGGCGCCTCTGCGCGCCAGCGGACCGGTGGCGTTTTGACATGTAGACCACACCCAATCTCAATGATTTGAGGTGCATCATGATTGATCCATCCTATATCAAAGAGGTCCTGATACCTGAGGACAGGCTCCAGCAGCGCATCGCCGAGCTGGGCGCACAGATCAGTCGCGACTACTCGGGGCAGGATCTGCTGCTCCTGGCCGTGCTGAAAGGCAGCGTGCTGTTCCTGTCCGATCTGATGCGCCGCATCTCGGTGCCGCACGCCATCGACTTCATGGCGACGTCGAGTTACGGCGCAAGCACTGAGTCGAGCGGCATCGTGCGGATCCTCAAGGACCTGGATGAGCCGATTCAGGGACGCAATGTGCTGATCGTCGAGGACATCATCGATACCGGGCATACACTGGACTACCTGCTGCGTCTGTTGCGTGCGCGCATGCCGCAGTCGCTCCGCATCTGTACGTTGCTCAACAAGCCAGACCGCCGCGAGGTGGATGTGCATGTGGACTACATCGGCTTCGATATCCCGAATGAGTTCGTCCTGGGCTATGGCTTGGACTACGGAGAGCTCTATCGAAACCTGCCCTATGTTGCGGTGCTGGCTCCGCATGTCTATGCGACCAGGTGATTCGGCCAGCTCCAAGGGTTGCTCGGAGGCGCGGGCATGAGGTGCAAGCGCGTCAGAAGGCGGGTCGTGTGGCGGTTGGGGGCCGGTCTGCTGGCCGGTCTCATGACGCTGCTCGGGGTGGCGACTGCGGCACGCGCTGATGGGCTGATCGTCAGTGCAGGCCCGCCGAGCGGCGCCGGTCCGCAGGTGGATGCAGCCACACTGTCGCCTGCCGGCCGGCAAGCCGTGCTTCAGGTGGAGCAGTCGCATGCCTACGTGGTGCAGCGCGGTGACACGTTGTCGGCCATCGCATCGCGAAACAACACGACCGTGGCAGCCCTCGTCGCCCGCAACGGCTTGGCCAACGCAGATCGCATCGATGCCGGCCGCACTCTCGAGATCGACGCCGCTCCTGCGCCGTTGCCAGGCCTGCCGGCCAGTGGTTCGGTGACGCGCCTGCAATTCTGGCCCTGGCCACCGGTGCAGGGACAGACCCTGGTGGTGTGGCTGATTGCGCGGACGCCGGTCACTCCGGCCCTCACCTACGCCGGTCGAGCCGTTTCGGTGACGACCGAGGGACGTACGAGTTGGGCGATGATCCCGATCGGCGCTCTAGCCGCGCCGGGACGATCACCGCTGACCGTGACGGTGGGCGCAGAGACGTGGACGATGGGGCTGCCGGTCCGGGCAGGCGTGTTTGACACCGAGCAAATTCCTGCCAGTGCCGCGGATCCGATCCTGAGCGAGGCAGCGAAAGTCAACGCCGAGCTGGCGCGGATGACGCAGCTCTTTGCCGTTTCGACTCCAGGCGGATGGACCCCGCGCAGTCGCTTCGCTGTGCCATTGGGCCCCGAAGTCAGCTACGCCGTAAGCTCGCCGTTCGGCTCGCGGCGCACGTACGGCGGGGGCTCTGGCTTGACGGCGCATGCCGGGGAGGACTTCGCCGCTCCCGACGGCACGCCGGTGCTCGCCCCAGCTGCGGGCACGGTGATCCTTGCCGAGCCCCTCTTCGTGCGCGGCAACGCGGTCGTGATCGACCATGGACGCGGTGTCCACAGCGGATATTGGCACATGGCAACGTTGAGCGTCAAGCCAGGGGATCGAGTGACGCCAGGTCAGGTGCTGGGGACAGTGGGCAACACCGGACTCAGTACAGGCGCGCATCTGCATTGGGAGCTGCGCGTGGATGGGATCGCAGTTGATCCGCTGCAATGGGTGGAGAAATAGCGATCAGCAAGCCGATTCGCGGACTTGCTGATCGCTCGGACCCCCGATTCTCAGCGGGGACGAGTCTACTTCCGCTCCGGAGCTTCCTCGGCGCCTTCTTTCGCAGCCTTGCCCTTCGCGACCACTTCAGGCTCCGAAGCGGCGGTCGCAGCCTCTTCCGTCTCCTCGAGCGCGCCGGCGCGCGACATCGATAGGCTGAAGACGACGTGATCCCGGGCTGTCAGCACCTTGACCCCGTCAGGGACCAACAGATCGCTGACCAGCACCTCATCGTCATCACTCTGTAGCTTGGCGAGAACGGCCACCAGGTGATTCGGGATATCCGCTGGCAAGCATTCGATCTCGACCGCATCCAGATTTCGAACCAGAACTAGATCACCGTTGGCCTTCATTGCAGGCGCGTCGCCCTCGTGCGCGATGGGCACATGCAGCCGGATCTTCTCGGTCATCGAAACCGCCTGGAAGTCGACATGTAGAACGTTGTGCTTGACCGGGTGGCGTTGCACCTCTCGGGCCAACACACTGATCGAGTCGCCCCCGGCAACCTGGAGTGTCAAGAGGCCTGTTCCCGCCTGGTGCAGCGCCTTCTGCAGCGCCTTCGCATTGATGGAAACAGGCTGCGCCTCGACCTGGGCGCCGTAAATGACGGCAGGCACGCGCGACACGCTGCGAAGCTCGCGCACGGGATGGCGTCCCACACCACGTGGCTGAGCGTCCAGAACGATCTTCTCCATTTATCCTTCTCCCCTTCGCCGGCAGGTCTGCCGGAGGCTGTTTGAGCTCTCGCATTGCGCTTGCATCGGCGCCCGATTGGCGCATGCTGTGCAAAGAATAGCCCGGCTGAAGCCGGGCTGCGAACAAGAACCGATCCCATTCTAATCCAGGTGCGCCTGTTTCGTCAAGAGTGACGTGCCTACTGCTGAGATCGTTGGTTCACGGCCACGCTGCGCTGCCCGTTCGTTGCCGTCTTGGGAGTGTCGGCACCCGGTTGACCCACGTTCTTGGCTGGCCCCGTCTCGCCGGCCGAACGGCTTTCTGCCCGTTCGGCGATGGCTCGGATCATGTTGCCGAAGATCAGCCCATGCAAGGGGTACAGGCTGTACCAATAGAGCAGCCCCAGCAAGCCCTTTGGCGCCAGATAGGCGGTCTGGGTCAGGAGCGTTTGCCCGTCGGCACGCGGTCGAACCTCGAACTGAAGCCATGCTTCGCCCGGCAGCTTCATCTCGGCATGCAGGCGCACCAACCGATCGGGCTCGACGGACTCGACGCGCCAGAAATCGAGGGCATCGCCCACGCGCAGTTCATCGGGATGGCGGCGACCCCGGCGAAAGCCCGGTCCACCGACGAGGCGATCGACGATGCCGCGCAGTCGCCACAGCCAGGTGGCGTAGAGCCACCCCCGGTCACCTCCCAGGCCGCTGAAAACGGCATAGACGTCTCGGCTCGGCGCAGCCACCACGCGCTGTCTGCGCTCGATCAGCATGCCCTGGTCATTGGTGAGTTCGACCGGACGGGCGTCACCGCAGCTGGAGGTGAGTGCGTCGGCCCAACTAGTCTCCACGTGGCCCGTCTGCAAGCTGGCGAGCGCTTCACGGACTGCCGTGTCATAGTCGGTCGGGTCGATGTCAGGGAAGAGGCGCTTGGCGCTGGGGTCGCGCACCACTACTTCGCTGCGCAGCCCCTCGATCAGCGGATAGACGATGCCGGCGTTTACAGGGGTCATCCAGTTGACCCAATGGGCTGACAGGCGGGGCGTGAGCACGGGCGCCGGGATCAGCAGGCGTCGCAGCCCACGCACCCTGGCATAGCCTTTCATCATGTCACCGTAGCTCATGACGTCGCGGCCGCCGATCTCGATGACCCGGTCCGCATCCTGAGCGGGTAGCCTGAGCGCGGCGACGAGATAGCGGATCGCGTCGCTGATAGCGATCGGCTGCGTGCGCGTGGAGACCCAGCGCGGGCAGATCATCACTGGGAGACGTTCGGTCAAGTGGCGGATCATCTCGAACGACAGGCTGCCCGAGCCCACGATGACGGCTGCCCTGAACTCGGTGACTGGCGTTCCGCCCTCCCGCAGCGCCGCGCCGGTCTCCTGTCTCGAGCGGAGATGCGTCGAAAGCCGTGCCGCCGGGTCCCCCAATCCGCCCAGGTAGATGATGCGCTCTACGCCAGCGGCCCCTGCCGCCTGGCCGAAACCACGTGCGGCTTCGCGGTCGCGCTGCTGATAGTTGGGCGTGTCACTGAGGCTGTGGATCAGGTAATAAGCTGCCCACACGCCTTCCAGTGCCGGCGGAAGGGTTTCCGGCTTCATCGCGTCTCCCTCAACCACTTCGACCCGATCAAGCCACGGACGTCCCTGGAGACGGCGCGCATCGCGCACAAGGCACCGCACGCGATAGCCGGCTTCCAGGAGATGAGGCACAATCCGGCCGCCGATATAGCCGGTGGCGCCGGTGACCAATACCAGACGTGTGTCCTTCATGGCCTTGATCCTCCCCGAAGGGTGAGAGCGATCCGCTCCCAACAAAGGGGGGCAGGTTCGTCTTGCCTCGAACCTGCCCCCGAGCCGTCAGCCTACCTCATTCCTCGCTCAGTTGGCGGGCGGGAGGATGACCTTGTCGATGACGTGGATGACGCCGTTGCTGGTCTTGATGTCGGCGATCGTGACCAGAGCGTCGTTGATCATGACCTTGCCGCCGTCAGCCTTGATAGTGATCGGCTTGCCCTGGACAGTGGGGGCGGAGGTCAGCTTGGCGGCGTCAGCGGCCATGACGTTGCCGGCCACGACGTGGTAGAGCAGGATATCTTTGAGCTTGGCGGGGTCCTTGAGCAGGGCCTCGACGGTGCCGGCGGGCAGCTTGGCGAACGCCTCATCGGTGGGCGCAAAGACGGTGAAGGGTCCTTTGCCCTTGAGGGTGTCGACCAGGCCGGCTGCCTGCACTGCCGCCGCCAGGGTCTTGAAGCGGCCATCCGCCACTGCGGTGTCGATGATGTCCTTCGCTGCCGGCGCAGCCGTCGGTGCAGCCGCTGCCGGGGCCTTGGTCGGTTCGGCAGGCTTGTCGGCGGGCGGGAGGATGACCTTGTCGATGACGTGGATGACGCCGTTGCTGGTCTTGATGTCGGCGATCGTGACCAGAGCGTCGTTGATCATGACCTTGCCGCCGTCAGCCTTGATAGTGATCGGCTTGCCCTGGACAGTGGGGGCGGAGGTCAGCTTGGCGGCGTCAGCGGCCATGACGTTGCCGGCCACGACGTGGTAGAGCAGGATATCTTTGAGCTTGGCGGGGTCCTTGAGCAGGGCCTCGACGGTGCCGGCGGGCAGCTTGGCGAACGCCTCATCGGTGGGCGCAAAGACGGTGAAGGGTCCTTTGCCCTTGAGGGTGTCGACCAGGCCGGCTGCCTGCACTGCCGCCGCCAGGGTCTTGAAGCGGCCATCCGCCACTGCGGTGTCGATGATGTCCTTCGCTGCCGGCGCGGCCGTCGGTGCGGCTGTCGGTGCGGCCGTCGGTGCGGCCGCGGGTGCGGCCGGCTGTTGTGATGGCATCGGCGCACATGCCGCCACGAACAGCGCAATCACCATGAACACTGACAACAGAGTTACTCGCTTCATCTGATCTCACCTTTTCCTTTCTTACTGGCACTGACACTACGTCTAGTCGGTCGTATTGCCTGCAAACTGTATGCAAACTATATACACTCATTGATCTTATCTTGGATGTAAGGAACCTTCCAAAGTCAGGGTTCGGCGTGTTCGGTTTGTTCCCTACGGCGCCCCGCTCGCCGGAAGAAGACGAAACAGCCCGGCGAAGCCGGGCTGCAGGCTGGTAACGGGCGCTCGCGGCGTCTTATGACCCTGCGCGCTGCGTCATCGGGGGCTGAGCGATGGCGCGCCGGCCTTCCACCGGCACCACCTGCTCGTCCAGGAGTTCGACCTGAGCGCGCATGGCGCGGACACTGTCGATCGCCCACGACTGCTCCAACGCGATGGTTTCTGCAAGCGACGCCTGCTCTGGGGGCCACAACTCGATGATCACATTGTAGTCGTACCGTGCGGCCTTGAGCGTCTCCCAGAGCCAGGGCAAATCGACCTGCCCCTGGCCGGCCGGCCGGCCTTCAACGGAGAAGCCCATCATGTTCCACGCGCGCCGGATCACGAAGTCCTTAAGATGAAGACACATGGTATAGGGGGCCAGCACCTCCGTCACGTACTTCCACCCTTCTGCTACGGCGAATGAGTTGACCATGTCCAGCACCACGCCGATGCGGGGACTCCCCGCTTTTTCGATTGCCCAGCGCAGATCGGTTGCAGGGAGGTTGCCGTTTTCTATGGCCAGCATGATCCCCTCGGCTGACAGCGCCGGCACAATGTCACGCAGGTAAGCCGGGATCGCCTGTGCAGCGACCGGCTTCCCGCCGATCTCTGGGATCGTTCGCAGCAGCCTGGAGCCGATTTGCTTCGCCAGCGCCAACTGTCGGAGCAGATGATCGGGTTCAAGGCCGCGCGTGCAGAGCTCCAACTGAATCTCCCACACCTGCGCCTGGTGCACGAAGGCAGCCAGCTCCGAGTGCGACAGGCGGTCGAGCGGTAGATTCGGTCCCATCTGGACGACGCTCACACCGAGCTCGCGCGCCTTGCCCAGCAGATCCAACGCGCTCATCGGTCGGGGCGGATTGGCCTCGCGGTCTCCGAACCTGAAGCCGATCGACCACATGTAGGTGTAGGTGCTGATGCCCAGTTTCATTGCGCCTCCAGGCGATGCGCCGCGGACCAAATCCCGGGGCAGTCGAGCTGTGCAATGGCGAACGGCGGGAGATCGACGCTCAGCTCGCCGGTCGATGAGGCTTCCAGCCGGACTCCGGGCCGAGTGCGCCACACCTCGGGCGCCCTCATGGCCTCTTCGGCATTCGATGCGTCGAGTCGGTGCAGGTGTGCGCGGCTGAGGCCGCGCACCATGACCGTATGGGGCGCATCGGTCATATTGGCGATCAGCCATCGCAGTCGTCCGGAATGGCGCAGGACGATCCCATCCACCTCTAGCGGATCGCTCGACCCGCTCGCAAGGACCTCGCCTCCGGCGAACTCGCCGATGCTGGCAAGTATGTGATAGACCGGGAAGACCCCGCCGGGGATCGAACGGAACCTGTCCGGCGCCGGCGGGCCTTGATCGACTTCCATCACCCCGCGCCAGCCCGTTGTCTCGTAGTAAGTGACGCCGGCGGCGCCGCCATGAGCCAGGCTTCGAACACTGGCCGCTGTCCAACAGGCAGCGAAGAGCGACATTTGGCGCGGATCGACCTGCGGCGGCAGTTCGTGCGGCGATGCGAGCGCGGTCGTGGCGGTTGCATACGGATTATGTCGCATCTTGAGTGTGACCGGGCTGACATAGACCGGGCGGTCCGCGGCTAAGGCTCGGGCGTTGCGCACAACGGCATCCTGGCACGCCAGCGTTTCCACCAGGGACGAATTGTCGCATGCGTGCACTTGCGGGTTCATGGCGAACGTCAGTGCGTCCACCAGTTCAAGCGAAGGCACACTGCGCGCCAGGAAGATGTAGTCGTTGTTTGTGCCTGAGACGAGAGGGGCGTGGCCATAGCCTTTCAGGGCCACTCGCGCCGGGGCGAGCACCTCACGCAGCGGTGACCCGCCGCCGAATCGCTCCTCCACCGGAAAGACCAGCCAGCGGCAGACGTCCGGGCGCAGCGCGTCGAGCTGGTCGCGGAGTGCATTGAGTTCCACCTCGGCCCGGTCGGGTGAGACGAACAGCCCGATTTCCAACGGTGCGCCGAGCGCTCGCGCCTCGGCGCATGCCTGGGCAAGACGCGGCCGATGGCCAGGGTCAGAGAGGCGGAGATCGACGCGTAGATGCGCGAGACTGAGCGCCTCCAGGCGAGCGATTTGGGTCGCAGTCAGAGTCGCACCGTGGCTTGCCATCCCCAGGCCGATCGGCGGCAGTGGACACGGCGACGATGCGGCGTCAACGTCGAAGGTTAGTGGCGCGGGGGTATCTGCGACCTGGAGTTCAGCGCCCTCGCGTTCGACACGAAGCAAGAGGGTGACCGTCTGGAAGATGCGTGAACCGGCGAGAACCTCCACAGGATGCGGGAGCCGCAGCGGCGTGGAAAATGTCTTGTACGAAGCATCGGTCCAGTTGCGTTGATCCTCCATCTCGAAGATGTCGCCGCCGTACTTCAGTTCGACCCAGACCCCGGGCATCGCTTCGTGCGCCATCCCTGCCATCTCGGCGAAAGGCTGCAAGGGTTGGCGCGGATCAAGCAGCGTCGGCAGGGTCGCCTCTTGGCTCGTGCCGTCGACATGGTCCACGCGACAGCGCGCCCCCGCGAGGCTGGCTGGGTGGAGAATGCAGAACCCCACCCGGTTTTTCAAGAAGGTGGTTCGAGCAGCGCCATCCATGCTGAACCGGATCTGACCCTCCGGGCTGCCGGTGATCTCGCCGCGCCAGGTGAACCAGATGTCATCCTGCCGGTTCTCCACCTGGAAGCGGATGCGGAACGCATCGGCTTCCACTTCCATGGCGACATCCGTGATGATGTTGGGCGCCGTGCCCCAGTTGCGATCGCGCGTGGCGACATAGATGCGTCGCAACAGCTCGCGGCCCTCCAGCGCAACATAGCGCAGATCGCCATTTTCCCAGAACATCGTCAATGGGCCCGCGCGCAAGGGGATGCGCTGTGGGAGTGGCTCATCCGTCCCGTAACACAGAACCCGCGCCGGCAGCATTTCGGCTTCCTCCTCCTGGCATCCGCCCGCTCGTTCTCCCACCGATCCGCACACCCATGCGTCGTTCCGCGATGTGTCTACCTGTTCGTTCGTCCCTGCGTGATCGCTCTGACCTGCGCCAACACGTTCTCGGGCTCGAATACCTTCTTCCAGTCGGGCTGGAGAAGCTGATCCTGGGCGCGGGCCACTGCCAGCCGGGCGCCATCCGAGAATTGCGCGTCGATGTAGCCGAACAGGATGCCGATATTCACGTTCATATGGCCCAGCGCAAACGCCCGCGCCGCCTCGGCCGGCACACCGTGCCGGATGGCCTCATCGATCGCTTCCTTCATGACGAACATACAGGTCAAGATCACTGTCTCGGACATGGCCGGTTCGAGGATTGCCATCTGCTCCACCGTAACGCGGTAGGCGTTCATCACGGGTGCGAACATGCTCCGGGCGATCTGCTCGCCGAGGTCGTAGTCGGCCTCTGATCCCTGCATCAGTGCACAGACGATGTGTTGCCTGGCTGCGATGCCGCCCCAGAAGTCGCGGCGGGCGGCGGGATCGGTTTCATCGTTGACGATGGGCGGATGGCACGGATGGACGACGAAATACGCGATGTCGCTTCGAACGGGCAGTTCGCCGCCGTGTGGCGCGGCGGGATCCAGCGCCACCACCAGCGCGCCGGAGCGCAGCCTGGGGACAATATCATGCGCCACTGCGCCAAGCACCGTGTCGGGCACGGCGAGGATAGCCACATCAGCCTGGGCGCAAGCCTCCTCTCTCGCAGTCGGCGCCAGACCGTTGGCTGCCAGGCGAGCGATGCCCGTCTCTCCCGACTCGATGTAGAGGGTGCGATAGGCACGGGCCTCGCGCAGCCTGTTGGCGATGCGCGTGCCGATCTTGCCGGCCGCTCCGAAGAGGGCAATCGTTGTCATGGGGGTGATTCCTTTCGTCAGCGATCCGTTGGCACGAACGGGATGGTCTGGGGCCCTTCGGGGAGGACACAGAGGGTCGCGTCCTGCCCGCAGCGCTGCCGCAGCTCGGCCACGGTCTGTTCGATGCTCCGGCACGGCAGGAGCAGCGCACCGCGAATCTGTTCGTCTGAAAGGTTGTCGGTGCGAACGTATACATCCGCTTTGAGCTGAATCTGCGCCTGGACCTGCGCCTGCCATTGATCCTGCTGCAGGAAGCCAGGCGCCGTAATGGCATCGAGCAGCTTGCGCGGGCTGGACGCACTGCGGAGCAGCTGGCCGTATCGCCCGTGGTCCGGGATGCCGTCCCAGCAATCGGCGGCGATGATGATTGCGCCGCCGGGCCTGACGATCTGGGCTGCGGCGCTCATCCCCTTGACTGCCTGGTAGAGATTGAGGTCGAGCGGATAGCCGGAGTTGGTCGTGATGACAATGTCGAATGCGTGTGGCACGCTCACCATGGCCGACGCCTTGGCGAACGCACAGCCCGACGCATGCGCTGCGTGCAGGTCACCAGCGAAAACCCCTGTGATCGCCTTCTCGCGGTTCAACGTGACGTTGACCAGGAACGTCGCGCCCCCGGCTGGGGTGCCGGCCATGCGTGCGACTTCCATGACTTCTTCCCAGATCGGGTTACCGTCGGTGACGCCCCAGGTGGCGTTGGGATCCGAGATCATGCCTGCGTCGTGGTTGCCCAGCACGGTGCGCTGCCCTGCCATCCCCGGCATCAGCGCCTTGCCCCCACCGGAGAAGCCAGCAAAAAAGTGCGGCTCGATGAAACCGGTGAGGATCTTCACGTCGCAAGCTGCGATTTCCCGGTTGAGCCAGACCTCGTGGCCGCGCGAGGTGACGCCAATGCGCACCTGGCTGGCCGGATCGAACGCATCGTTCTGGACGAGTCGGTAGTGATCGATCAGGCCGCCGACCATGCCGCGCAGCTCCGCCTCCGTGTTGGGCCGGTGGGTGCCGAGCGCATTGAAAAGGGTGATCTGCTCGCGCCGCGCGTGCGTCAACTCTGCCAACACCGCAGGGAGGATCAATCCATTCGGTGTGGGCCGTGTGATATCGGAGAACACGATCCCGACGCGGTGCTCCGGACGCACCAGCTGGCGCAGAGGCGGCGCGCCGATCGGTTGACGTAACGCGAGGGATAACGCCGACTGCGGGTCGGGCAGAGCCGGTGCGTAGCGCGGCTCCACCACGGTGACGCGCCAGTCGTCCGGCAGATCGAGCCAAAGGCCGGTCTTGCCATAGGCGAGCTTGATGCGCATCTCAGTTCACGTTCCTGATCAGGCTCAGGTCGCCTGAGGCTGCCGCCAGGAGGACAGGCCCCATGTAGTCATCCACCATGTCGGCGGTCATGGCAACGGGCATGTTCTCGAGCTTGCTCTTGAGCTGCGGGTTCTTGGCAGCGACCAGCGCTCGCTCGATGTGCCCGGAGGTGAAGCCGGGCACATCGGCCAGGCGGGTCGGGAAACCGGCGGTCTGCTCGAACGCAATCATCGCTTCGGCGACGGCCAGGCCCAGGTCGCGGCCCGTGAGTCCGTCGAGGTCCGCCGCAGCATAGCCCGCGTCGCGGTAGAGGCCGCCGATCAGCCGCAACGGCGCCTCGATCGCCGGTGCGAAGAATACGGTCCAATACGGGTTCAGCATCCCGCAGGCGCGGCCATGGGGCAGCACATCGACGAGCGAAAAGCTGGTCAGGTGCGCGCCATTCGTGCCGCCGATCATGATGGCATAGCCACCGAGGTCTGTCGCCAGCCCCAAAGCTTCACGCCCTACGGCGTCCTGCGGATCGGCCAGGACGCGCGGCAGGTGGCGGATCGCGAGGCCGACGCCCTCGCGCGCCACTGCGGCGGCCCGCTCGTATTCCGGCTTCCCGACGGCCGAATAGAGCACTTCGAGGCTGTGCGAAATGCCGTCCAGTGCGCCGTCAGCGGTGAGCGAAGCCGGTGCGCCGAACGTAACTTCGTAGTCGAACACGGGTCGTTGCGGCACGATGGCCAGATCGACAATCAGTTTCTTCTGGCCAGTGCGCAGGTCGGTGATATTGGAATACTTGGTCAGGTGCGCGGCCGAGCTGGCGGCTGTCTGGATAGCGAGGTGGGGGGTGAGCGCTTTGCCCGTCCTGTCGATGGCCTGGGTGACCAACCCGGCGCCGAAGTAGTCCTCGATCGTGCCTCCCACGGTGCGCAGCACCTCTGCAGCCTTCACGGCATCGATCGTGCTGCCCCCGCCGAAGGTGACGATGCTGTCGGGGTCGAATCGGCGCAGCGCATCGGTGATGCGCGCCACATCTTCGCGCGGGGCATTCGGCGCCGCGCCCTCGATCTCGCCCAGAAGCGTGACCCCTGCCACCCTCAGGCTCTCCCGGATCGTGTCCATGTGACACTGGCAGCCGGGAAACTGGCAGCCCACGAACACCGCCCGCCTCCCCAGCGCGGCGGCGGCTCCGCCCACCTGCGGCAACACGCCCATGCCGTGCAGGTAGGCATCGCCCTTGAACGCAGCCAACAACGAGCGCGCGCGATCGAATTCATCCATATCAGGACCTCCAGGATTCCGGGGTCGATGGGATGAAATCAGGGGTCGCCCGCCGCGATCCGCTGATTC
>CAYRFV010000035.1:0-29568 GCA_964423545.1 uncultured Anaerolineales bacterium | reverse complement strand
CCACCCTGCACCATGCGCTCGCCGCTCTGACGGCTCGCGACCCGCGACTGGCCAGCATCGTCGCCGACTACGGCCCGCCGCCGCTGTGGGCGAGAGAGCCAGGCTTCCCGACCCTTCTGCGCATCATTCTGGAGCAGCAGGTGTCGCTGGCGTCGGCCCGGACCGCGTTCGAGAGGCTGCTGATGGTTGCATCGCCGCTGACGCCGGAGCGCTTCCTCCAGTTGAACGACGACACTCTCCGTGTCGCTGGCTTCAGCCGCCAGAAGACGCGCTACGGCCGCGAGTTGGCGGCCGCGATCCTTTCCGGCAGCCTGGATCTGGATGCGCTCCGCGCGTTGGACGATGACGCAGTGCGCACGGCGCTGACCAGGGTCGTGGGGATCGGTCGCTGGACGGCCGACATCTACCTGTTGATGGCGTTGGGCCGGCCCGACGTCTGGCCCGCGGGCGATCTGGCGTTGGCGACCGCGGCGCGGCATGCGCTTGGCCTGCCCGCCATGCCGCGGCCAGCCGAGCTGGAGGCGCTCGGCGAGCCGTGGCGGCCCTGGCGCGCGGTCGCCGCGCGCGTGCTGTGGCGCTTCTATCTCAGCAGCGGCAGAAAGAATGGCGCCGGAGCAAGCTGAGGCGACCATGTTCCACGTCTGTCAGCGTTGCGGCATGTGGCGCCGCGACAAACGCATCGATCCGACCGGGCCCTAAGCGATCTGCCCGGAGTGCGGGCATCGCCATCCGTTCAAGATGCTGCCGCTGCTGATCGTGTCCGGTGCGGGCGGTGCGGGCAAATCGAGCATCTGCCAGGCATTGGCGGGCGCCATCGAAGAGGCTGTGCTGCTCGAAGGCGACATCATCTGGCGTCCCGAGTTCAACAAGCCCGATGAGAACTACCGCGGCTTCTTCGAGGCGTGGCTGCGCATCGCGATGAACATCGGGCAGTCTGGACGGCCCGTGGTGCTGTTCGGGGCCGGCATGGGGGCGCCCGCCAACCTGGAGCCGTGCGTCCACCGGCGCTACTTCAGCTGCCTGAGCTACCTGGCGCTGGTGTGCGACGACGCCGTGCTGGCCGAGCGGCTGAGGATGCGGCCGGAGTGGCGGGGCTGCGCCGATCCGGCCTCTATCGCCGCGCAGCAGCGCTTTAACCGCTGGTTCTGCGAGGAGGCGGCTTTCGGCAACCCGCCGGTCGAGTTGAGCGATACGACCGGCGTCTCGCCCACAGAAACGGCGACTCAAGTGGCGGCGTGGATTTGCAGCGAGTTGAGGAAAGACGCGCTGTGAAACAGCTGCTTACCGCCCGTCCACCCTTCTCCTTTCGCGCGGTCGCCGACTCGCACGGCTGGCGCCAGCTGGCGCCGTTCGCGGGTGACGGCAGTGCCCTGACCTATATCGCTCGATTGTCCACGGGCCGCGTGACCGAGCTGCGTCTGGCGGAGGCGCCAGGCGCCGCGCAAGTCGAATGCGGCGATCCGCTGACCGATGCGGAGCAAGCCGAGGTCGCCGCGATGGCGGGCTGGATGCTCGGCCTCGACCAGGATCTATCCCTCTTCTACGCGGCCGCGCAGCATGAGCCGAAGCTCGCACAGGTGGTCGAACGCGCCCAGGGTCGCCTGTTGCGCAGTCCGACCCTCTTCGAGGACGTAGTCAAGACGATCCTGACGACCAACACGACGTGGACGGGCACGAAGCGCATGGTGCAGGCGCTGGTCGATCTGTTCGGGCTTCCGCTCAGCGGCCCCACCGGCGGCACGGTCTCACCTGACCCACCCCGCCGGGCATTCCCAACGCCGGGTGCGCTCGCAGGAACCGACGTCGAGACGCTGCGCCGGGTGGCCCGGCTCGGGTACCGCGCGCCGTACGTGCTGGAACTGGCGCAGCGGATCGCATCCGGTGCGTGCGATCTGGAAACCCTCAAGACGGCGCCGCTGTCCACCGGTGAGCTACGACAACGGCTGCGCGCTATCAAAGGGGTCGGACCCTATGCAGCCGCCAATCTGCAGATGCTGTTGGGGCACTATGACGCGATCCCGATCGACTCGTGGGCGCTGACCCTCGTCTCGAGGGAATTCCACGGCGGCGCAGCGATCGGCCCGGCCGAGGTCGAAGCGGCGTTCGCTGACTGGGGCCGCTGGAAAGGATTGGCGTACTGGTTCTGGGACTATGGCAGCGGCTGATCTGGGCGTCGTCAGCTCAGCCGATTGTCGTGCTGGCGGCCGGACGACTTTGGGTCCCCGCTCGTATGCGGGGCGTGGGGAGATGGAGCAGGGGTGAGACCGGGCCCAGAAGCGCCGCACGGCCCGGCGTCTCCGGGATGAACTGAAACGACACGCTGGGAGAGGCTCAGATGTCCACCAACCACCGGATTACTGTCGCTCATGGCGACGGCATCGGTCCCGAGATCACTGCGGCGACGCTGCAAATCCTGCAAGCCGCCCGCGCGCCGCTCGACTATGACGTCATAGAGGTCGGCCAGCCGGTCTACCTGCGTGGCGTCACATCGGGCATCCCGGAGGACGCCTGGCATATCATCCGGCGAAACAAGGTCATGCTCAAAGGCCCGATCACCACGCCGCAGGGTGGCGGCTATAAGAGCTTGAACGTCACCATCCGCAAGACGCTCAACCTGTTCGCCAATGTGCGTCAGTCGAAATCCTACTCGCCGTTCGTGGCTTCGACGCACCCTGGCGTCAATGTGGTGATCATCCGGGAGAACGAAGAGGATCTCTACGCCGGCATCGAGCACCAACAGACGCCCGAGGTCACGCAGACCCTGAAGCTCATCACCCGGCCTGGCTCGGAGCGCATCATCCGCTATGCCTTCGAGTATGCCCGCGCGTACGGCCGGCGGAAGGTCACCTGCATGACGAAGGACAACATCATGAAGCTGACCGACGGCCTGTTTCACCGCGTCTTTGACGAGGTGGCCCCGGAATACCCCGACCTGACCGGTGAGCACCAGATCATCGACATCGGCGCAGCGCGCCTCGCGGCACAACCTGAACGGTTCGATGTGATCGTGACGCTCAATCTCTATGGCGACATCCTCTCCGACATCGCGGCGCAGATCGCCGGCTCGGTCGGCCTGGCCGGCTCGGCCAACGTCGGCGCCGAAATGGCCATGTTCGAAGCAGTGCACGGCTCGGCGCCCGATATCGCGGGCAAGGGGGTCGCCAATCCCTCCGGGCTGCTCGTCGCCGCCGTACAGATGCTCGTGCATCTGGGCGAACCGGAGGTGGCGCAGCAGGTGAAGAATGCCTGGTTGTGCACGTTGGAGGACGGCATCCACACCTCGGACATCTATCGGGAAGGGCTCAGCCGGCGCCAGGTGGGCACGGCCGCATTCACCGAGGCCGTGATTGCGCGCCTGGGCGCAACCCCGCGGCAGTTGGAGCCGGTCCAGTACCGGCCCGGCGGTATTCGCGTGCGCGCGGCGGTCCGGCCCCGGCCGGTGAAACGACTGGTGGGGGTCGATGTGTTCCTCGACTGGGATGAGGCCGGACGCGACCCGGATCGACTCGGCGGAAAGCTGAGCGCGGTCGCGTCCGGTGGCTTGGCGCTGAAGATGATCACCAATCGCGGGGTGAAAGTCTATCCCGATGGCATTCCCGAGACATTCTGCACCGATCACTGGCGGTGCCGTTTCACCACGACGGGGGCAACCGTGCCGGTCAGCCAGGTGCTAGAACTGCTGGCTCGCCTCGACGGCGCCGGGCTCGAAGTGATCAAGACCGAGCACCTCTACACCTACGACGGCGCGCCGGGCTACTCGCTGGGTCAGGGAGAATGACGACCTCAACGCAAAGCTGGGATCCAGACGTCTACGCTCGCCACGCCCGCTTCGTCTCCGACCTGGGCCTACCGGTCGTGGAACTGCTGGCCCCGCAGCCGGGCGAACGCATTCTCGACCTGGGCTGTGGCGACGGTGCGCTGACTGCCAGGCTTGCTGCGCTCGGCTGCGAGGTGGTCGGCGTCGACAGCAGCCCGCAACAGGTGGCAGCCGCCCTGCGCCTGGGCCTGGATGCTCGGGTGATGGACGGCCACGCCCTCGCGTTCGATTGCGAGTTCGATGCCGCGTTCAGCAACGCGGCGCTCCATTGGATGCGCCGGCCCGATGACGTGATCGCCGGCGTCGCCCGCGCCTTGCGGCCGGGCGGACGTTTTGTGGGCGAATTCGGCGGCGCAGGGAATATCCGCGCCATCGTGCACGCGCTGTCCAAAGCGCTGGGCCGCCGCGGGATCGACCCGGATCGCCTCAACCCGTGGTACTACCCGACCGTCGAGGAGTACTGTGGCCGGCTGGAGACGCATGGCTTCCATGTGCGCACCATTGCGCTGTTCCCGCGGCCGACCCCGCAGCCCGGCGACATCTCCGGCTGGCTGGAAACCTTCGCGGGCGCTTTCCTGGCAGCTGTGGCGATCGACGATCGTGCGGCCCTTGTCGACGAACTGCGCGAGATGCTGCGACCCACGCTCCTCCGGCCAGACGGGACATGGGTGGTCGACTATGTGCGTCTACGTTTTGCGGCGGATAGGCCTGGAGGCGCCCGTGGTCATCCGTGACCTGGTGCGCAGCGAGGTGGCGCGCGCCTGGGAGATCGATCGACGCGAGGTGATCGAGGCAGTGTATCATCCTGCGGCTCGGCTGCACCCTGGCAAGGGAGATCGATCGGGAGCTGTACGCGCTGGAGCCGGATGACATCCACCTGGAGTATCTCTTGATCTGACACCGGCGCCAGCAGCCGCACAGGGCGTTGGCAGCCGTGGGAGGCGCTGCGGCCTCAGTGCTCATCCCCTCACCCGCCAGTAGATGCCGTGATCGCGCGCCATGAGCCGGTAGTCGATGAGCTCACGCCGCAGGGTCGCCGTATCTTCGTGCAGCGCCGATAGGATCTCGTTCACCTGTTTCTCCGAGTACTGCACATCGAACTCGAACAGCCTGACCGCATGGCGCAGCACCGCCTCCAGCTTCTTGCGCTGCGCGGGCAGCGTCTTCAGACTCCCGTCCGGCCGGGAGAAGTCGCGCAACACCTTACGGTCGAACGCGTCCAGATCGACATCAGCCGCAGCGGCGGGGATCGTCTCGCGCGCCAGCAGACGTCGCGCCATCGCCTCAAGGGCCCCACTCTCGAAGCGATAGACGTTGTAGTAGCCCTCCGGGCGCGCGCTCACCAGCCCCACGTGCGCCAGATATGACAGGTGTCGTGACACGGTCGACGGTTGCAGATCGAGCATCGCAGCCAACTGCTCGACCGTGCTGGGCTGTTGCGCCAGCACACCGACAATCTTCAGCCGGCTGGCGTCCGCCAGGGCCTTGAAGAACTCCAGCAACTCCTCGGTTCGCGCTGCATCTTCCATCGCGTCCCCCTGCAATCAATTAGATAACCAACGAATTGATTGTACCACTGCGCACCGTCGCTGTCAACTCCGACCAATTACTGACGCGTAACAACTGCTGACGCGTGACCTGTTACGCGTGACCTTGACAAAGGCGCGACTTTCTGGTATCTGTTATGTGGAGTTGTCTATACGAAGGTCAGGATAGACCGGTTGACGGCAGGAGGCCAGGATGCTCGATGAACAGCTCGATCTTTTCCCGGAGGGCCAGCCGGGCCGCGGCACGTCGGGAGAGAAGACCCGTCCCGTCGCCTCGCTGCCAGCCGACTTAGGGCCGGGTTCGTCGCTGGCGGCCGCGATCTCCGGCTTCCAGGGCCACATGATCCGCCAGGGCTTCTCCGAGAACACGATCAAGTCGTTCCAGGCCGACCTGCGCCTCTTCAGCAAGTATATGGTTGCCAATCGCGCCATCGGCACGATCGGCCAGACCGATCTGGAGCAGTTCCTCACCTGGATGCGCGCTGACCGCGGCGTCCCGTGCAGCCCCAAGTCCTATGCGCGGCGGCTCACCACCCTGAAAGTGTTCTTCGGCTGGCTGGCCGAGATGAAGGCCATCCCCGGCGATCCGGCCGCGCCCATTGTGCACGAGCACCCGACCACGCCCTTGCCGGAGATCCTATACGACGATCAGATCAATGCCTTGCTGCGAACTGCGCGCGATCTGCTGTGGGCAGCCAAACCCGACTCGCGACCCTATCTTCTGATTTCGCTGATTCTGCAAACGGGGATCAAGAAAAGTGAGTGCATGGAGATCGAACTGACGCACATCGACCTGTCGAACGCGCAGGCGCCGGTCCTCTATGTGCGCTACGACGATCCGCGCCGGACGTTGAAGGAACGCAAGCTGGCGCTTGGGCCGAACTTCACGCCCGCCTATCGCCAATACCTGCGCGAGTACAAGCCGAAAACCCACCTCTTCGAATGTACGGCGCGCAATCTCGAATATGTGCTGGCGGATCTGGCTGCGTTGGCAGGGATTGCGGCAGGCGTCTCGTTCGAGCAGCTGCGCTGGACCTGCGCCGTGCGCGACTACCGCAACGGCATGCCGCCGGAGCGCCTGCGCGAGAAGCTCGGTCTCTCACTCATCAGCTGGCGCGAGACACTGCCCAAGATCCAGAAGCTGGCGCGACCGGCGCTGTAGCCGGCGCCGTGGGACCCCGCGAGTGCGCCGCCAGCGTCACTCGCTGTCCCTACTCTCCCCTGGAGAACAGCGGGAGGAGCTGCTGCAGCAGCGCCTGGTACTCCTCGTTAGCGCCTGCGTACCCTCCGTTCCAGCCGCCCACGGCATACAGCTTGTTTCCGAGCGCAGCCAACCCCAGGTTGCGCCATTGCCCGAGAGCCGGCGTCTCGATGTGGGACCAGGCGCCGGTCGTGGCGTCATACTGTTCATTGAAAGCCAGCGGCCCGGTCCAGCCGCCGCCCACCGCATAGAGCCTGGGCCCGAGCGAGACAAGAGCCAGGCCGCCGCGCGGCTGGCTCAGCGGTGCGCGGCCCGACCAGGGTCCGGCTTCGGCGCCCTCTCCGGCAGGATCATACGCCTCGACCGTGGCCAACTCGTGCTGACCGTCGTATCCACCCGCGACATAGATCCGGTCCTGCAGCGGACTCGCAGCCAGGAATGCCCGCGGCTCCGCCATGGGCGTGCCGGCGGTCCAACTCCCGGTCGCCGGATCATAGATCTGCGTCAGGGCCAGATAGCGCGTGCCGTCGTGACCGCCGAACAGGTAGAGCTTGCCCGCATGAGCGGCTGCCCCATAGCCGGCCAGGGGCATGGGCAGCGGCGCGGCCGTCTCCCAAACATCGGCCTTCGGATCGTAGACCTCAACCACGTCGGTGGCTGCGCCGCTCGCGGTCGTGCCGCCGGGAACATAGATGCGCCCGTTGAGCCACACGGCGGCGGCGTTCGCCACCGCCGTCGGCTTGCTGGCGCCTGCGGTCCACCCGTTGCTTCTCGGATCATAGATGGCAACCTGGTCGGTGACGCCGCTGGCCGTTTCGCCGCCGATCGCGTATAACCTGGCGCCATCGCTTGCCAGCGCCAGGCGATTGCGCGGTTCGGGCAAAGGCGCTCGGCTCAACCAACGGGTCACTTTTGGCCGCGCAGCTGGCGCGGTCTGGGCTCGTCCGCTATCGCTGAACGGCGTCACAGTGGCAGCCTGGCTCCGGCTTTGCCACCAGATCGGCGCCAACACGGCCAGCAGGAGCAGTACGGCGACGGCCACCATGTAGATGCGCTGCCATTGCGCGATCGGCTCGCGATAGGGCGCCGGCTCGGTTGCCTGCCCGGTCTGGGGTTCTGCAGGCGCCTGCACGGCCGCAGGCGCTTCGGGCGCAGGCGCCTCGAGCGCGGGCGCCTCGGGCGCCGCCGCGCTGGGGGCCACCGACGCTAACTCCAGGTCCGCCACCGGGACCCAGCCGCGGCGCACCGCCTCCATCGTCGCCTCAGTGCGCGATTGGACACCCAACTTCTCGAAGATGTTGCGCAGGTGAACTTTGACCGTGTTCGGGCTGATGTTGAGCTCGCGCGCAATCTGCTGGTTGGTGCGACCCAACGCAACCAGGCTCAACACCTCGATCTCGCGCTCGCTCAATGGCGCCGCATCATCGATCATGACGGCAGCACCGCATCTCAGCAGCTCCACACGGCGACGATCCACCGAGTGCCGGTTGGCGCCCGCTCACCGGTCGATCCCCTCATGCGTTCACCGGCCATCACGCCCACTTCACGAGCGGGATGGCGAACGGAACCGGCAGCGCGGGGTGCTGCGGGCGCACGCGTACGCCGTACGTCACGACGCCGCTGCCGACCGCGCCGAGCTCAGCCTCGTAGCGGGCGGTCCCGGCCTCCATCTCCGTCATGCGCATCCCCGCGATCTTGGGCTGCACCAGCTCGCCATCGCGCTCCAGGCCGTAAACCAGCTCCATCGCCAGCATGGCCGGCGTCAGCTCGCCGGGGTGCAGCCTCGCGCGCACCGTCGCCACCCGGTCGCCCGGCAGCACCGACACAGGCTGACCGAGGATCGTTGCGCCGTCTGCTTCCAGCGACACCTGCGACCACCCCGCTCGCACCTGGCGCTCCCACTCAGCCAGATCGCGCGCCGTCTCGCCGCCATCCACCTGGCGTCCAAACTGGCTCGCCGGTAGATAGTACTTCGCATGGTACTCCTTCAACATGCGGGCCAGGCTGTAGGTCGGTGCGACGGTCTTGATTGCGGCGCGCACGACCTTCAGCCATCCGTGAGAAATGCCGTCCGGCCCGCGGTCGTAGAAGAGCGGCACGATCACGTTTTCCAGCGTATCGTACAGCGAAAGCGCATCGGCGGCGTCCTGGGCCGTCTCGTCCGGGTATTCGCGCTCCTGACCGATCGTCCACCCGTTCGTCCCGTCATAACCCTCGACCCACCACCCATCGAGGACGCTGAAACTGGGGATCCCGTTCAGCCCGGCCTTCTGGCCGCTGGTCCCGCTGGCCTCATTCGGTCGCCGCGGGTTGTTCAGCCACAGATCGACGCCCGACACCAGCGAGCGCGCGATGTTCGCGTCGTACTCCTCAACAAACAGGATCCGCCCGACGAAGCCCGGCTGGCGGCTGAACTGATAGATCTGCTGGATGAATGCCTTGCCGGGCTCATCGGCGGGATGCGCCTTGCCGGCGAAGACGATCTGCACCGGGCGTTTGGGGTCGTTGAGGATTCGCTTCAGCCGCTCCGGGTCGCGAAAGATCAGTGTTGCGCGCTTGTAGGTGGCAAAGCGCCGCGCAAAGCCGATCGTGAACACGGTCGGATCGAGACCGCGCGCCGCCAGGCTGATCTCAGCCGGTCCGGCGCCGATGCGAGTAAGCTGATGCGCCGTACGTTTGCGGACGACCTCGATCATCTGAGATCGTGCATGCACGTGCTGGGACCACAGTTCGGCATCGGGAATGCGCGCCACGGCCTCCCAGGTGCTCGGCTCGTCGATCGCGGTGCGCCAGCCTAAGTCGAGATAGCGATCGAAGAGCGCCGCCAGCTCCGGGTGCAGCCAGGAGTCGGTGTGCACCCCGTTGGTGATATCTCCGATGGGAATCTCGCTGGCCGGCACTTCGGGCCACAGGCTGCGCCACATGCGCCGGGCCACCTGGCCGTGCAGCTTGCTGACGCCGTTGGCATAGGCTGCCGTGTGCAGCGCCAGCACCGTCATGCTGAACTGCGGACCCCACGGGTTTTGATAGCGGCCCAGGTCGAGGAACCGCTCGCGGTCGAGCCCCAGTTTCGGCCAAAAACCGCCGAAAAAGCGCTCCATCAGATCGAAGTTGAACGCATCGTTGCCCGCGGGCACCGGCGTGTGTGTGGTGAAAAGCGAGTTGCCCCGAATCGCCCACACCGCCTCCTCGAACGGCATCCCCCGATCCTGCACGTACTCCCGCAGGCGTTCGAGTTGGAGGAACGCCGCATGCCCCTCGTTCATGTGCCAGACATCCGGCTGATAGCCCAACGCGCGCAGCGCCCGCACCCCGCCGATCCCCAACACCACCTCCTGCGAGATGCGCATCTGCACGTCGCCGCCGTACAGCCGGGCGGACAGCTCGCGGTCGCCCGGCGCGTTCTCCGCGACATCGGTATCCATGAGGAACACCGGAATCCGCCCCACCTGGAAACGCCACACCTTGGCGTGAATCACGCGACCCGGCAGCTCCACACTGATCGTCAGCTCGCGGCCATTGCCGTTGAGCGCCGGTTTCGCCGGCACCTCGTTGAAATCGAGCTTCTCGTAGATCGCCTCTTGCCGGCCGTTCGCGTCGATCTGCTGCCGGAAGTAACCCTGCGGATACAAGAAGCCCACGCCCACAAAAGGCAATCCCAGATCGCTGGCCTGCTTGCAGTGATCGCCGGCCAGGATCCCCAGGCCGCCCGAATAGATAGGCAGCGACTCGTGCAGCCCGAACTCAGCAGAGAAGTAGGCAATCGTGCGCACGCCCGCGGGCTGGGGTCGGTGCCACACGCGTACAGGCCGCATGTAGGCGTCGAAAGCATCCATGACCCCTGTGTAGCGCGTCAGGTAAGCGCGGTCTTCCGCCGCTCGCATCACCTTGTCCTGGCTGACCCGGCGCAGGAACTTCACGGGATTATGGTTCACCGCGTCCCAAAGTTCGGTATCGATGTCCCGGTACAGCGCCTGCGCGACCGGATTCCAACTCCACCACAGGTTATATGCCAGTTCCGACAGTCGCTCGATCGCTTCTGGCAACTGCACCACCACTGATAACGCACCCAAGGATTTCACACAACCTCCTGTTCGTGTCTCGGTCCGTCAATAAGCCGCGCTGAACGATCTGAAGCAAGGGCGGCAGCGGTCATTGTAGGACAGGATGCAGTCGCTGTCCAGATTGCGCATCACAGATTTGCACTGCGAGTTGCGGGGCATGATACAATGAGCGCGACATGGGGCAACGATCGGGTCCCAGTGCTGGCGAATGGCCGCTCGCCGATCGCTGTTCATTGGCTCGCCATTCATGGATTCGCCGGCTTCCCATGCGCTACCTGCTTTTCCACAAGCCCCACAACGTGCTGCCCGAGTTCACCGACCCCGATGGCGCAGGCCGGCCGACGCTGGCGGCTTACGCGTTTCCGCCGGGGGTCCAACCCGCTGGCCGGCTGGATCGCGACAGCGAGGGGCTGATGCTGCTCACCGACGACGGCGCGCTGGCGCATCGACTGACCCACCCGCGCTATCACGTGCCGAAAACCTATCTGGTCCAGGTGGAGCGCATCCCTGACGCGCATGCACTGGCGATCCTCCGCCGCGGCGTCCTCGTCAAGAGTGAGAAAACCGCGCCGGCCGAGGTAGAGCTGCTCCCGGGTCCGCCCGATCTGCCGTTGCGGCCGCTCGGTCAGCCGGCCAGCGTCCCCACCGCCTGGCTGCGGATCGTCCTGCACGAAGGGAAGAAGCGCCAGGTGCGGCACATGACGGCGGCGATCGGCCATCCTGCCCTGCGTCTCGTGCGCGTGGCGATCGGGCCGCTGACGCTGAGCGGCCTGGCGCCGGGCGAATGGCGTGATGCGACCGAGCACGAGCTTGCCGCCCTGCGGCAGGCGCCGGCGCTGCGGCAGGCGCCGGCACTCCGGCGGGCATAGTACAAACGGTGGCAGCGCGGCGCAGCGCGGGCCGAAGGCAGCGGCTTCGGAGCAAGACAACCTTCGGAGCAAGACAATATGGAAGAACTGACCATCCTGGAAGCGCATTCCCGCATGGGTGCGGGCAATCTGACCTCGCATTGGCTTACTGAGCACTACCTGGCGCGCATCGCCGAGCTCGACCAGGCCGGGCCCAAGCTGAACTCCGTGATCGAGCTCAACCCCGACGCGCTGCCGATCGCGCACGCGCTCGATGTCGAGCGGCAAACCTCCGGCCCGCGCGGCCCGTTGCACGGCATCCCGATCCTGATCAAAGACAACATCGATACACATGACCGGATGCAGACCACCGCGGGGTCGCTGGCGCTTGCCGGCCACATCGCAGCTCAGGACGCGACCGTTGCGGCCCGGCTCCGGGCGGCCGGCGCAGTGATCCTGGGCAAGACCAATCTCAGCGAGTGGGCCAATTTCCGCTCGACGCGCTCCACCAGCGGTTGGAGCAGCCGGGGCGGACAAACCAGGAATCCGTATGCGCTCGATCGCAACCCGTGCGGCTCCAGTTCCGGCTCCGGCGCAGCAGTTGCCGCCGACCTCTGTACGGCTGCCGTGGGCACCGAGACTGACGGTTCGATCATCTGCCCATCGAACGTGAACGGCATCGTCGGCATCAAGCCCACGTTGGGCCTGGTCAGCCGGGCGGGGATCATCCCCATCGCCCACAGCCAGGACACCGCCGGGCCGATGGCGCGCACGGTGGCCGATGCGGCGCTGCTGCTCGCGGCGCTCGCCGGCCCCGACCCGCGCGATCCCCTCACGCTGCACGGAGACGGCTCCCGACTGAGCGCGGACAACGGGGAGGCGCTGCTGCGTACGTTGACCCCCGACGGTCTCCGCGGCGCGCGCATCGGCGTGGCGCGCGGCTTCTTCGGGTTCGACCCCCGCGTCGACCGCATCATCGAAGAGAGCATCCGGGTCATCCGCGACCTCGGTGCGGCGATCGTCGATCCGGTTAAGTTCCCCTCGCAGCAGGATCTGGACCAGCCGGAGTACGAGGTGCTGCTCTACGAATTCAAGGCCGATCTGAATGCCTACCTGGCCGCGCTGGGTCAGGACGTGGCCGTGCATTCGCTGGAGGAGGTCATCGCCTTCAACGAGCGCCACGCCGATCGCGTGATGCCGTACTTTGGCCAGGAGATCATGTTAGCGGCGCAGGAGCGAGGGCCGCTTACCGATCAAAAGTATCTGCAGGCGCTGGCAGATTGCCGGCTGCTCGCACGCACCGAAGGGATCGACCGGGCGCTGACCGAGCACCGGCTGGACGCCATCGTCGCGCCATCGGGTGGCCCCGCCTGGCTCACCGATTACATCTGTCGCGGCGCCGGTTCCGGCAGCAGCTCATCGCACGCAGCCGTGGCTGGCTATCCCAATATCACTGTGCCCGCGGGCCAGCTCTTCGGGCTGCCGATCGGCATCTCCTTCATGGGTCCCGCCTGGAGCGAGCTTGCGCTGATCGGGTATGCCCATGCGTTCGAGCAGGCGACAGAGGCTCGCGTGCCGCCTCGCTACCTGCCAACGATTGAGTTTGCGTAGCGACCAGAGCTTACGGAGGCGCCTGGCCGTCGCACGCGGCAGGAGCTTCCGGTTCGGTGGCTCAAGGAGGTGAATCGTGTCTCGCATCCCATCGCACGGCAGTTGCGCCCTGGACGGCCCCTCCCATTGCGGCCCCAGGCCGATCGCCGTGTCCTCGCGCTCGGACGTGCGTCGGCACGATGGCCCCGCCGAGCCGCCCTACTGATGGTTCGTCCCAAGGCGGCTTACTTCTTCTACTACGCGGCGACGGCCTGCTTGATGCCGTTCATCGCGCTCTACTACGCCCAGGTGGGGTTGACCGCCGGACAGATCGGGCTGCTGGCAGGACTGCTGCCGCTGGTGACGCTGGTCAGCGCGCCGCTGTGGGGTGCGCTCGCCGATGCCACCCGGCGGCACCATGCTCTGCTGCTGCTCGCCATCGGCGGCTCGATGGCGGCCGTGTCGGCGTTGTCACGTGCGGCGAGCCTGCCAGGGCTGGTCGCGATCGTGGTGGCGAATGCCTTTTGCCTGGCGCCGGTCATCCCCCTCATCGACAACACCGTGCTCACGATGCTGGGAGAACGGCGCAGTCTCTACGGCCGGCAGCGACTGTGGGGCGCCATCGGCTGGGGGATCTCAGCACCGGTCGCCGGCTGGGTCATGGATCGCCTCGGCATCTCGGCGGCGTTTGGCGGATACGTCATGATGATGCTCGGCTGCCTGTTGGTGGCGACCAGGCTGCCGGTCGGCCAGTCGCACATCGGCGGCTCCTTCCGCCGCGGGGTGCGCGGTCTGCTGGGCAACTGGCAGTGGCTCGTCTTCCTCGCCAGCATTCTCATCGGCGGCCTGGTGCTCTCGATCGAGTTGAGCTTTCTGTTCCTGTACATGGACTCCCTGGGAGCCAGCAAGGCGCTCATGGGGTTGTCGCTGGCAGTCGCGACGCTCAGCGAGCTGCCGGTGTGGTTCTACTCGAACCGGATGCTGGAGCGTTGGGGCACGCGGCGCGTGCTCGTGCTCTCCCTGCTGGCGTGCGCGACCCAGGGCTTCGCCTACTCGCTGATGGTCGATCCGAGATGGGTGCTGCCGATCCAATTGCTGCACGGCCTGGCCTTTTCGGCCAGTTGGGCGGCAGGAGTCGCGTTTTCGGGTCAGATCGCGCCGGCCGGAATGGGCGCCACAGCGCAAGGGGTCTTTTCCGGAGTATCCTTCGGCCTGCGGTCTGCGCTGGGCGCTGTCATCGGCGGGCTGCTCTATCAAAGCGTGGGGCCGGCGGCAGCATTCCGAGTGGGCGGGGTCGCAGCCCTGGTAGGGATTGGGTTCCTGCTCGTGGCAAGCAGGTCGAAAGAAGGGAGACGATGATGCTGTTGGAACATTCACCCCTGACGAGCGCGTTCGCGTGTCGCTCGCAGCCCGTTAGCACGACTGGAGGACGCAGATGAATGCACAGACCCCTGCGCCGCAGGTGGCGGTCGCCACCCTCGCCGGCGGTTGCTTCTGGTGCCTGGAAGCCGTTTTCGACGAATTGGACGGCGTGTTGGAGGTCGAGTCCGGCTACGCCGGCGGGCAGGTCCCCAATCCGACCTATCGGCAGGTCTGCGCCGGCACGACCGGCCATGCGGAAGTCGTGCAGATCACGTACGATCCGCAGGTGATCTCCTTCCGGGAGCTACTTGACGTCTTCTTCACCATCCATGACCCGACGACCCTGAACCGGCAGGGAAACGATGTAGGCACGCAGTATCGCTCGGCCATCTTCTATCACACGCCGGAACAGAAGCAGGTGGCCATCGAAGCCATTGCCGCCCTGACTGCAGCCGGGACTTGGCCGAACAAAATCGTGACCGAGGTCGCTCCGCTCACCGGCTTCTACCGGGCGGAGACATATCACCAGGAGTACTATCGCGACAACAGCGCCCAGCCTTACTGCCAGATCGTGATCTCACCGAAGCTGGCGAAATTCCGCAAGAAGTTCGCGGCCAGGCTGAAGCCCTGACCGAGCAGGATGACCGTGAGAATCACCGGCGTACGCACCCGGCTGTACGAGGTGGGTCCGCACGAGCCGAAAGAGGCGGATCGAGAGCAGGTGAAAGGAGCATCGCGTGAAACCCCGTGAACGCGTCCAGCGCGCCCTTGCCCATCAGGAAGTCGACCGCGTGCCCATCGACCTCGGCGGCACGCAGAACAGCACCATGTGCGCCGGGGCCTACGCAAACTTCAAGCAGTACCTCGGCGTCGCGACCCCCACCCGCGAGCTCAGCCGCGTTTTTGAGACCGTCGTCATGGACGAGGCGGTGCTCAGCCGGCTGCCGGTGGACACGCGCGCCGTCTTCGCGCGGCCGCCAGCGGTGAGCGGCACGCGCTGGCTCGATGACCGCACCTTCGTAGACGAGTGGGGCATCACCTTCCGTCGCGCTGCGGAGGGCGTGCCCTACTACGATCCGGTCGGCCATCCGCTGGCGGAAGCGACGCTGGCCGATCTCGATCGCTATGCCGGGCCTGATGTCGAAGACCCCTCGCGCTACGCGGGCCTGGGCGACATCGCGCGCGATCTGCACGAGAAGACCGACTACGCCATCTGTGCGTCCACGGCCGACACGACGATCTTCGACAAAGCGTGGATGTTGCGCGGCATGGCGCAGTTCCTCTCCGATCTGCTGCTCGATCCTCCCTTTGCGCTCGCCTTGCTGGAAAAGGTCGCCGCGATCCAGTCCCGCCGGCAGGCCGCGTTCCTGCGCGAGGTGGGGCCGTATATCGATGTGACCCTGATCGCCGATGATATGGGGACGCAGCGCGGCCCGATCATCCGGCCGGAGCTCTACCGCAAGATGGTCAAGCCGTTCCACCGGCGCTACGTCTCCGTGATCCGGCAGCACACGGCGGCGAAGATTCACAACCACGCCTGCGGCAGCATCTTCGACCTGGTAGAGGACTACATCGAGATCGGCATCGATGTGCTCAACCCGATGCAGATTGCCGCCAACAAGATGTCGGCTGGCAACCTATACGCGCACTTTCACGGCCGGATGGCGTTCTGGGGCGGCATCGACACCCAGCGCATCCTGCCGGCCGGCGCGCCCGCCGAAGTGCGTCAGGCCGTGCGCGATACCATTGCGGCGATGCACAGCCTGGAGGGGGGCCATGTCCTCGGGGCCGTTCACAACGTCCAGGATGATGTGCCGCCGGAGAACGTATGGGCGATGCTGGATGAGGCCAGTCGGGTCGAGCGCCCACTATGAGCGAAGGGTGCGCCGTTCGCAGCGGGCGCAGCGTTCGCAGCGGGCGCAGGAGGTGACTCATGGCCTGGCAAGACCAACCCAGGGGCGATGTGCTCCCCTGGCTGTTGGAGCCGGGGGAACCGAATGTGCGCTACCTGGCGCTGCGCGATCTGCTTGACCGGCCCGCTGGCGACGCTGAGCTGGCGGCAGCCTGCCAGGAAGCGCACCGTCGGGGTCAGATCGCTGCGGTGCTGGCCGAAATGGCGCCGGCGGGCTATTGGGTGGAAGAAGGTCCGGGCTACTACCCCAAGTACCGCTCGACCGTCTGGTCGCTGATCCTGCTGGCGCAGCTCGGCGCCAGGATCGAGCACGACAAGCGCATCGGCCGGGCGTGCGCCTACCTGCTGGAGCATGCCCTGACGCCCGGCGGCCAGTTCACCAGCTCAGGCGCGCCGTCGGGCACGGCCGACTGCTTGCAGGGAAACCTGTGCTGGGCGCTGCGGGCCCTGGGCTGCGATGCGCCGCGGCTGGCCGCGGCCTTCAACTGGATGGCGCGCACCGTCACCGGTGAAGGCATCGCTCCCAACCACGAACGCGACGCGCCTGTTCGCTACTATGCCGGCAAATGCGGGCCGCTCTTCGCCTGCGGCTCCAACGACAACCAGTCCTGTGCGTGGGGCGCCGCCAAGGTGATGCTGGCGTTCGGCCTGTGGCCGGCTGAACGCCGCACGCCGGTCGTCGCCCGGGCCATCGAGCAGGGGGCCGAGTTCCTTCTGGCCCCTGATCCGGCCCGGGCCGACTACCCGAGCGGCTACAGCGCGAGGCCCAGCGGCAACTGGTGGAAGTTCGGCTTCCCCGTATTCTATGTCACCGACATCCTCCAGATCGTGGAGGCGCTCGTGGGGTTGGGCTTCGGCAGCGATCCGCGCCTTGGCCAACGCGCTGCAGCTGGTGCGCGACAAGCAGGACGCTCAGGGGCGCTGGCTGCTGGAATATGACTACGCCGGCAAGAGTTGGGGTGACTTCGGCGCCAAGAAGGAGCCGAACAAATGGGTCACGCTGCGCGCAGTGCGAGCGCTCAAGTCGGCTGCCGTACGGCCGTGACGCAGATGAAGGGCGCGTCTGCCGTGCGGCGCATGCCGCCCCCCTGGTTCCTACCAGGGCCGGGCGAGCACGGGTGCGAACGGCGCCGTCGTCAGGCGGTCCGCCGGAGCGGTATCGGAAGGGAGACGGTCCACCATGGAAGCTGAGAACATGACCGAACGCATCGATCTGGACGGCGCGTGGCAGCTCACCTGGCACGACGGACAGCGCGGCGATCCACCTGCCCGCGTCATCGCGGCGGACGACGCCCTGCTCTGGCATGCACTGGAGGCGCAGGTGCCGGGCGAGGTGCATCTTGACCTGATCCGCGCCGGACTGCTGGCCGAGCCGGCGGTCGAGCTCAACTGTCTGCATGCACGCTGGGTGGAGGAAGCCGTCTGGCTCTACCGCCGCGCGTTCGACGCGCCGACGCTGGGCCCGGGGCAACGCGCCTTCCTGACCTTCGAAGGACTCGACCTGGCCGCCGTCATCTATCTCAACGGACAGGAGATCGGTCGCCACCACAACGCGTTCTATCCCTGTCGCCTCGAAGTCACGGACGCGCTGCGCCAGGGCCCCAACACCCTGGTGGTCACCGTGGAGGGCGGCCTTTTCTACGCGGGCGATCGGCCTGCCAGCGGGTACGGCATGACCCCGGATGGCCACCTCCACAAGCGCAACTGGCTGCGCAAGACGCAATCCTCGTTCGGGTGGGACTGGTCGACGCGGCTGATCAACGTCGGCATCCACGGCCACGTCTATCTGGAGATCTGCTCCGGAGCCCGTTGGGACTCATTCGTGGCGCTGGCGCAGCTCTCGCCCGATCTCCTGGAGGGTCGCCTGACCGCGCGCGTCTTCGTCGAAGGGCTCTTGCCCGGGCCCCAGGAGGCCACTCTCGAGGTCGAGGTGGCGAGAGCAGGCGCTTCGACCACCGCGATCACGGCCGCAGTCACCATCCAGCCTGGCCTCCACGCCGTGGAGACCGGCCTGACGCTTCCGACCCCTGAGCTCTGGTGGCCGGCCGGGCACGGCAGCCAGCCGCTGTACACCGTCACGGCGACGCTCCGCCTCGGCGGACGGGCGGTTGGGAGCGGATCGCGCCGGGTCGGGTTCCGCCGCGTGCGAGTCAACCAGGACCCCCATCCCGATGGCGGCAGCTACTTCATCATCGAGGTCAACGACAAGCCGATCTTCTTCAAGGGAGGCAACTTCGTTCCCGCCGACATGATCTTCGCCCGCCTGGACCGCAGCCGGTACGCGACCCTGGTCGACCGTGCGCTGGAGGCGCACTTCAATCTGCTGCGCATCTGGGGCGGCGGCCTGTACGAGAGCGATGATCTGTACGATCTGTGCGACGAGCGAGGGGTGCTGCTCTGGCAGGAATTCATCTTCGCCTGCGCCAAGTACCCCGTCCATGACGAGCAGTTCCTGGCCGATGTCAGGCGCGAAGCCACCTATCAGGTGCGCCGGCTGGCAAGCCATCCCAGCCTGATCGTCTGGTGCGGGAACAACGAGATGGAGGAGGGCGCGCATCATTGGGGCTACGAAAAGGGAATCGCCCACCCCGATTACGCGCTCTTCCATCTCGTCCTGCCGGTGATCGTGAAGCAGGAGGACGGCGGCCGCTACTACCAGCCGAGCTCTCCCTTCTCCCCCGACCACGAGTCGCCCCGGCGCAGCGATATGGGGGATCAGCACCCCTGGACGGTCGGCTTCGCCGACACCGACTTCCGCAAGTACCGCGACATGGCCAGTCGCTTCCCCAACGAGGGCGGCATCCTCGGGCCCACTGCCCTGCCGACGGTGCTAGCCTGCCTGCCGGACGGTCAGCGCCGGCCGCACTCCCTGGCCTGGCGCGTCCACGACAACGGGGTGGCGGCCTGGGGCGGCGACATGCCCTATCCGGATGCCATGCTGATGCAATGGCTGGGCAAGTCGATCCGGGAGATGAGCATCGAGGACTATGTCTATTGGGCCGGCGTGGTGCAGGGCGAGGGGCTGACGGAATACATCCGCAATTTCCGCCGGCGCATGTTCGACACGTCCTCCGCGATCTTCTGGATGTACAACGACTGCTGGCCCGCCACGCGCAGTTGGACGGTGGTCGACTACTATCTGCGGCGCACTCCGGCCTTCCACCCCGTGCGCCGGGCCTGCCGTCCGTTGGCGGTCGCCCTGGCTCACTCGGACAACAAAATCCAGGTCTACGGCGTGAACGAAGGAGACGTGTGGCGCGGCGAACTGCGCTGGGGCCTGTTCGCGCTGGCCGGCGGCTACCCGCTGGATCTGCGCCGCGCGGTCACCCTGCCCGCCAACGCGTCCACGCTCCTGGCAGAGTTCGATGCGGGGTTGTGGGAGCGGCTGGGACATCGCACCCACGCCGCGTTCGCGATCCTTGCGCGGCAAGGCGCCGAGGTCGCTCGCGATCGGCTCTTCCTGCCCTATTTCAAGGAGATGGCGTGGCCGAAGCCGGAGATCCACGTGCGCCGCGAGGCCGGCCGGGCGATCTTCGAATCAGCGGCCTTTGCCTGGCGCGTCTGCCTCGATCTCACCGGAGAGGCGGCCCTGCCCGACAACTTCTTCGATCTATTCCCCGGCGTCCCGACCGTCCTCGAGTGGCCGGACGCACTGGGCGAACCGGTCGTGCTGCGCATCGGGAACCTGTAGGTCCAAGCCGGGCGACTACCCGACAGCCCCACGAAAGGCGATATCGTTGCATCCCGCACTGCGCCGCGTCCGCCACGATCCCAGGCTCGCCTACCTGCTCGTCAACCTGGCCACCTTGCTGTGGGCCGGCAACATCACCCTGGGCCGCGCGCTGGCCGGGCAGGTCGGGCCTCTGAGGCTCACTGCGGCACGCGTGACCATCGCCGGCCTGCTCTTCGTCTTGCTCTTCGCCCGCCGGTCAGCGGTCGGCGGGCAGTCCGGCGGCGGACTGCCCGCAGCCGAGCGGCGTCTGGGCCGCGACTGGCCCTTGCTGCTCGGCATGGCGCTCACCGGGGTCCTCGGCTTCCCCGTCCTGCTCTACCTGGCGCTCCAGTACACGACCGCCAGCAATGCCAGCCTGATCAACGGCGCGGGTCCGCTGATGACCGCGCTGCTTGCGGCCTGGCTGCTGCGGGAGAAGCTGCACGCCAATCAGATTGCCGGCGCGCTCGTGTCGCTCGCGGGCGTCGCGTTCATCATCGGGGGCAACGGGTTCGGAGCGAACCGGGGCTCGGCGCCCAACATCGGCGACCTGATCATGGTGGTCAACGTGGCGTTGTGGGGGCTGTACTCCGTCATGGGCCGCGTCGCCACCCGCCGTCGCTCCACGGTGTCAGCCACCGCGTTCTCGACGTGGTTGGCGTTGCCCTTCCTCTGGCCGTTAGCGCTTCTCGAGAGCCGCCAGGCGCCGCTCCCCTTGACCGGCGAACTGCTGCTGGCCATGCTCTTCATCGGCGTCTTTCCCGCCTTCGTCTCGTTCCTGGCCTGGAACGAGGGGATTCGCCGGGTGGGTCCCACCCGCGCGATGGCATTCTACAACATGCTGCCCGTCTTCGGCGCCGTGCTCGGCGCGCTCTTTCTCGACGAGATGCTCGGCGTGGCGCAGATCGCAGGCGGCGCGCTGGTGATCGGAGGCGGGCTGATCGGAACAACGCTATGGAAATCCGCATCGAAAGCCTGATCGAGGGGGCACGACGCGCCGAAGGCGTCGTCGTCGTCATCGACGTTCTCCGCGCGTTCACGACCGCGGCCGTGGCGCTGGATCGCGGCGCAGAGAAGATCATTCTCACCGCCGAGCCGGCGGAGGCGCTGGCGTTGCGCGCGCGCGGCCTGGGCGACCGGTGCATGGGTGAGGTAGGCGGGCTACGCCCGCCCGACTTCGATTTCGGCAACTCGCCGTTCGAGCTCAGCCAGGCCGAGGTGCGGGGCATGACCCTGATCCAATCCACGCGCGCCGGCGCTGTGGGGGTGTGCGCCGTGCCGCAGCCGCAGTCACTCTACGCGGCCTCCCTGGTGGTGGCCGGCGCGACCGCGCGCGCACTGCTGGCCGAAGCGCCGTCCCTGGTCACGCTGGTGGCGATGGGCGCAAACGGCCGGCAGCGCAGCGACGAGGATGAGCTGTGTGCACTCTACCTGCGCAGCCTGCTTCTCGGCAGCCGGCCCGATCCCGCGGCCGTGCGCCGGCTGATAGCCGACAGCGCGGCCGCGGCCAGATTTCGCAGCCCGCAGCCGCCGCACGCCTACCCCGCCGACGTCGAGATCGCACTGGACATCGACCGGTATGATTTTGCCGTGCGGGTGACGTACGAGGAGGGCCTGCCGGTCGGCCGCGCGGTCGGCCAGGCCAGCGGCCGCCGGGCTGGCGACGCGGGGCAGTTCGAGCCGCAGCTGCAGATGGTGTGGCCCGAACACCTGCTGAACGCACCCCCGGCTGTCCGGCTGCCGCCGGGCTACGCGCTGCGCACCTACCGCCCCGGCGACGAAACGCGTTTCTACGAAGTGATGGCGCTGGCCGGCTGGCCCGGTTGGGATGACGAGAAGCTGCGGCCCTGGCTGGCGCGCATCCCGCCGGCGAGCTGGTTCATGGTCGTCCACGAGGCCAGCGGTCAAATCGTGGCGACCGCGATGGGCCTGCACGACCATTCGGAGGCGCATCCGTTCGGCGGCGAGTTGGGATGGGTGGCGTGCGATCCGGCGCACCGCGGCCTGGGGCTGGGGCTGGCCGTCAGCGCCGCGGTCACCGCACGGCTGATCGCCGCCGGTTACCGCGCCGTCCATCTGTACACCGAGCAGTGGCGGCTGGCCGCCCTGAAGACCTATCTGACGCTGGGATACATCCCGTATCTCTACCTGCCGGAGATGCTCGAACGCTGGCGGACGATCTGCGCCCAACTGGGCTGGCCCTTCACCCCGCAGGCCTGGCGCTCATAGGAGACGGAGCTCGACTGACATGGCGCAACAAGATGCCCTCCTCTCGCCAGCGATCGCCGCCATCGGCGAAACGCCCCTGGTCGAGCTGGCGCGGCTGACCCGCGGCGTCGATGGCTGCATCCTCGCCAAGCTGGATTACCTCAATCCGGGTTTCTCCAAAGAACGACCGCATTGCCCGCCAGATGATCGCAGATGCCGAGGCGGATGGGCTGCTGCGGCCGGGCCAGACGGTCGTCGAGCGCACCAGCGGCAACACCGGGTGCTGAAGCACCTCAGCACCGATCTGTGGGAGTGACAGGATGCGACTCTACTTCACCCGTCATGGCGAAAGCGAGGCCAACGTCCTTGGGGTGATCTCCAACCGGGGCCAGCGCCATCCGCTGACCCCCCAGGGCCGGCAGCAGGCGCTCGCGCTCGCCCGCGAGCTCCAGCCCGCAGCCATCACGGGCATCTTCACCAGCCCCCTGCTGCGCGCCCTCCAGACCGCCGAGATCGTGTCCCAGGCGCTCGACGTGCGCTATGAGATCACCGACGCGCTGCGCGAATACGATTGCGGCATCCTCGAAGGCCGCGCAGGCCCCGAAACGTGGGCCGCGTACTGGGCGCTGCGGGAGGCGTGGTGGCCTGGCCGGCAGTGGGCGCAGCGGATCGTGGGCGGCGAGAGCTTCCTCGACATGCAGGCGCGCTTCGTGCCGTTCATCGAAGGGCTGCTGGCAGACCCCCACCTGCGCGAGGACCGCCTCCTCCTGATCGGGCACGGCGGCCTCTACCTCTGCATGCTGCCGCTGGTGCTGGCCAACGTCGACTACGAGTTCGTCTCGCGCCAACCGTTTCCGAACACCGGCCATGTGTTGGCCGAGAGCGGCCCACGGGGACTGCTCTGCCGCGAGTGGTGCGGCACGCCGATCACCTGATCGCGCGCACGCCTCGTCCCACAAGAGAACACCCATGAGCAACATGCCGCAGTATTCCACAGGCCGCATCCCCATGGATCGCAACGCCTTGCGCCGCGACTGGCTGCGGGAGGAAGCCGAGCCGTTCACCGGCTGGGACTTCGCGCACCTGGACGGCCGGATGATCGAGGACCGGCTCCCGTGGTCCTATCTCGCCCGCGCCGCCGAGCTGATGGCCGGCGCGGCATCGGTGGTCGACCTGGACACAGGCGGCGGCGAGCGCTTCCTCAGCCTGCGATCGCATTGGCCCGCCAGGGTAGTCGCGACCGAGGGCTACCCGCCGAATTATGCCCTGGCTGCGGAGCGACTCACGCCGTTCGGCGCGGCGGTGCTGACCGCGCACCTCTCTGATACGGGGCTGCTGCCGTTCAACGACGGTGAGTTCGATCTCGTCCTCAACCGTCACGCCGCCTTCAACCCGGCGGAAGTCGGCCGCATCCTGGCGCCCGGCGGCGCATTCCTGACGCAGCAGGTGCACGGTCTGTGGGCGTGGGATCTGCTGGCGGCGTTCGGTGCGACGCCGCAGTGGCCCGACGCCACGCCCGCCAAGTACGCGCCGCGGCTGGCGTCCGCAGGCCTGAAGCTCGTGACTGTCGAGGAGTGGGAAGGGAAGCTTCGTTTCACCGATGTCGGCGCCATCGTCTACTACCTCAAGGCCGCACCGTGGCTGGCGCCAGGCTTCACGGTTGCCGCCTATCCGCGCGAGCTCGCCGCGCTGCAAGACCGGCTGGAGGCAGGCGAGGCGCTGGCGTTCGCGGCGAAGCTCTATCTGATCGAAGCGCACAAGGCTGCCGGGTGAGCGTCACTGCGGGCCTGCGCTGGCCGCGCTGGCCGCGCTGGCGGCGTTCCGTGCAGCAGCGGTGGGGCATCGCTGCAGGTGATCCCGTGCTCGGCAAGTGCGTTTTGACACCGCGTCCCGGCTTCTGTATAATGGTCACACCTGCGGAAAACGTTGCTGGCCGCGCCGTCAGATGCGACCGGCACTTGTTTGTCGCCGCGAGTCGATCCTGCGCCGCCCAAGTGACCGCCGATGAGCGTAGTTGACGAGGTCAAGGAGCGCCTCGACATCGTCGAGGTGATCGCCCAGTACGTCCCGCTCAAGAAGGCGGGGCGCAGCTATAAGGGGTTGTGCCCGTTTCACAGCGAGAAGACCCCCTCGTTCGTCGTCTTTCCGGAGAACCAGAGTTGGCACTGCTTCGGGGCCTGCAGCACCGGCGGGGACGTCTTCTCCTTCGTCATGAAGCGGGAGAATCTCGATTTCGGCGAGGCGCTGGCCATCCTGGCGGCCAGGGCGGGCGTCGAGCTTCAGCCGCGCACGACAGCCGCCACGGCCGACGAGCAGAGGATCGAGCGGCTGCGCCAGATCGTCGCGGAGGCTGCGGCCTACTACAACTACCTGCTGAACCGGGCGGCCGAAGCAGGCATTGCCCGCGAGACCCTGGAGCGCCGCGGGCTTTCACGCCAGACCTGGGAAAGCTGGCAGCTCGGCTATTCGCTGGACAGCTGGGACGCGCTGAAGGATCGGCTGACCGGCAAGGGGTACACGCTGGCGGAGATCGACGCGGCCGGGCTGATCATCCAGCGCGACGACGGCAGCGGCTACTATGACCGCTTTCGCGGCCGGCTGATGATCCCGATCCGCGATGCGCAGAGCCGGACGATCGGGTTCGGCGCACGCGTGTTGCGCGAGGAGCCGGGCCGGCCGCAGCCCAAGTACATTAACTCGCCGCAGACGCCGCTGTTCGACAAGAGCAGCGTGCTGTACGGCCTGGACATGGCCAAGAAGGCGATCCGTGACGCCGATCTGGCGGTGATCGTCGAAGGCTACATGGACGTCCTGATGTCGCACCAGGTGGGCGTCGCCAACGTCGTGGCGGGCATGGGCACCGCGCTCACCGAGCCCCAGATGCGCCAGCTCAAGCGCTACTCGAACAACTTGACGCTGGCGCTCGACCCGGACGCGGCCGGGGATCACGCCGCGATCCGCGGCCTCGAGGCCGCCCGCCAGGCGATGGAGCGGGAGTGGCAGCCCGTGGTCAGCCCGACCGGCCTCGTGCGTCAGGAGAGCCGCCTCAAGGCCCAACTGCGCATCGCGGCGCTGCCCGATGGCCTTGACCCGGACGAGCTGGCGTTTGCCGATGTCGAGCGCTGGCGCCAGGTGATTGCCGCCGCCGCGCCGATCGTGGACTACTTCCTGGCGCTGGTCGGCCGGGAAGAGAATCTGAGCACCGCGCGCGGCAAGGCCAACGCGGTCGAGCGCATGGCGCCGATCATCCGCGAGATCGCCAACCCGGTCGAGCGCGGCCATTACGTGCAGCAGCTGGCCCGCCTGATCCAGGCCGACGAGCGGCTGGTGGCGGAGCAGATCGCGCAGTTGCGGCCGGCCGACGAGCGCCGACCTTTCGTGGCCGCGACCAGGCCGCGTCCGAACGCCGGCGCAGAGGCCGGACAAGGGGAAGAGACGCCGCCGGAACAGGCGGGCCAGGAGCCGCGCGGCCCGGCCGCCAAGCGCACGTCGACCGTCCGTCATCCGTCATCCGCGGTCAGCCCTGAAGCGCATCTGCTCGGCTGCCTGCTGGCTCGTCCCGACCTGTGGGTCGCGCTCGATGCGCAGTTGATCGAGCTGAGCGTGCCTCCGCTCAGCCCGGAGGACCTCGATGACGCGGGGAATCGGGCCGTGCTGGCGACCCTGCAGAATCACCTGCCCGCTGCGGCCGAGTGGGAGCCGGGCGACCTCCTCGGGGTCATGCCCCCGGCGCTTGCCGGCTACTGCCGCCGGCTGCTGGAGCAGGCGCAGCGCCGGCCGTCCCTGACGGACGACCGGCTGCTGAAGGACCTGGTCGACCTGGTGTTGCGGCTCCGGCAAGATGGCCTGTACCGCCAGGTGAGCCAGATCCGCTATCTCATTCAGGAGCTGGAAGAAAGCAGCAGTCTGGACGAGGCGCGGCGCTACCGCGAATTGATGCCGGGCTTCACGGGCCAGATTGCCCAAGTGCAGAAACTGCTCAACGCGCGCACGATGGCCGGTGCATTGTCCAGGGCGAACAGGAACGCCCCCGCCGCCTCGACGGCGCAGCCATCGTGACCACCCATCATGATACGGATGATGCCCTCACCCAAAGGACAGACCCGCATGAGCGCTGATCGACCACGTCGGAAAACCCAGGCCCGCTCCAGCCGTCCCGCCCCGGCTCCGGGGCGGGACGAACCGCTCGAGCGCGACGCCGACGACGACGTCGTCGAGAATGAACTGCTGGAGAAGAATGCCGCCGAGGACCTCGACGCCGAGGACCTGGTCGAGGTGCGCATCGCCGTCGGGCCCGACGGCATTGCCGAAGCCGTCACCTTCGCGCCGGAGGAGGACGGTCTCGTGCCGGAGCAGATCGAACGGGACCTCAAGCTGGAACAGGAGATCGAATGGGAGGCGCGGCAGCCGCTCGAACAGGTGATCGACGACTGGGACGATCCGGCGGCCACCAGCGATCCCGTGCGCATGTATCTCCACGAGATCGGCCGGACGGCCCTGCTCTCCGGCGAGGAGGAGGTCACCCTGGCGACCGCGATCCGCGAGGGCAAGGAGGCCGGCAAGAAGCTCAAGACCGACGCTGCGGATGACGAGACGCGCGACGCGCTGAGCCTGGCCTCGCAGCGGGGCCTGTCCGCGGAGCAGCGGCTGGCCCAGGCCAATCTCCGGCTGGTGGTCAGCGTCGCCAAGCGCTACGTCGGCCGCGGCATGTCGTTCCTCGATCTGATCCAGGAAGGCAACATGGGGCTGCTGCGGGCCGTCGAGAAGTTCGATCCGACCCTCGGCTACAAATTCAGCACCTACGCCACCTGGTGGATTCGCCAGGCCATCAGCCGCGCCATCGCCGACCAGGCCCGCACGATCCGCATCCCGGTGCACATGGTCGAGAGCATCAACCGGCAAATCCGCATCCAGCGCCGGCTCACCCAGGAGCTCGGACGCGAGCCGAGCCCCGAAGAGATCGCCCTGGAGATGGACTTCCTGTCGCCGGATGATCGCCGCGCGATCGAGGATGCGCTGGCCAGCGGACAGACGCTGGAGCCGGGGCTCAGTCGCCGGCTCCAGGTGGCGGCCGCCAAGGTGCGCCGCATCATGCGCATCGCGCAGGAGCCGATGTCGCTGGAGACTCCCATCGGCGCGGAGGAGAACAGCTCGCTGGGCGACTTCATCGAAGACGACAGCCTGCCCGGCCCGGCCGACCAGGCCAGCCGTCACCTGTTGAAAGAGCAGATGAACGAGATCCTCAGCGGGCTGAGCGAGCGGGAGCGCCGGGTGCTCGAGATGCGCTTTGGCCTGAAGGACGGCACCGCGCGCACGCTGGAAGAAGTCGGCCAGGAATTCGGCGTCACGCGCGAGCGCATCCGGCAGATCGAGGCCAAGGCGCTGCGCAAGCTGCGCCATCCCATCCGCAGCCGCAAGCTGCGCGACTACCTGGCGTGATGGCCGGAGGACGAGAGGCGGGGGGATGGACGCCGGGAGCCGGAGCGCAGGGGCCGCGATTTGACGAAGCGGCCCAAATCGCTATAATGCACACCTGCTGAAACATTCCTCGATAGCTCAATCGGCAGAGCAAGCGGCTGTTAACCGCAAGGTTGGAGGTTCGAGTCCTCCTCGAGGAGCCTGACACCTCCTTGCACCTGTCTGCACAGGTGTACCTAAGGGTTATGGTGCCGAAACAGGCTCGCAAAGGCCCGTTAGTCTGAGTCCCTTGCTCACCTGGCGCATGGCAGTTGATCCTGTTGCCCGGTCACCCAGACCGGGTTATTGTTTGGCCGGCGGTCGCATTCACCGGGGCAAACTACGGTTTGCAGGTATTGCAGAAGGCCGCTGGTTGGCCTTCTCGATTCTCACCGTAGCGTACAAGCTCCTGCCTATCCATTGAGCAGACTTTCTTCCAGGTTGCTCCGGCTCTGGTTCGCGCCATGTTGACACGCCTGCACGCTGCCCGAGGGAACATCTGGTTGATGAGGGGGTTGGGGTCGGTGTGCGGACGCACACCAAGGTTCAGCCCGTACCCCGCTGGATGCTCGGCAATCCACTTTCGGAATCTTTGACTACCTCGTGAGACGGCGGTGGTGCAGCTGGCGCTCCGAAACGGCACTGTTGCTGGACGGTCCCTGCGGGATGACGCTCTTCCGCTGAACAACACCAGCGCCCAGAGAGCTGTCTGTCGGTGAGCATCTCATGCTCGCGATGTTTCGACTGGGGCCTGTGCGCTGTCGGTCGTGCTTCCAGCAACCTTGCCCTCCTCAGCATCCTTCTGAGTCTTCAGGAACTCATCCGCAATGAACAAAGCGAATGCCCTGAGTTGGTCCCACGTGAAAGTGGCCTCGAGGTCCAACTTCTCTTGCTTCCGACCTTGGATGGAGTATTCGAAGTAGTTGCGCACAGTGATGCTCACCCACGTTTTTCCATCGTTGCCAGGTTCTATTCGCTGGTGAACCAGTCCATTCCTTAGCTTCCTAAGGAAGACGCCCAGAGTCTCTGGGTAGTACTTGAAACCATTGCCTTCGGTATGCCTCTGCACCGGCTTGAACGTGGATAGACCGAAGGTCTGGCAAACGGGTATCTCGCGAACCGACTTGCCCCAGATGCCTTTTTTCAAGCTTCTGCACGCCAAAAGCTTCTCATTGGGTAACACTATCAGGCCCAGAGTGCAATTGAGCAAGTTGGTCCATTCTAGCTCCCCCTTGTATTCAGTAAGAATTCTGCCGGTTCTCTCCACGAACTCAGTGTGGAATCGAGTGATATCAGTCATTCTGTTCTCGTCCTTTCCTTGATGAGACTATGTCCTCCCGAGAGTACAGAACAAACCCGCTGCCTTCAGTCACCAGGAAAACGGTGTGAAAGGCAGCGACAGAGTCCACGCCTGCCAGGCCATCTCGGAGCATCGCAGCATCGGCGAAAACGTAGGCGTCTCGAATCAGAAGGATAGCTGGATAAGCGACTTGCCTGAGCTTCTGGCGCTTGTTGCTCAGTACCTTGTCGAGAAGGGCGCGGGCATCAGCGACAGCCTCCCCCTCCCATTTGCCGAAGAATGGACCACCCAGCACCACTCTGTCGGAGCCATTACCACATTTTTGGATACTAACTCGCTGTCTTCCATGACTGAAGACGGTCTCTGCTGTCGCGTTATCTAGCGCTCGCGTCGTCGAAATGTACTGGAGCAGGCGACTCTGCAAGTCTGCCTTCACGCTCGAAAACCCCTCTATGGGCTTCGTCACGACCACCAGGTAGCTGCCATGCAGCATTCCGGCCTGATTGGCTTCCTTCTCAACATTCTCGATGAAACGATTCAACGACAGTCG
>CAYRFV010000034.1:0-29618 GCA_964423545.1 uncultured Anaerolineales bacterium | reverse complement strand
CCTTCTGGCGTAGTCAGGCGTCTCCAGATGAGGGGGATGCTGAGAGCCCAGGCAAAGCGGATGACGACAATGATTGGGAGGAAGACGAGTTCGAAGACGAGCAGAACCTCGAAACCGATGATGAGATATTGAATGATGAGACTGAGGAGAAGTTGGAAGCGTTCGCGTGGATTGATCAAGGGTGTCCGCCCTACCGATGATGTGATCCACTTGGCTGGTAGAGATCGACCTTCCGGCACACGTTCAGGTCGGCTCGGCGACCTCCTTCTTGAACGGGTGCTTGACGTAGCGATTGCGCGAAGCAAGATGGAGGACCCAGGTCTGGCCGTCCTGAAGCGTCACGTCCTTGACGGGCTTATCGGCGACGTGCGCGATGAACATCGCGATTTTTGCCCGGTAGAAATCAACGCTGCGCGGGCTGAGGCCATCCACCTGTTTTTGGATCACGAATCCCTTGAGTGTTTCGCTGCAGAGCAACATCTTCTTGCCCTCACTGAGCGGCGTTCCTGCCGTTTTCCTGCTTGCCATGATACACACTCCTTGGCCTTCGCACTATTGTCTGTGGAGGTTCCGAGCGTTGATCTGTTGGGACAGATAGCCGAGTCTGTTGCCCAGTTACAGAATCCGAGTCTGTTGCCTGCTTCCGTATTGAGCCGGTTTCGAGCCTACAACAGCGGCAAAATGGGCTTTTAACGCGAAAAACCGCCCAGAACGTACGGTTCTGAACGGTTTTCCAGGTCTTCTACGCGGGTGTGCGGTGAATTCAGTGCCGACGGGGGGATTTGAACCCCCACGCCCGATGGGCAACAGATCCTAAGTCTGCAGCGTCTGCCATTCCGCCACGTCGGCGCGGCCGCGCACCGGCCTCGTCGCGCGCGCGGCGCCCGGCGCTGCGGTTAACGGCCGGGCAGCCCCGCGACGCCGAGGCGCGTCGATTCGCCTGCCGGATCATACCCCCGATTCTGTGCGCCCGCAATGGGCTGCCGCCATCTGTCTCGCGCGCACGCCCCCTGCGCCCGGCCGGGGCCGGACAGCTGCGCAGAGGCGGCGGCGGCTGCGCCTGGCCTGGCGGGCGTGACCCGCCTTCACCGGCGCGGCTGCGATGAGACCGAACGCTCCGCCAGGGCCCGGGGTTGCGCCCCGGTCCCCGCACAGCGCCCGGCCCACTCACCTTGCTCCCAGCCGCACGCTCGCCTAGCCGGTCGCATTGCTGCGGACCGCTGGTGGGCTCTTGCCCCACCGTTTCAGCCCTCATCCCGCGCCCGGCTCTGCGCCAGGCTCGGGACGGGTATGCTTTCTGTTGCGGTTGTAGTCGCCCGCGGGGCCTCGCAGCCCGGCGGGTGCCCTCACTTGCTGTTTCGTGAGGCAGCTCTTCTCGCCGAAGCGAGATGGGAGTCGGGAAGTTCCTCCCCGTCCGCAGGAACGGGCGGGGCGACGGCTCACCGGCAAACAGGAGCATTCTAGCATGAAGCGCGGAGGGGTGTCAAAACAGGCGGTTCGCGGGGCGCCGCACGGCTGACCGACCGGCGCACGGTCAACGCACCTCGGCGATCTCCTGCAGCGCGGCCAGCTCGACCAACACGACCTTGCCGCGCCGCGTCTTGATCAGCTCCTGGCGCCGGAACTTGCTCATGACCCGGATGGCCGTCTCCACCGTGGTCCCGGTCATGTCGGCCACATCCTGCCGCGTCAGCGGCATTTCGATCACGCGGCCCTCGGGGGAGTCGGAGCCGGCCGTCTCCGCCAGCTTGAGCAGGACGCGCGCGATGCGCTGCTCCACCCGCTCGACGGCCAGACTGCGTATCTGCTCGGCGGAGCTGCGCAGCCGGCTGCCGAGGTCGGAGATCACGGCCAGGGCGAAGACCGGATAGCGGTTCACCAGGGTGAGGCAGTCGTTGCGGGCGATCACGAGCGCAGTGCACTCTTCGATCACCTGCGCGGTGCCCGGATAGCCGCCGCCATCGAACACAGCCACCGTCCCGAGCAGCTGGCCCGGGCCGCCCACCCGCAGCACCACGTCCTTGCCGTCCGTGGAGTGCCGCAGCACCTTCACCTTGCCGGTCTTAATAATGTAGAGGGCTTCGGGGGCTTCCCCTTCGAGGAAGATATAGTCGTCTTTCTGGTACTGGCGCTCGCTGAAAAGGTCGATGACCTTCTCCCAGTCCCTGTCAGAAAGACCGGCAAAGAAAGGCATCGCCTGCAAGATATCGCGCCGCTCCATTGGCGTCTCCGTAGGTCCCCGGACCCGGCAAGATGAGTGCTACCGCGCAAATATGACACAGATCATAATGAGCGATTATAACATGACCGTGGGTGGACGCAATATTCGGAGGGAGTGCGCGGTCGCGTTATCTCAAGGGGCCGTCCGCCGGTCGATGGCAGCGGATGCCGCAGGGGCGCCGGTTGACGACCCGTGCGCCGGCCGGGTATGATGGGGGTGCACAGCGCCGATGCGAGGCCGGCGACTGGGGACGGTGCGCCTCGGAGGGATGCGGATGATCGTCGTGGTGGGTGACATTGCCGTGGATATCGTCAGCCGGTTGAGCCGGCCGCTGGTGCGGGGCAGCGACGCGGCTGCGACCGTGCGCATCATGCCCGGGGGCTCCGGCGCCAACGTCGCGGTCTGGCTGGCGCGGCTGGGCCAGCCGGTCACCTTCATCGGCCGCGTGGGCGCGGACCCGTTCGGCGAGTGGCTGGCGGCCGACCTGCGCCGCGAGGGGGTGAACCCGGCCCTGGTCATCGACCGGGCGCGGGGCACCGGCGTGATCCAGGTGCTCGTGGAGCCGGATGGGGAGCGCACGATGGCGCCCGATCGCGGGGCCAACGCGGTGTGGAGCCCGTCCGACATTCCCGAGGCGCTGATCGCCGGCGCCAGCCTGCTGCACCTGGTCGGGTATGTGCTGCTGGATGAGGCGAGCCGCTGCGGCGCGCTGACCGCGGCCGCCGCGGCGGCCGCGCACGGCGTGCCGATCAGCCTGGACCCGAGCTCGCACGCGCCGCTGCTGGCGCTGGGCGCGGGCGGCCTCTGGTCGATGATGGGGCAGGTTGAGGTGCTGCTGCCGAACCGGCAGGAAGCGCAGGCGCTCAGCGGGACACCGGACCTGGCCGGCGCGCTGGTTGCGCTGGGCCAACACGCGCGCGTGACGGCCATCAAGCTGGACAAAGACGGCTGCATCGCGCGGGCAGGCGATCACATCTGCCGCGCGGCCGCGCCGCGTGCGACCATCGTGAACGCGACCGGTGCGGGAGATGCGTTCGATGCGGCCTTTCTGGCGTGCTGGCTGGCTGGCGGCGATACAGAAGCGGCGTGCCGCGCGGGCGTGGCGCTCGGGACTCATGCGGCGACGCTGCCGACGACGCGTTGAGTCGTATCGGCCTGCGGTCGACCGTCAGGACAGGATCGCGCGGGCGAGCTGCGCCAGCGCCCTGGTGACATCGCCGCGAATCACCACATCCATGGCGTGGTCGAGCGGGGTGGGTTCGAGGTTCACGAGGATCAGCCGGGCGCCGCGGCGCTTGGCCAGCAGCGGCAGGTCGGCCGCCGGCATCACCTCGAGCGATGTGCCGGCAACCAGCATGACATCACACGCCAGCGCGGCCTGCTGTGCGCCGCTGAGCGCATCGAAGGGCAGCGGCTCACCGAACAGGACCACCTCCGGCTTGAGCGCGCCGCCGCACTTCGGGCACGGCGCAGGCAGGCGACCGGCCAGCACGTCGGCGAACAGCGCTTCGCTCGAGGCTCGATACGCGCAGCGCAGGCACTGCACGGACCGGGCATGGCCATGGAGCTCGTGCACGAGACGGCTTCCCGCGCGTTGGTGCAGGGAGTCGACGTTCTGAGTGATGATCTCCTGCACGCAGCCGTGCTGCTCCAGATGGGCCAGGGCGCGGTGGGCCGGATTCGGCTCGGCGGCGGCGATCCGCTGCGCCACGGGGCGCAGCCAGCGGTAGAATACGTCGGGCTGGTTGTAGAAGGTCCAGATCGAGGCGACTTCGAGCGGATCGGCGTACCGCCACATTCCGGAGCGTGCACTGCGGAAATCCGGGATGCCGGAACGCGTGCTCACCCCGGCGCCGGTCAGAGCCACGACATGGGCAGCCTGGCGCACCAATTGGGCCGCGTCCGAGAGCGCTGACGGCACCTTCCCTCCTCTCGCTGTCGCTAATCTAGCACAGGAAGCGTGCTGACGCAAGCCTTCCACGGGCGAACGAGGCGGGCGCCGCGCCCTCCGTGCGCGGCTCTGCGCGAGTTGACGTTCCTTTAGAAATGGTTTAGAATATAGTTGTAATTCCAGTTGAAATATCTCCTCGACCTGGCGCCGCTCAAACACGTTTCGGCGGAGGTTTCATGCTGACCAATGTGGCAAGAGCCTGGGGAGCCCACATCATCCAGCCCGTGGCCCGGTTTCTGACGCGTCTGGGCCTGACGCCGAATGCGGTGACGGTCCTGGGCTTCCTGTTGAATGTGGGCGTGGCGTTGGTGCTGGCGAGCGGCCGGTTGGCGGTCTCCGGGGTCCTGTTGATTGCCACCCTGGCGTTTGACGCGGTGGACGGCACGATGGCCCGCACGCAAGGCGCAACCACGCGCTTCGGGGCGTTCCTCGATTCTACACTCGATCGCTGGACGGAGCTGTTCCTGTATGGGGCGCTCGTCTGGCACTATCTCCAGACCGGGCAGGATCTGACTGTGCTGTTGGCCGTGGCGGCCATGGCCACTTCGGTCATGGTCAGCTACACGCGCGCCCGCGCCGAAGGGGTGGGCTTACCCTGCAAGGAGGGCATCTTCACGCGCTTCGAGCGCATGGTTGTCTTGGTCGCCGGACTGCTGTTCGGGCTGACGCCTTGGGCTTTGGGGCTCATCGCCCTGTTGGCCGGAATCACTGCCGTCCAGCGCATTTTCGTCACCCGACGTGCGGACGAGACGATGGCGTAGGGATTGCGCCTGGGATATCGGTGATGCTCAGTGCTCCATCGCGGCGGACAGGATGCCGCTGCTGCCCCTTCTACCGGCAAATGTGCGCGAGGAACCAGCAATGTTATCGCTGAATTGGCTGGTTTCTGCGTTATCTTTTGCCGTATTCAACGTCTTAGAAGAAGGCAGCATTCGAAGCGCCGATGAAGCGGAGCAACAGGCGTTGCTTGAGAAAGCCAGTCGTGCCGATACAGCCGCGTTGGGTGAGATCTACGATCGCTACGCAGACAAGATCTATGCCTACATCTACCATCGCGTGGGGCAAGTGGAGCTGGCGGAGGATCTCACCGGACAGGTGTTCATGCGGATGCTGGAAGCGATCCGCAACGAACAGGCCTGGCGGACCTCGTTCTCCGGTTGGTTGTACCGCATCGCTCACAATCTCGTCATCGACCACTACCGGCGGCGCAGTCGTGCGACCTTCGTCGACATCGACGAGGCGCCGCCGATCAGCACGACTGAGGGCGAACCATCGAGATCCGTTCAGGCCAGCATGGATCGGGAGCACCTGCGGGCCGCGTTGAACCAGCTTACCGAAGAGCAGGCGCAGGTGATCACACTGCGATTCCTGGAAGACCTGAGCATCGCCGAAGTCGCGACCCTCATGAATAAGAATGAGGGCGCGATCAAAGCGTTGCAGTACCGGGCGGTGCTCGCCCTGCGCCGGATAATGCAACCATGAAGCGGCGATCACTCAGGCGGCCAGAGGAGTTGTTCAACGAGGCGGTCGAGCGCCTGCGGGCGGGCGGCTCGCCGGATGTCCTCTTGCAGGAGCAACCGGAGCAAGCCGCTGAGTTGACCGCGTTGTTGGACACCGTGGCGGCCATTCGCGCGGAACGCGCTGTTCCCGCTCGGCCGCCAGAAATCGCGGCCGCCAGCCGGGAGCGATTCATGGCGGCCGCACGCGCCTTGCCTGCGGCCGGGCGCAAGCCTTACGGCCTCTTTGCCGGGATTGCGGCAGGGTGGTCCGCCCTCGCCGGCAGCTTCGCCGGCCCGCGCCGGGTCTCCTATGCCCTGGCCGTGCTCCTGACCCTGGTGTTGCTCTTCGGCCTCTCGACGACGCAGGTGATGACCGCAGCCGCCTCCGCGTTGCCCGGCGTGCCGCTGTTCCAGATCAAGCTCGCAGGCGAGCAGTTGCAGCTGCTCCTGGCGCGCGATGAAGCGTCGCGCCAGGCGATAGAACAGGCGATCGCTGCTCGCCGCATCGCGGAAGCGAAGGCGATCACCCAACTGCGCCGTCCGGTGGCGAGCATGAGGATCATCGGTCTGCTCGAGGCGATCAGTGACGCCGAATGGCAGGTCGCCGGCCTCAAGCTCCGCATCACGCCGGAGACGCGCATCACAGGGAGACCGGCAGTTGGCGCCATGGTGAGAGGCTCCGTACAGGCCCCGGGCGACGGCTCGCTCATCGCGCTTGAGCTTGACGCGGAGGCGCCGCCAGTGCGCGGCGGCGCACCGGCAGCCACGGAGACGCCAACGCCGACTTCCACTGCGGCGCCGCCCACCGCCACGGAGCGTGCCACTGCTGCACCGCCGACGGCGACGTGGACGACGCAGCCACCTGCACCCCCGGCGGTGCAGACCGCCGCCACCGCGGTGCCCACCCCCACGCCGCTGCCCACCGGGACGGCGACGCGCACGCCGACGGCGACCCGCACGCGCGCGCCGAGCCCCACCGCGGGTCCATCGCCGACGCCGCTGCGACCGACGCCGCCCATCAGCCGCAAGTTCGGCACTGTAACGCAGATCGACGGCTACCTCTGGACCATCCGGGAGGTGGACACGCCGCCCTTGCAGGTGCTCGTGGATGCGAGCACCGAGTGGGTGAACAATCCGCAACTCGGCGATCGCGTCGAAGTCGTCTTTGCGGCCCGAGGCGGCGCGCTCGTGGCCACCCGGATCGTGCGCACCGGCGGCCCCGTGGCGACCCCCGAGCCGTTCGATTTCTCGGGCCTGATCCAGGAGCTGAACGGCGAGTGGTGGAAGGTGCGCGGCATCTCCTTCCGCGTCTCGGGGGAGACTGAGATTGAAGGGGATCCGGCCATCGACCGCTTTGCCGAGGTCCACGCCGAACGCCGCGCCGGAGAAGAGATCTGGGCGCGGCGGATTACTGTGAAGACGCTCCCGGAATACGAATTCACAGGGGCCATCGAAGAGACCGGCCCGAGCTGGCTCAGAGTTCGCGGCGTGACCGTCTCGATCGACCAGCGCACGCAGTACCTCGGTGATCCGCCCATGGTTGGCCGGCTCGCCGATGTGCAGGCCGTGCAGATCGGCGAGGGACGGCTCATGGCGCGCATCGTCTACACGTGGCCCATCACGCCGACGCCCACGATCACATCCACGCGCCGGCCCACTCGAACGCCGACGCCCACCGCCAGCCGGACCGCCACCGTCACGTCGACCCCTTCTCCGCTGCCACAACCGACCAGCACATCGTCGGCAACTGCGACGGCGCCGCCGACGCCCAGCCGCACTCTCACACCTACCGCCACCAACACGCGGATAGTGACGGCATCTCCGACCGCCACCGCTTCGGCCACGCCTACACGCAGCCGATAGCGGCGTTTCAGAACTGGACAAATCAAAAATAACGTGCTATAATGGGTATGTAATCCCGAACAGCCGATAGATCGATCGTGGTTCCAGTTCCGCAGGTGGGGAAAATGAGAGCCAGACAGCAGCCGTCAACCCGACGCACCTCCCGGGTCATGACGGGACTCCTCGTGGCGCTGCTTGTGGCGGCCCAAGCCGCGTGGCGCTGCGCTCCCGCGCACGCCCAGGGAATCGACGGCCCTCCCTACCGCTTTGAGGGGTTCATCCGGGGAAAGAGTCCCGATCTGTGGGTGATCGGCAGCGACCTGGATGGCTACAAGCCGGTAGCGGTCTCTCCTCAGTCCGTGATCATCAGCAAGACCGGACATGCGGCAGAGGTGGGCGCCTGGGTCGTCGTCTTTGCCCGCCGCGTGGCAGGCCAATTCCAGGCCAGCCTGATCCAGGTGGAGCGACCCGCCGGCGCGCCGGGCCTCTCGATGCAGTTCACCGGCACGGTGAGCAAACAGGGAGAGGGCTGGTGGAGGATCGGTGACATGCCCGTGGCCATCACCGACGAGACGGAGCTGCCCGACGTCGTTCCCGTCGGCGCCACGGCCCGGGTGGGTGCCACCGTGATCGAAAACGGCCTGCGCGCCGAATGGATCCGTGTCTTGCCCGATCAGCAGGTTGTTGAGTTTGAGGGCGCAGTCCAGGCGATCAAGTCCGATTCCTGGGTCATCGATGGCCACGTGGTCCAGGTCACGGATCGTACCGAGATTGTCGGGGAACAGCGCACCGGCATGTTCGCGGAATGTCGTGCGCTCAAGCACGACGACGGCACGCTCGTCGCCCTCGATCTGCAAGTCAGTGCGCCGTCGGCCCCCACAAGCACGGCAGGCGCCATCATTGAGATCGGCGCCGGGACAGCGGGGGCTGCGACCTGGAGCGTGCTGCTCGAACAGACCGATCCGGGCGGGCATCCCCGCCTGGCAAGGGTCCATGTGGACGGGAACACCTGGGTGGACCAATCGCGCGCGGTTGCCGGGCCTGGGCAGTGGTTTCGCCTGCGCGGTGTGGCGACCGGCGCCGACGCCTTCCAGGCCGATCTGTTGCGCATCGAGCACGGCCCCCAGGCAGTGGGCGCAGCCGTCGCGGATCCGACCGGAGCCACGCCATCGGCGGTGGCGGCATCACCCTGGGGCGCACCCGCAACGGTGGCGGGAGACCTCGACAACGCGGAGCACGCAGCAATGGCGTTCACGCGAGATGGCGCCGCGCATGCCATCTGGGAGACCAACAACCGCCTGTACGCCGCGCACCAGGGCCTCAACGGCTCCTGGAGCCTGCAGGAAGAGGTCGCCTACGGTTTCGCTCCGCACATGCTGGCCGACGCCAACGGCCATCTGCACGTAGCATTCGTCAACTCGTTCATGGGCAACTTCGAGACTTATTATGTCACCTGGCGTGAAGGCCAGTGGACGCTGCCGGTCAACATGTCCCACACTGACGGCTACTCTGCGCATCCCAGGCTGGCGCTCGCCCCCGACGGGGGGCTGCATGCGACGTGGATGGATTACACGCCGGGCTACTGGACCAGTTACTACGCGACCTGGTCGGAGCCGTTCTGGAGCACACGGCCGATTCCCAGCGGCCGCGGCGAGGCGCCGGCGATCAGCGTCGACCAGGACGGCGTAGTCTACACCGTCTGGCAGGATCGGTTCTCACCCGACGGCAGGGCCCTGGGCGATTATGAGGTCTTTCTGGCGGAGCTGCGGGATGGGGTGTGGTCTCCGCCGCTGAACATCTCGGATAGTCGTGACATCAACACCTTGGGGCCAGACATCATCACCACCTCGGATGGCACGGCGCATGTAGTCTGGATTGATGGGGACGAACTGATCCGCTACAGCTACGGCCAAGGCAGCTCATGGTCCGCACCGACGACGGTCGCCGCCGCGATCTACTATGCGAATGGCGCGCATATCGCCGCCGAGTCGGATAAGGCGCTGCATATCGCGTGGGATGAAGAGGACATGGTGCGTGCTGCATCCGCACCGCCACGGACCACCAAGTGGCCTGAACCGCAGCCAGTCGCAAACACCAGCGATTTGGTTCGAGATGTGTGCCTGGCGCCCAATCCATCCGGTGGTGTTGGGCTGAGCTGGCTGCAAACCTCGGATTCCGGAAAAACCAGCTTCCTGGCCAGCCAACGTGAGCCAGTGCGGGCTCAATTCATCTACATCCCGTTGGCCTGGCAGCCGTAGAACCGCAACACGTTCTCCCATACGCGGGCGCCCCCCACGGCGGAGGGCGCCGATCGTATGTTACGCGAAGCCGGGCGCTGCACCCTGACGAAGCTGGCCATCAGGCAGGTCTGGGCACCCAGTGGCGCTCCTCGAACACCAGCCCCCCCTTCAGCAGCTCTTGCCGGATCGCCTCGGCGCTGATCTCGGGCACCACGCCGCGCTGGATGAGCTGCGTGCGCAGCCGCTGCAGCGACCAGCTCGAGAAGCTGAGCCCGAGCGTATTCGGCGAGGTTTGCGCGAGCCGGATGATCTCCAGACGCTGCTTCTCGTCGAACAGGCGCGGGCGACCGGGCGAGCGCCGCGGATAGAGCCCGTCGATCCCTTTCTGGTTGAAGCGATGGATCCATTTGCGCACGTTGATCGGGTGGAGCCCGACCGCCATGCTGATCTCTTGAACCCCAAGGTGCCGGGCGGACAACAAAATGATGCTCACTCGCTTCCCCAACTCGCTCGCACCCTCGGTTCGCAGCAAGGTCTCCAACCGCGTCACTTCGTCGGGCCGCAAAGATCTCGCATAAAGCGCCATGTGTTCCTCCAGATCACAGAACTAGCAACGCAGTGTCCACGCGTCACTGCACCACTAATGACCATGACGTATACCTACAAAAAAAGTTACGCAATTTGTCGATGAAATCGCGAGATTCGCGATATGACCGCTATCATTGACGCACACGAACATTTCTATTAGCATTACAATTCAGATTAGGCATTAGTTGTCGGTGGGCGCCTTGCGCCGGCCGTCATCCGCCGCCACACTGCATCAACCCGGAGGCTGACCCCATGAAGCGACACAACCCCGTCCCCAGCGACCTGGAGATCGCGCAGGCCGCCGAGCTGAAGCCGATCCTCGACATCGCGGCCTCGTTGGGCTTGACCCCCGACGACCTGGACCTGTACGGCAAGTACAAGGCCAAAGTACACCTCGATGTGCTCGACAGGTTCGCTGACCGGCCGCAGGGCAAGTACGTCGACGTGACTGCCATCACACCCACGCCGTTGGGTGAGGGCAAGACCACAACCACCATCGGCTTGACACAGGGTCTCGGCGTCCTCGGCAAGAGCGTGGTTGCCGCCATTCGCCAACCGTCGCAGGGGCCGACCTTCGGCATCAAGGGGGGGGCCGCCGGCGGTGGATATTCCCAGGTCGTGCCGATGGAAGACTTCAATCTTCATCTGACCGGCGACATCCATGCCATCACTGCGGCGCACGATCTGATCGCCGCCGCCATCGACGCACGGATGCTTCATGAATCGGACATCGATCCCCAGGTCATGTTCGACCGGCTTTGCCCGCCGGACAAGACCGGCAAACGCGCCTTCTCGCCGGCGATGCTGCGACGTGTAAGGAGACTCGGGATTGGCAAGACCGACCCCAACGATCTCACGCCGGAAGAGCGCGCCCGTTTCGCGATGCTGAATATCGATCCGAACGGCATCACGTGGAATCGCGTCATCGATATCAGCGACCGCTTCCTGCGCAAGATCGAGGTGGGTCTGGGGCCCGAGGAGAAAGGACGCACGCGCGTCACCGGGTACGACATCACCGTGGCCTCCGAGTTGATGGCGATCCTGGCGCTGACGACGAGTCTGGAAGACCTGCGTGAGCGCATCGGCCGCGTCGTGATCGGCACCAGCACGGCGGGCGAAGCGGTGACGGTGGAGGACCTGGGCTGCGCCGGCGCGGCCACGGTGCTGATGAAGGACGCCATCATGCCCAACCTGATGCAGACGGTCGAGGGACAGCCGGCGTTCGTGCATGCCGGACCGTTCGCCAACATCGCCCACGGCAACTCCAGCATCATCGCCGACCAGATCGCGCTCAAGCTGGCGGAGTACGTTGTCACGGAGTCCGGCTTCGGCGGCGACATGGGGATGGAGAAGTTCATGGACATCAAGTGCCGATATTCGGGCTTGATTCCCAACTGTGTGGTGTTGGTCGCGACGGTGCGCGCGCTCAAGATGCACGGCGGTGGGCCGCGCGTCGTGGCCGGCAAGCCGCTCGACTTCGCGTATACCACCGAGAATCTACCGCTGCTCGAGAAGGGGATCGTCAACCTGGAGGCCCACATCCAGAATGCTAAGCGCTACGGCGTGCCCGTGGTCGTGGCCATCAACCAATTCAAGGACGACACCCCCGCAGAGATCGCATTGATCCGCGAACGGGCGATTGCCGCGGGCGCAGAGGATGCCGTGCTGAGCACGCATTGGGCGCACGGCGGCGACGGCGCGGTCGCGCTGGCAGAGGCGGTCATCGCGGCCTGCAGCAAGCCCACCGACTTCCAGTTTCTCTATCCGCTGGATTGGAGCATCAAGGCAAAGATCGAGAAGATCGCCAAAGACATCTATGGCGCGGGCAGCGTGAGCTACACGCCGGAGGCAGAAGCGAAAATCGAGCTGTACACCCGGCTTGGCTTCGACAAGCTGCCGATCTGCATGGCGAAGACGCATCTGAGTCTGAGCCACGATCCCGCGCTGAAGGGCCGGCCGCAGGGCTACATCTTCCCGGTGCGCGACATTCGGGCCAGCGTAGGGGCGGGTTTCCTGTATCCGCTTTGCGGCGAGATGCGCACCATGCCCGGCCTGCCTACCCGGCCGGTTTTCTACGATGTCGATCTGGACCTGAAGACCGGGCGCGTGGTCGGTCTTTTCTAGGCCCACGCAGTTGGAGCGGGCCATTTGTCAAATCGCCGCCACATGAGTATAATTCTCTCGAGTTCTGAAAACGACCTGGTTGTTCGCAGGTTCGACCCGGAAACGATCAGAATGACGCATGGGAGAACCACAAGATGCCGATCTATGAATACGAATGTGAACAGTGTGGCGTGCGATTTGAGAAGACCCAACGTTTTTCTGATCCGGTCCTGACCGATTGTCCGGAGTGCAGTGGCCACGTGCACCGCGTCATGCAACCCGTGGGCGTGATCTTCAAGGGCTCGGGCTTCTACGTCACCGACAACAAGGGCCGGTCGTCGACAGGCATTCCCAACAAGAAGAAGGACGAGGAAGCCAAACCCGCTGCCGGCGCTGAAAGCTCGCCGTCGCCAGTCGCCAGCAGCGACAAGGAAAGCAAGGGCGGTTAGCGGACATCGGCCTGGCTTCGGCCAATCGCCTCTGATCGTGCACCTACCTGACAGGCGCAGAGTCCAGGGTCAGCCCGCTCTGTGCCTGTTGCTTTTCCGAGAGCAATGCCTTGAACCATGCCTCTCGCACGCGAGTTTTGACATTCGCTCTGCCTCGTGCTAACCTTGTCCCCGCCATGTTCGGATTCCATACGATTGCACGCGATCCGCAGACTGCGGCGCGCACCGGGAGCTTCGCGACGCCGCACGGCGACCTGCTGACGCCGGTGTTTGCGCCAGTCGGCACCCAGGCCACGGTCAAGACGCTCACCCCGCGCGACCTGACCGAATTGGGTGCGACGCTGGTCTTGTCCAACACCTACCACCTCTACCTGCGTCCCGGCGTCGAGCTGGTGCGCGACTTCGGCGGCCTCCATGCGTTCATGGGTTGGCCGCGACCGCTGCTGACCGATTCGGGGGGCTTCCAAGTCTTCAGCCTGGCGACGATGCGGAAGCTGGACGCAGACGGCGTGACCTTCCGCTCACATATCGATGGAAGCCAGCACCGCTTCACCCCCGAAAGCGCCATCGCCGCCCAGGAGGCGTTGGGCGCCGATCTGATCATGTGTCTGGACGAGTGTGCCGAGCCGCTCGATCGGCGCTATAACGAGGAAGCGCTGCAACGCACACACGCGTGGGCGGTCCGATGCAAAGCGGCGCAGAGACGATCGGATCAGGCGCTGTTCGGCATCGTGCAGGGTGGGATCTTCCCCGACCTCCGGGTTGCCAGCGCCCGCACCCTCGGCGCGCTCGACTTTCCCGGCTATGCCATCGGCGGGTTGAGCGTGGGTGAGACGAAGGCTGAGATGTATGCCACGCTTGATCTCACGGTGCCGGAGCTGCCGCCTGACAAGCCGCGCTACTTGATGGGTGTCGGCGCCCCGGAAGATATCGTGGAGGGGGTGGCGCGCGGCATCGATATTTTCGACTGCGTGTTGCCCACGCGCGTGGCGCGCAACGGTGGGCTGTTCACGCGAAGTGGCCGTCTGAACCTGCGCAACGCCCGGTACACCGCCGATCCGCTGCCGGTGGAGCCGGGCTGTGACTGCTTCTGCTGCCAGCACTTCAGCAGGGCCTATCTGCACCATCTCTTCAAGGTGGGCGAAATCCTGGGACTACACCTGGCGACTATCCACAACGTTCGCTTCATGGTCCGGCTGATGGAAGAGATTCGGGACCAGATCACCGCGGGCACGTTCTCCGCGTTTCGCCAGCACTTCCTGGCTGCGTACCGCATCTCGAACCAGGAAGTGCGCCACGCACAGCGCGAGCGGTACAACGCAAGGCTGCGGGCGCAAGTGAAGCCAGGGGTCGACTGAGGCACGAAACACCATGATCTCCATCCTCCAGGCAGTTGTTCTCGGCATCATTCAGGGCATCACCGAGTTTGTCCCCATCTCGAGCTCGGCCCATCTCATCGTGGTCCCGTGGTTCTTCGAGTGGTCGGATCCCAGCATCAACGGTCTGGCGTTCGACGTGGCCTTGCATCTCGGAACCCTGCTCGCCGTGCTCTGGTTCTTCTACACGGATTGGATCCGACTGATCGGCGCAGGCGTGGCCAGCATCAAAGAACGACGCATCGGCGCCGACCCGGACCGCCGCCTGGCCTGGCTGCTGGTGGTCGGCTGTGTTCCCGGTGCGCTTGTCGGTGCGCTCGCCGAGAGCAAGATCGAGCTCCTGTTCCACGAGCCGAACCAGCCCCACCAGACGGCCGCCATGGTGGCGATCGCTTTCATGCTCGCCGTAGCAGGCGCCGTGATGCTTCTGGCCGATCGCCTGGCGAAGCATCTGCGCGGTCTGGATAGCATCCGCCTCAAGGACGCACTGATCATCGGCTTCGCCCAAGCGCTGGCCCTCTTTCCAGGCGTGTCCCGTTCAGGGGCGACGATCACCGCAGGCCTGGCCCTGGGTTTCGAACGACCGGCTGCGGCGCGCTTCTCGTTCCTTCTCTCGGCGCCGATCACTGCCGGCGCAGGGCTCAAGAGCATGCTCAGCGTCCTCGCTGCCTGGCAAGCAGGCGAGCTCGCTGCGGCCGACCTGGCGCTCTTCGTCGTCGGCTTCATGGCCGCGGCCATCGGCGGATACCTTTGCATCCGGTTTCTGCTCCAATACCTGCAGCGTCACTCGATCGCCATCTTCGCCTACTATCGCTGGGTGCTGGCGGGCCTGATCGTGCTGGTAGCGGGGGGGAGAGGGTGAACGTGTCGCCGGCACGTCTGCAGGGCACGCGTCCGAACCCTCCGAGCCGTGACTGCACTGCGGCACACCGGCGGCGTTCTTGCCGGCCCGGGCATGGGCTTCTCACAAGCCTGCTCGGACTCCTGGCGCTGGTCTGCACCGGCTGCCAGGGTTTGCCTGCTCCGACCACAACGCCAGCCACGCTCCGCATTGCCGGCGCAACAAGCATGGCGCCGACGCTGCGCGAGGTGGCAGACGCGTATCAGATGATCCATCCGAACGTGCGCGTCGAGGTGCTGGGCAACGGATCGTTAGCCGGGATGCGCGAGCTGCAGGCCGGGGCGGTGGATATCGCCGCCATCTCCTGGAAAGCGGACGACGAGGAACACCCCCAAGGGTTCGAGGCTCTGCCGTTTGCTCGCGACGCCGTCGCAGTGATCGTGCATCCCGGCAATCGCGTCGCCGGCTTCACTCTGGCCCAAGCGCGCAGCCTCTTTCGAGGCGAAATCCAGGATTGGGCGATGCTCGGCGGTCCGAGCCTCGAGCCGAGCATCATCAGCCGGGAAGACGGCTCCGGCACGCGCCAGGCCTTCGAGTCCACAGTAATGGGCGGCCAGCGCGTGACCTTCAATGCGCTGGTGATGCCAAACACCTGGGCGGTGGTGGACCATGTCAGCCGGCATCCAGAAGCCGTCGGCTACGTCTCGATGTCCGCGTTGACCGATACGGTGCGGGCCGTGCCCATCGAAGGCATGCTGCCGGTCGGGGCGCGTGTGCGCGACGGCGCCTACCATCTGGTCCACTACCTCTACCTCCTCACGGCCGAGCGACCGTCTCCCGAAGTGAGCCGTTTTCTCGATTTCGTCCGGAGCGCGGAAGGCCAGGCCATCATCGAACGCCGGCATGTGTCGCTGCACTGATCCGCACGAAGCAGCCGCTCACTCTCCCCGCGACGGCAACACGACTCGTGGCGACAACTTGCGTTTTCGCCGGAGCTGTGCTATATTCTCGGCAGTTGTGGAATGCATTGTCGGACTAAGGAAGTGGGGTCGCCCCCACTTTTCTTATTATCCGGGATTGTGCGTTCAGCAATACATCATCGGCACTATTGAGTAGCGGTGCAGGAGCTATTGCAGGGATGAAAAGCGAGCTGATCATGGCGGTGAACCAGATATGCGCCGAGAAGGATCTTCCTCGGCCCGTCATTCTGGGCGCCATCGAGGAAGCCTTGGTGCATGCCTATCGGCGCAACTACGCCAACAATGCCGCCGTCGTACGGGCGCAGATCGATCCGGATACGGGGGATCTGCGCATCTTCTGTGAGAAGACAGTGGTGGACAAGGTTGAGGACGCCAGCGTCGAGATCGGCCTAGCGGATGCGCGAAAGATCGATCCACAAGTGGACCTCGCCGCCACCGTGCTCGTCGAGCGGGTTCCGGCGGACTTTGGCCGCATCGCCGCGCAGACTGCCAAGCAGGTCATCCTGCAGCGGATTCATGAGGCGGAACGCGATGCGCTCTATGACTCGTTCCACGAGCGAGAGGGCGAGCTGATCACCGGCGCTGTGCAGTCGATCGACTACCGATCGAACGCCGTGACGGTGACGTTGGGGAAGAAGGCAGAGGGAATCCTGACTGCGGAAGACCAGCTGCCCAACGAGCGCTATCGCATCGGGCAGAACGTGCGTGCGCTGCTGGCGGAGGTTCACAAGGGCACGCGTGGCCCGCAGATTCGACTGTCGCGCACGCACCGCAACATGCTCCGTCGTCTGTTAGAGCGCGAAGTGCCGGAGATCTTCAACGGGACGGTCGAGATCAAGAGTGTGGCCCGTGAGCCGGGCCAGCGCTCGAAGGTGGCTGTTTTCGCGAGCCAGCCAGGAGTCGATCCGGTCGGGTCATGCGTGGGACTGCGCGGGACCCGAATCCAAAATATCGTGGACGAATTGGGCGGCGAGAAGATCGATGTGGTGGAGTGGAGCCCGGACGTGAGGCAGTTTATTGCCAACGCCCTGAGCCCGGCGCGGCCGAACGACACAGTGCTGATTGAGGAAGGCGACATTCACACGGCCATCGTCATCGTACCTGATCGCCAGCTCTCGCTCGCTATCGGCAAAGAGGGCCAGAACGCCCGTCTTGCGGCGAAGCTGACCGGCTGGCGCATCGATATCAAGAGCGAGACGGAGGCTGCGACAGAGGGCCTGGCCGAGATCAAGCGGCAGCAGTTGCAGCTTGCGCGCACTCGCTCCCTGGAATCGAAGGTGGCTGCGGCGCCGGGCGATGATCTGCTCAGCCGCGCCGAGTGGCTCCTGCGCGAACGCGATAAGCAGGCCGTCAGCCTGGAGCAGGCGGCGAAAATGCTGGCCGAGACCAAGCCTGAGACCGAGACCGCACATGCGCCTGGATTGGGTCCCCTCGCCGAGGCCCAGTCTCTTGAAGCCGCTTCCGCTGAGGAGACCCGCGCCGAGGCGCTCGCTCAGCCGGAGGCAGTCGCCGGTGAAGAGGCAATTACCGAGGCGGTCCAGGCGGAGGCCCCGCTGCCTGTCTTTGAGCCGCAGTTTTTCGAAACGCCGATTGAGTCGGCGGAACTCGAAGAGGAAGGCGAGACCGATGCGAAGCCCGCCAAGGGCAAGAAGAGCAAGAAGGTGAGCAAGAAGCGCGAGCTGGTGTACGACGAGCTGCTGGGCCAGCTTGTTCATCGACGCCAGCATCGGTCACGCGGCTGGGGTGACGACGAAGCGTAGCGCGCTGCGCGGATCCACGGGATGAGCAGAGCACAGATGCCGCGGCCGAAGCATGTGCCGCAACGTACGTGTATTGCGTGCCGAAAAACCCAGGGCAAGCGGGAATTTGTACGCATCGTCCGCACTCCCGTGGGTGATGTGCGTGTCGATCCAACCGGCAAGCAGGCGGGTCGGGGGGCCTACTTGCACAAGGCACGCGAGTGCTGGGACCAAGCGCTGAGCAGCCAGAAGCTCAACACCGCGCTCAAGACGACCGTGTCGCCGGAAGATCTGGCGACACTCAAGGCGTATGCGGCCACTCTGCCCGAAGTGGTCACAATCGACTGAATTCGAGGAGTTTTCTCATGCTGGCGGCCGTACGACCGCAGCGCAATGCGGCCCGGAGGCAGCAATGCTCACTTCTGTCTGCGAGGGCGGGAGTGAGCCGGTTGGTTGCGAGGGGGAGCTGATGTAACTTCTAGTTAGCCCACCCCTCTCCCCCGCAACCCTCCCGAAAGCCTCCTCCACCAGCCGATGCTGGCATTCGCAGAACTCGTGGCACGAACCATGTCAACAACTGGTTCTCCGGTGCTTGGCGCGCCAGGCGTCGTGTTGCGACGCGCCGGGTTCAGCGCACGGAGCCATCGCCGTGTGGCGAGGAGGTATTACTATGGCAGAAGACAAGGTCAGGGGCGTCGAGCCCAAAGAGAATAGTGCATCCGCGGCAGAGAGGAAGAAAGCCTCTCCCGCTCAATCCGAGCCTATGTCGAGAGACGCCAACGCATCCAAGGCTGCTGGGCAGGCTGTCAAGGGCACAGACAAGGGCCAGCGAAAGCCAGATTCCACACAGTCCGGCAGCCAACCGAAGGCGGCAGCGCCTCAGCAGGTGAAAGACGCCCGGCCTGCACCGGCCAACCAGGGCGGCGCGCGGCCGGCGCCCGTCCCACCACCCCCTGCACGACCGGCCAATGTCAGTTCAGGACAATCCGTCGATCGGGGCGATGCGAGAGCAGGCAGCGGAAATCCGAAGAGCGCACCGCAAGTAACCGGTCAGCGCCCGGGGAACGCGCCCAGAACCGGACCCGGCGGCACGGCGAGCGTCGCGCCTGAGCGACCAGCACCAGGGGCACAGTCGCAGGGCATGGGCCAGCCGGCCAGCGCCGCTAAGCCGGGTAGCGCCAGCAAGCCCGGCGTCAACCAGCCAGTGAGCCAGAGAAGCAGTCACACTGGCGCGGCCAGTGGACCCGCGGCTCCGGCTCGCGGCGCACAGGGTGGGCCAGGCAACACACCCGGAGCATTCGGCCACAACAGGGGAGGGCAGCCTGCTGGAGGCTCAAGCCGGCCGGGAGGCTCACCTCAGAACCAGCAGAGGCCTGGCGGCCAAGCGGGGCGCAATTCGCGGAACGGCCAACGACCACCGCAGTCGGGTGCGCGTGGGGGTGCGCCTGCGAAGGCAGCCGTGGCAGGCGCCGCGGTGGCAGGCGCCGCGACCGCGGCAGCAGGAGGCCGCGCGGCCGCAGCGCCTGCCGTGACCGAAATCATCATCCCGGACCTGATCACCGTGCGCGAGTTGGCCGAGAAGATGCACCGCAGCGCCATCGACGTCATCAAGGCGCTCATGAATTACGGGATCATGGTGCCTATCACCCAGACCATCGACTTCGATACCGCACAGGTTGTGGGAGAGGATCTCGGGATTACGGTGAAGCGCGACGCGCCGCCGGAGCCAGAGGTCGTCGAGGTGGTCGAGGAGACCCCCAAGACCCTGCGTCAGCAGATCATCGCCAGCGAAAGGCCGGAGGAGCTCGTAGTTCGACCGCCTGTCGTGACGGTGCTTGGGCATGTCGACCACGGCAAGACGACTCTGCTTGATGCGATCCGCGAAACACGCGTGGTGGACGGCGAGGCGGGCGGCATCACTCAGCATATCGGCGCCTATCAGGTCGAACGCCAGGGACGCAAGATCACCTTCCTGGATACGCCAGGGCATGAAGCGTTCACCGCCATGCGCGCTCGGGGCGCCATGGTCACCGACATGGCTGTGTTGGTCGTCGCCGCTGACGATGGGGTTATGCCGCAGACCAAGGAAGCGATCGCACATGTGCGCGCTGCCAAGGTGCCGATCATCGTCGCGTTGAACAAAATAGACAAGCCAAACGCCAATCCCGATCGCGTCAAACAGGAGCTTGCGGACAACGGGCTGCTGATCGAGGAATACGGCGGCGACGTCATCTGCGTGCCGGTGTCGGCGAAGTTCCGCCGGGGCATCGATGACCTGCTCGAAAACATCCTGCTCGTCGCCGATATCGACCCGCTGAAGGCCAATCCGCAGGGCAACTGCGTCGGCACGGTGATCGAGAGCCGGCTGGACAAGTCCCGCGGGCCGCTTGCAACGCTGCTCGTGCAAAACGGCACGCTGCGCGTCAGCGACAGCATCGTCGCCGGCGATATCTATGGCAAGATGCGGGCACTGTACGACGACAAGGGCCAGCCGATCAGTGAAGCGCTGCCTGCCACACCGGTCGTGGTGCTTGGCATGTCAGACGTGGCCGCCGCCGGCGACACGTTCTCGGTCCAGGCGGACGAGCGCACCGCTCGTGCGCTCGCGGCGGAGCGACAGGCGCAGAAGCGCGCCGATACGACCGCCGCCACCGCCCCGAAAGCCGTCGCGCTTGAGAGCATCTTCGCCCAGGCGCAGGCTGGACAGGTGAAAGAGCTCAACCTGATCTTGAAGGCGGATGTGCAGGGTTCCGTCGAACCCATCGTGAACTCCCTGGAGAAGCTGGGTGACGACAAGCTGCACGTGAAGATTCTGCATCAGGCGATCGGCAATATCAACGAGTCGGATGTCATGCTTGCCGTGGCATCGCGCGCGATCATCCTTGGCTTCAACGTGACCGCCGATGCGGCGTCGCAGCGCATGGCCGAGCAGGAAGGGGTGGATGTCCGCACCTACTCTGTCATCTACAATATCATTGAGGATGTGGAGAAGGCCCTCAAGGGCATGCTGGAGCCGGTGTACAAGGATGTCGTCTTGGGCCACGCCGAGGTGCGCGCGGTCTTCCACATCTCGAAGGTCGGTCGGGTGGCCGGCTGCTACATCACCGACGGCGAGATCCAGCGCGGGGCGTCAGTGCGCGTGAAGCGGAACGGCGCAGTTGTCAAAGAAGATCGTATCGGCACCCTGAAACGGTTCCAGGAGGATGCCACCGAGGTGAAGACCGGCTTCGAGTGCGGCCTTAGCCTTAACAACTTCAACGAGCTCGAAGTCGGGGATATCCTGGAGGCATACAAGAAGGAACGGGTGAGCTGAGCCTCGGGCCGCCGCCAAAGGACCAGGCACGATGCGCAAGGCGTCGGCTGATCGTCGCCGTGCCTGGGTCCTTCGTCTCTTCAAGGATCATTGCGATGACGAGCCGTCGCCAAGAACGTATCTCTGAGCTGCTGCATGAGGAGTTGGGTCTGTTGATCAGCGCTGAGCTGACCGATTCACGCCTGGATGACGCGCTGGTCACCGTGACTCATGTCGTGGTGAGCCCCGACCTGCACAACGCGCGGGTGTTCGTACAGCACGCACTGCCCAGCGAGTCGTCGCGCCAGGTGCTGGCCGCCTTACGCCACGCCGAGGGCTTCCTGCGGCGGGCATTGGCCGAAAACCTCAACCTGCGCGTCGTCCCGGAACTCAGCTTCGCAATCGATGACACCGAGCGCCGCGCTGCGCAGGTCGACACGATCCTGGACACGCTTGCCAGCCAAGCGACGCCCGCCACCCTGAGCCGCGATGAGCACACTGGTTGAGATCGCTGATCGGCTGCGCCGCAGCCGCCGCGTTTTGGCCGTCTCTCACATCGCACCGGATGGAGACGCCATCGGCTCGCTGCTCGGTTTCGGCCTGACTGTGCGCAACGCCTGGCTGGCCGGATCGGAGCCTGCCGCCGGCATCTTGACGCTGGCCTGCGACGATCCGGCGCCGCCGCAATACCGATGGCTGCCGGGAGCCGCCGACATCGTCACCCTGCCGCCGGCCGGGCCGTGGGACATCGTCGTCGGGCTGGATGCCAGCGATAGCACCCGCCTGGGCCGGGTGTTTCAATCGAGCGACGCCGGCGATGCTCCAGTGATCGTCATCGATCACCACATCACCAATCTGCGCTTCGGCACGCTCAATTACGTCGATACGACCGCGGTCGCCACGGCGCAGATCATGGTGGAGCTGGCGGACGCGCTGGCTGTGCCGATCAGCCCCGAGATAGCGATCTGCTTGCTGACCGGCCTGGTGACCGACACGCTCGGTTTTCGGACCAGCAATGTGACTTCCCGGGTGATGGCGGTCGCCATGCGGCTGATGGAAGCAGGAGCCAGCCTGACCGATATCAATGAGCGCATTCTGAACTACCGGCCGCTCAGCACCCTGCGACTGTGGGGACAGGCGCTGGTGAATGTGCAGATCAGCGGTCGCGTGGCCTGGACCGCGATCACGCGCCAGATGCGTGAGGAGACCGGAGCGTTATCGAACGCAGACGGCGGACTTGTGAATCAGTTGATCAGTGCACCTGAGGCGGTGGTCGCCGCTGTGTTTTCGGAAACCGTAGACGGCAAGGTCGAGATCAGCCTGCGCGCCAAGTCCACACACGATGTATCCCGGATCGCGCTGAAGCTGGGAGGCGGCGGGCATCCGCAAGCATCGGGCTGCACGATCGCCGGACCGATAGCCGCTGCGGAGGCACGCGTCCTGCCGCTGCTATCGGAAGCGGCGGAATGAGCGGCGAGACGGGGCCAGGGCCTGTCCTCGCGTGAGCCAGCGAACACCCCCATGACCCACACTGGCATCCTGAACATCGACAAGCCGTCCGGATGGACATCGCATGATGTCGTGGGGAAGGTGCGGCGGCTGCTCGGACAGAAAAGTGTGGGGCACGCCGGCACTCTGGATCCACTGGCGACGGGGGTGCTGCTCGTGTGTGTTGGTCAGGCCACCCGCGTCACAGAATACCTGATGGCCGGGCAGAAACACTATCGTGCCACGGTTCAGTTGGGTCTGGAGACAGACACCTACGACATCGAGGGAGACGTGACCGCCACGACGGAGCCACCACCCCTGTCGGTTGGCGAGATCGAAGCGGCGCTTCGTGGTTTCACAGGCGCGATCGAGCAGACCCCGCCCGTCTACTCAGCAATCAAGCAAGCCGGCGTCCCTGCCTATCGCCGGGCGCGGCGTGGCGAGGAGATGTCGCTCCCATCCCGATCGGTCACCGTGTATCGGATCGATTGCCTGGAGTGGAGCACACCTTATGTCACCTTCGAGGTGACGTGCGACCCAGGCACCTACATTCGGAGCCTCGCCTACGACCTGGGCCGGCGGCTCGGCTGCGGCGGGACGCTCACGGCGCTGCGGCGGCTGCGGAGCGGCAGCTTTCGGGTGGAAGATGCGATCAGCCTGGAAATGTTGGCTCACGCTGCGGAGTCCGGGCAGGTCGCTGCTTGCCTGCACCCTCTGCGCACTGCCCTGTCAAGCCTGACCCCGGTTCAGATGGATGAAGGGTCCGTCGCGCGGCTGACGCATGGCCTGCCAGTCCCTGCTTACGCCCAGCCAGCCACACCTGAGGGGTGCGCGCTGGGCCCCGACGGCGCGGTGGTCGCCATCGTCGCCTACGACGCTTCCGCCGGACATTGGCGGCCTCGCAAGGTCTTTGGCGCCGGGACCGGCGCATCAGTCGAACAGCGAGAACAGACGCCGGTAGACGAGCAGCCTTCCTGACCGCCATGCCCTGGATTCCGAGCTACACAACACCGTTCGGTTCTCCCACCATGCAGACCTACCTCGGCTTTCCCAATCCGCCCCTGACTCAAGGCGCCTACCTGACCATTGGCAATTTCGATGGCGTGCATCGCGGCCATCAGGCGCTGGCGAGCCAGATGGTGCAGGCTGCACATGAGGCGGGATGCCTCGCCGGCCTGCTCACCTTCGAGCCGCACCCGCTGACGGTCCTCCGCCCCGACGCGCCCGTGGCGTATCTGACCAGCACGGAAGAGCGAGCCGCCATCCTGGCTGCACTGGGGCTCGATTTCGCGCTGGTGCTGCCTTTCTCGCGCCAGATCGCCGCCCAGTCCGCGGCCGAGTTCATGGCCACCCTATCCCGCAACATCCCCCTGCGGATGCTGTGGATCGGCCCGGACTTCGCCTTGGGCCGCGGTCGCGAAGGCTCGGCGGCTCGTCTCAACGAGATCGGCGACGCACTGGGCTACTGCGTGCAGGTCGTAGCGCCCTTCGATTGGCAGGGCCAGCCGGTTCGCAGCAGCCGCGTGCGCGCCCTGTTGAGCGAGAGCGGCGATGCAGCGGCAGGCGCCGAGCTGCTCGGCCGGCCGTACCAGGTGTGGGGCGTCGTGACGACTGGGGCACAGCGCGGCCGCACCTTGGGCATTCCCACTGCCAACCTGGAGCTGCCCCCGGGACGCCTCACGCCTGCCAACGGCGTGTACGCATGCTGGGCCTGGCGAGGATCGCGAGGCTATCCCGCGGTGGTGAATGTGGGCGTGCGCCCGACCTTTGACCATGCCCACCGCAGCATCGAGGCGTTTCTGCTCGATTTCGCCGGCGACTTGTACGGGGAGACGCTTGGGCTCAGCTTCGTGAGCCGGCTGCGAGGCGAAGCGCGTTTCCCGAATGCCGATGCGCTGGTGCGCCAGATCGAACGCGATGTTGCCACGGCGCGGCAGGTGTTGGGTGACCCACCGAGTGACGCGGGACCCGATCGATCGACAGCCGGCGGCCCGCCCTTCTGGCAGGAGTTGGAACACACGGCCGATTGGGCGATACAGGTTCGCGGTGACAACCAGGGCCAGCTCTTCGCACGCGCGGCCGCTGCCATGGCCGCGCTCCAAGATGCCGACCCGTCGCGGCCCGTCACTGTGGCCCGTTCGTTCAGCGCCACTGCCACCGACCCGGCCGGGCTCCTGGTGGCGTGGCTGAACCGTCTGCTGCTGGAGCAGGAGATCGGCGCGGAGCTCTATACCCGCTTCGAAATCCATGCAATCTCGCCCCGCGGCCTGTTGGGCGTCGCCTACGGCTACCCCGGCGCTCCCAGCCATACCGCAATCAAGGCCGTAACCTACTATGATCTAGACGTGTCACAGGTCGCCTCGAGCTGGACGGCTCGGATGACGTTCGACGTCTGAGAGTCTTCGTCCCTTCCCTCTGTCATGGCCCTGGCGTCTGAAGTCCTGCAATAGGAATTCCAATTACATAGCCATTCGCTTGTACAATGCTAGTATGACACAATAAGTCAGGCGTAGTCGAACAACAAACTCACAAAGGTAGCGAAGGAGACATGATGGCGACACGATCGAGCAAGTCTCAGCCAGCAGATGGCGGGCCGCAGATGGAAGGCGAGTTCCGCTCCGGACCGGTCGCAGGAACCGCGCTGGTGCCGGGCGTGACGTTTGCGCGCAAAGGCCTGCAATACGCCGAAGTTGACAACGTCGCACTGTTTGAAGGGGATATTGTCCTGGGTTCGCTGGCCGAAGTGCGCGGCGCCAGCGGCCAGGAAGAAGGAATGCCCCCCGTGGAGTTCGGCGTGGGCATCAGTGGACAGCAGTTCCGGTGGCCGAACGCCCGCGTACCCTACGAGATCGATCCCACTCTGCCCAATCAGCAGCGGGTCACCGATGCTATTGCGCATTGGGAAGCAAATACGCCGATCCGCTTCCTGCTCCGCACCCCAGCCAACGCGGCGCAGAATCCCGATTTCGTGCGATTCGTGCCAGGCGGAGGCTGTTCATCGATGGTAGGACGCCGGGGCGGGCAGCAGAACATCACCCTGGGCGCGGGGTGTTCAACCGGCAACACGATTCACGAGATCGGCCATGCCGTCGGCTTGTGGCATGAGCAGAGCCGCGAGGATCGCGACACCTTCGTGCAAATCGTCTGGGCGAACATCGATCCCAACATGCAGCACAACTTCGCGCAGCACATTGCCGACGGAGACGACATCGGCGCGTACGACTTCGGTTCGATCATGCACTACCCGCCGACAGCGTTTTCCATCAACGGCCAGGCCACCATCGTGCCGCGCCAGGCGTTGCCGCCCGGAGTCGTCATGGGCCAGCGCAGCGGACTCTCGGCCGGAGACATCGCGGCCGTGAGAGCGATGTACCCGCAGCCCGTTCCGACGTTCAAGGAAGTGCCCAAGGATCCCATCCTCGACACGATCAAAGAGATCAGCAAGGACCCGATTCGCGACACGATCAAGGAAGTGCCCAAGGATCCCATCCGCGACACGATCAAGGAAGTGCCCAAGGATCCCATTCGCGACACCATCAAGGAAGCCGGCAAGGATCCGATTGCTGACACCCGCATCGAGCGAACCACCCTCCCGCCGCCGCAGCCCGGGACCCCCACCCCCTCCTCCGCGGCGCCGTTCGTGATGGCCTCGCCGAGTCGCGCAGCGAGCGACGAGCAGGTGATCGCAGAAGCCAGCGCACAAGTCGAAGAACTGGCTCAGGCCCTGCTCGTGCTCGACCAACAGCAGAGCGAGCTATTGGCGGCGTATGCGGCGGCAGTTCAGGCTCTCGATGCGCTCCAACAGGGACGTAGCTGAGTGATCCTGGTCATTTCGTACCCAGGCGAAGAACACACCGCCGACGTCATCGAGCGCCTGGAACGAGCGGGGCGAGAGGTCGTGCTGATGGACCTGGCCGACTTCCCGGCCCACTCCGAGCTGAGTATGTCATGGCAGTCCGACGGCAGGCCCGCGTATCTGATCGCCGGCCCTCGCGGTTCCGTCGATCTCTCCGCCGCACGCGTCACCTGGTGGCGACGCGTGCGGCCTTTCACGATCGATCAGACAGTGATCAGCCCGTCGATGCGCGCCTTCGCCGAGAGTGAGACCTCCCAGGCGGTAGGTGGAATGCTGGACGCGCTGCCGTGTGCCTGGGTGAACCCGCGTGCAGCCGATGAAGCCGCACATCGCAAGCCGTTCCAGTGGGCAGTGGCAGAGCGGGTCGGGCTGCGCTTGCCACGCACCCTCGTCACCAACCGGCCGGAGGCCGCCCAGGCGTTCATCGATCAAGTCGGGGTGGGCAAGACGATCTTCAAGGCGTTCTTGGCCTCCCAGGAGGCATGGCGTGAAACGCGACTGATCGAGCGCGAAGATCTGGCGCGTCTCGACCTGGTGCGACTTGCCCCGGTGATCTTTCAGGAGTATATTGAGGGTGTCGATCTGCGAGTGACGGTGATCGGCGATAGGGTGTTCGCGGCCGAGATCGACGCCCGGCAAACGCGCTATCCGTTCGACATGCGGATGGTGATCGAGGAGTCGATCGTGCGGCCTGTAGAGCTGCCCGCCTCCGTGCAGGCGGCCGTGCTCGCGCTCCAACGCCGCTTGGGCCTGTGCTACGGTGCGATCGACTTGCGTCGCACACCCGATGGAGATTACGTGTTCTTCGAGGTCAATCCCGCCGGGCAATGGCTCTTTGTCGAGCTGCGCACAGGGCTGCCGATCAGCCAGGCGGTAGCCGACTACCTGGCTGCGATGGAGGACGCACTTTAGGGGATGGCAGGCGCTGCATGAGGACAATCAATGGCCAGGTGAACTTGCCCCTGAACGCCCCAGCCGTCCGGGCGGGACTGGTGCTGATCGAGGTGCGCGATACCACGCTGGCCGACGCGCCTTCCACCCTGGTCGCCGAACAGCGTCTCCGGCGCGTTCCGCTCAAGCCGAATGGCCGCATCCGTTTCAACATTGCCGTACCCGAAGTCGAGCCGAAGCGGGAGCTCTCGTTCCGTGTACACATCAGCCTGGACGGCAGCGGCAACATCGCACCCGGTGACCTGCTGACGACACAGATCGTTTCCGTTCCCGCTTCAGGCACCCGAGCACCCATCGAGGTGCCGGTCACCGCGATTTAGGATTTGATCAAAGAACAACTTCCTGTTTCGCCTTTTTCGCCTTGATAGCGACTGCTGCGCGCCCTTCGACCGCGGTTGGCGAACCAAAGCCGACCAGGCGCCCGGACATGCCACCACCTGAACGTGTCGGCGACGTCCAGCACTTCGCCCTCCTGCTGGGATGAACAACGACTGCAGAACTACTTGTCCCCGTACCGATAGGTCCACGTAACATTGCACATCGCGCAATTCCACCAGCCTGCCCAGACCTGGAACGTATCGCCAGGACGGCCTTGCGGAACGGTCAGGGTCCAGCTTCCCGAGTCCACGCCGGCATGCTGCGCAGACCACGGGTTGTAGCCCAGGGGCTGAGACGGCTGGATGATATTCCTGTGAGCCTTGTCTGCCCCGAACTGGAAGGCTATCCCCGGCGGCACGCCTTCAGTTACACTGCCCGAAGCCGACAACTTCACTGTGAGCGTCACCACCTGCCCCGGCGACAGCACTTCCGGAGGGGCGCCGAACCTGGACTCAACCGACACGTTCCAGAACTCCTTCCCGCCGTCCACTTCGCGATGGTCTTTGGCAATGAGCGCCTCGCTCAGGCGGTAGATCTCGAACTTCCCCGTGAAACGCGGTTCGATGAAATAACCAGGCGTGGCGCCGCCGCCATAATACGCCAGCGGCGCTTTCGGATCGGTAGCATTCAGGAGCGGCTCGCCGACCCTGACCCACTGCAGCCCTCTCACGGAGATAGCTACGGCGCCGGTCTGGCTGTCCGCCTCCCCATCCCTCACCCTGTAGGTGAAAGTGTCGGTTCCCGAAAATCCCGCTTTAGGCGTGTAGGTTAGGAACGGCGCCGTCCCGGTCAGCGAGCCGTTGGCCGGACGCGTGAACGTGTAGGTCAATCTGTCCCCATCCGGATCGTTTCCTTTCAGAGTGATGGACACGGCCGCACCGGCATTCGTGGAGGTTGAAATGTCCTCCGCTACAGGCGGCGTGTTCGTCTTCGGGACTGCGGGAGATGCGGTGGGCGCCGCGTCGCTGACAGTGATCTGCCGGGAGTCCGATGCCATGTTACCGGTGGCGTCGTAGGCCCAAACACGGACGGTGTATGTCCTGGGTTTGGAGTAGGAGTGGCTCAGCGACATGGACGTGCCCTGATACGGCGTCCTGTCCAGTCCGACATCGGCACTCGGCGGCATCCGGGTGTCGTCACCCCACTCCACATGCAGCGCATAGCCCGATTTCTTGCCCGACACGACCAGCACGCCGCCACGGATCTGCGTGTTGACGGTGAACGTCGCGCCCGGCTTCGCGACCGCCGGCAAGTCGAGCAGGCGAGTGCTGAGCGCTTCGCCGTCCTGCACACGGATGGGGAGAACCGCTGCGGCTTCTTTCATCGCCTCGTCCGCCGCAACGATCTCCAGCCGGTAGTCTCCCGGTTCAGGGAATGTGAAAACTTGCTCGGCGGCCTCTCCGTAGGGCACGATGGAAGGCTTGCCGGCCAGCAGCCGCCAGGTGTACTGGATACGGGGCTCGCCGCCATAGGCCGTCGCTTTGTAGGCTGCGGAGACACCTCCGTCCTTCCAGGGGAGGATCTGCGGACCCTCCAGGATCACCCGGAACGGGCGCTTCGTCACCCGAACTCTCCCAAGCGCGAAAGCCTTGCGGCCCTGGGCATCACGCGCCGTAATCTTCAGATCGTACAGATGGTAGTCACGGCCTTGGGGGAGCTCGTACTGCGTCAACGGGAGCTCCAAGTGCCGGTCAGTTGAGTTATGGGCGATCTGCTCTCCCTGGGTCCCGTTCCCGAAGTCCCAGGTCCAGGTGAGAGGGCCGCTGAACGCGCCATAGGCAGAACCGGTGAACCGGACCGCGTCGCCGGTGTGGACCATGGGCG
>CAYRFV010000033.1:15818-29911 GCA_964423545.1 uncultured Anaerolineales bacterium | reverse complement strand
GCGCGTTCCGGTGACCGTGGCTCAGTTTGCGGCCTTCGTGCGCGCTACCGGTCACCGCACCATGGCCGATGAGGTGGGCTGGGCCTGGGTATGGACGGGCGGGGAATGGGCGTCCAAGCGCGGCGCCAACTGGCAGCGGCCGTTCGGGCCGGAGCGCATCATGCCGGACCTCTCCCACTGTCCGGTGACGCAAGTCTCCTGGCACGATGCGCAAGCGTTCTGCGAATGGGCCGGTGTGCTTCTGCCGACCGAGGCCGAGTGGGAGAAGGCCGCCAGGGGTCCTGATGGACGTCTCTACCCGTGGGGCAACGAACTGCCCAACCCGTGCCTCTGTCACTGCGATGACGCCTTTGGGGAGGTGCGGGCAGTGGGAGGCTGTCACAAAGGCGCCAGCCCATACGGCCTGCTCGACATGAGCGGCAACGTCTGGGAGTGGTGCCAGACCAAGTGGCGTCCAAACTACAGTGCACCGGCGGATGATGATCCGTGCGGTCAAGAGCCACGCGTCGTGCGAGGCGGCTCATATCTCGGCGATGCCGGCTTCGTGCGTTGCGCTGCTCGGGGCCGGCTCAATCCACACTACCGCGATTGCAGCGCAGGGTTTCGCGTGGTGGCGCGCAACCATTCGGGGTGAGGGACATCCGAACCAGCCTGGGAGGAGCGGTGGCAGTGAACGAGGTGCATCCCAAGGAGCAGCCGACTGGCGCTGTATGTCCTCGGTGCGGCGACGCAATCGTCTGGCAGGTGTGTGCACAATGCGGTGGCTTGGGCGTCTGGCGCTTCGTTGCCAGCAGCCACTGCGGCGCACCCCAACAGGGAAGATACTGCAGCGAGTGTGGCGTGGCGCTGCCGGCCTGGGTGGAGGACTGTGCGTTTTGTGGCGGCCGGGGCTGGCTCGCGGGTGATCACCCGTGCCGTTCGGCCAGTGCGCCGCCGCCCGGTCGACCCTTCCGGGTCGATCCGGAGTCGCGCCCGCAGGCCGTCGACGCGGCGCGCCCGAGCGCATCGGTCTCTGCACCGGCGACATCGCCCACCGCAGCTTCTGCCGAGCCCGCGCCGGCGTCTGCGGTGAGGGAGCCTGCCGCAGCGCCGTCGTCGCGGCCGGATCCAGCCCCGGCTCCTGTAGAGCCGGCTCCGGCTCCCGTAGAGCCGGCCTCGGCTCCCGCAGAGCCGGCCCGCAAGGACCGTATGAACCTCTGGGTCGTCATACTGTTTCTGATCATCTTCGCCGTGTTGATTGCCAGCCCGGAGCTCTCCGACACGATCCGCAGGTCGGTGATGGGGGTCTTTGGTCGATAGACGCATTTACGTATGGAGTGGAGGCTTATGAGCCAGGTGAGACAGATCCGACAGGTCATTGAGCCGCAGCCCGTCATGGAAGGCGCGGGCGTGCGTCTGCGGCGAAGCATCGCAGGTCGAGCGCTCGACTATCTCGACCCTTTCCTGTTGTTCGATCATTTCGGCTCCGAGAATCCGGCCGATTATCTGCCCGGTTTTCCAATGCACCCGCACCGGGGCATTGAGACGGTGACCTATATGCTGGCGGGCCAGGTGAATCACCGCGACAGCCTGGGCAATGCCGGCACGATCGGGGCGGGCGATGTGCAGTGGATGACCGCAGGCCGCGGCATCATGCACGAAGAGATGCCCGCGCCGGTCGAGGGCAGGATGGCGGGCTTTCAACTCTGGGTCAACCTGCCGGCCCGGCTGAAGATGATCCGCCCGCGCTATCAGGAGTTCCCGACTGAGTCGATCCCCGAGGCGCAGTTGCCCGATGGCGTGCGCATTCGCGTTGTGGCCGGCCAGGTGGATGGCGTTCGGGGGCCGGTTACCGAGATCGCGGCCGACCCGACCTACCTGGACATTGTGCTGCCGGCGCGAGTCACCTACTCGCATCCCGTGCGCCGCGGCCACACCGCGTTTGCCTATCTCTTCGAGGGCGCCGGTATGTTCGGCGACAGCGACCGATCGCTGACCAGCCCGAAGCTCGCGGTTCTGAGCGACGGTGATGCGGTGCAGGCGCGCGCCGGCGCGGAGGGCGCCCGATTTCTTCTGGTGTCGGGCAAGCCGCTCGGCGAGCCGATCGCACGCCACGGCCCCTTTGTGATGAACACGCGCGAAGAAATCCTGCAGGCGCTGGCTGACCTGCAGAACGGGACGTTCGTGACCCCCGATTAGCAGAGGAGCTATGCGCCGCATCCGGATCACGGCGGGAGGCATCGCGCTTCCTGCTGAGCTGAACGATGACCCGACCGCAATGCAGGTGTGGCATGCACTGCCCATCGAGGCGCGGGCGAGCACCTGGGGCGACGAGATCTACTTCGAGATCCCCGTAGTTGCAAGGCAGGCGCCTGATGCGCGCGCCGATGTGGCCGTGGGTGAGTTGGGCTATTGGCCCGTGGGTCATGCCTTCTGCATCTTCTTTGGCCCAACTCCCGCCAGCGATGGCCCGACGCCGCGCGCCTACAGTCCGGTCAACGTGCTCGGGCGGGTGATCGGCGACGCGACCGCTTTCCGCCGTGTACGCGATGGCGCGGCGGTGCGGATCGCTCGCGTCGAAGAATGATCCACTCAACGTCGTTTTTTGCGGAGTTGCCGATCGGCGAAAAGTGCGGTATGCTTGCCCTTTGTATCGATATCATCGCCAAAGGGCAAGCTCGCTCATGCCTGTCAATCCCCTGAACCCGATGGTCGTCCAAAGCGACCGCTCGGTGTTGCTGGAAGTCGATAACGCCCTCTACGGTGAGGCGCGCGACGCGCTCGCCCGTTTCGCCGAGCTCGAAAAGAGCCCGGAGCACATCCACACCTACCGGCTTTCGCCCCTCTCGCTCTGGAACGCGGCCGCCAGCGGCCTCACCGCGGATGCTATCCTCGCCAGTCTGGCGCAATACAGCAAGTACGATGTTCCCGGCAATATTCAGGCCGATGTACGCGACTATGTCAGTCGATTCGGCCGGATCAAGCTGCGCAAGGATGCCACGGGCGGCCTGCTTCTGGTGGCGGAAGACCCGTTGCTCATGCTCGAGGTGAGCCGGCAGCGCAAGGTCAAGCAGTTCATCCTGGAGGAGATCGATCCGGTCACGGTGCGGGTCAACCCGGCCATGCGCGGCCATGTCAAGAAGGCGCTGGTCGATGTGGGCTATCCCGCTGAGGACCTGGCTGGCTATGTCGAGGGCGCCGGGCTGGTGTTCGAGTTGCTGCCGGCGCGGCGGGCGACCGGTGAGGTGTTTGCACTGCGCGACTATCAGCGGGACGCGGCCAACACCTTCCACGCCGACGGTTCCGCACAGGGCGGCTCCGGGGTGATCGTTTTGCCCTGTGGCGCCGGCAAGACGATGGTCGGCATGGGCGCCATGAGCCGGCTGCAGACCAACACGCTCATCATGACCACCAATACGGTCGCTGTACGCCAGTGGATGGATGAGTTGCTCGACAAAACAAGCCTGGCGCCGGACGACATCGGTGAATACAGCGGCGACGTCAAGGAAATCCGACCCGTGACGGTTACGACCTATCAGATTCTGACCTATCACACCCGGCGCCGCGGCCGCGACGGCGATCCGGACGACCTGGGTTGGGATGATTCTGGCGCACCTCAGCCCCTATCTATCGACGACTTCCCTCATTTCAGATTGTTCAACGAGCGCGACTGGGGACTGATCGTCTATGACGAGGTGCACCTCCTGCCGGCGCCGGTCTTCCGCATGACCGCCGAGCTCCAGGGGCGCCGTCGCCTGGGCCTCACCGCCACCCTGGTGCGCGAAGACGGTCGCGAGGAGGATGTCTTTGCTCTCATCGGCCCGAAGAAGTACGATGTGCCGTGGAAGGATCTGGAGCGGCAGGGGTGGATCGCCACGGCCCACTGCCACGAGGTCCGGCTCACGATGTCGCGCGAGCGCCGCATGGACTACGCGTTGGCCGAAAGCAAGGTGCAATACGTCATTGCCGCCACCGATCCTGCCAAGCTGCAGGTCGTGGAAGAACTGATCGCCAGGCATCCCGACGACCAGGTGCTCGTGATCGGCACCTACCTGGAGCAGTTGAGCGAGGCGGCAACGCGCCTGAATGCGCCGCTGCTTACCGGCAAGACGCCCGTGCGCGAGCGGCAGAAGCTTTACCAGCAGATGCGCGACGGCACGCTGCGCTTGCTGGTCGTCTCCAAAGTGGCCAACTTCGCCATTGACCTGCCGGATGTCAGCGTCGCCATCGAGATCAGCGGCACGTTCGGCTCGCGGCAGGAGGAGGCTCAGCGGCTTGGCCGCATCCTGCGCCCGAAAAGCGACGGCCGCCCTGCGCATTTCTACGCCGTTGTCATGCGGGACACCAAGGACCAGCTTTTCGGGAGCCATCGCCAGATGTTCCTGACCGAGCAGGGCTACAAGTACGAGATCCTCTACGAGGACGATCTGGCCGCCTTTGATCCTGCGCACGACCGCGCCACGTGGTGAGCAGCAGTGCGCGAAACGTCGAGCGCCGGGCAGGTTGCGTGGCCGGCGGACCGCCGACTCCTGACTGATGGCTGATATGGCACAATCATCTCCTCCTGGACCGCGAACCACCATGCTCGACCGGCTGCGCAGCCAGCTTCAGTCGGTGACGGTTCAGGATCTCCGACAGGCCGCCCGGTTGTGGGGCTGGTCGATCAAAGGCACGGCGAAAGCCGATATCATTGAGCAGCTGGTCGGGTGGCTGGCCGATCCAGCCCAGATGACGCTGGCGTTCCGAAGCCTGCCGGCGATCCAGCAGCAGGCCGCGATCTGGCTCGCCCATGTGGGGCGGATCGATGCGGAGGGTGATCTCCTGCGCACCGTGCTCGGCATGGCCGAGGGCCGTGATCTGCCCAAGGCGACAGCGATGCGCGTGTTGGCCGAGCTTCGCCAGCGGCTGCTGCTGATCGTCAGTGATTACCATGGCGCCGTGATCCCGGAGATCTACTGGGAGTGGTTGCCGCGGTCGGATGCACCAGGACTGGTCTACCAGGGGCCATCCGTCGATATCGTTGCCGCGCTCAGCGCAGAGGCGCTCGATCAGCACACTGAGCATCTTCTGTCGGCCATCGAAGCCGAACGGCCAGCGATCGAGGGATCGGCCCTCGCTTTGCGCGGCCCATCCCGACCGCAGGCGGCCAGCGCCCGGCCGCTGCCGGAGGTCAAGCCGCACTCCGGCATTGTCTCGGATGCAGTCCTGGTGCGCTGGGGCTATGGCAGCGAAGATGAACAGGACCTGGCGCGCACGCTCCTCAGCGCAGCGCTCGCCGGCAACCTCTGTCTTGTCAAGCAACAGGGGGCGGAGCTGCACCTGGCCGTGAACACCGAAGGACTGGGCGCCTGGCGTGACCTTTCGCCTGAAACGCGGCGGATCAACCTGCGCTATTGGTGGGCGCGCGGATGGCAAAACTCCACGCCAGCGGCCGGTCAGTCGTTGTTCATCTGGGATGAACTGGACAGCGTCCTCAGATCGCAGCCTGATCACATCCTCCGTCAGGGCAACGACTGGCTGGTTCGTGAACAGCTCGACGGCCAGATCCGAATCATGCGCAGCTGGCTCATCACTCTGATCGATGCGTTCCGGGAGGATGTTTGGTATGACGTATCACGATTGCTCGATCTGATCTACCAGCTCCGACGCGACCTGCTCTTCTGGAATCCCTACTCGATCGGCTGGAATTGGTACGACGGTGACCTGAGGCTGGATCCGCAGCAGTTGAACCGCCGGCTTTGGGGCGAGACCTATGGCCGGCTGGTCGAGGTCTGGCTGACGGGCCCCGCGCGCTGGATGGGTCTCGTCCAGGTGGCGGTAAGCCGCGGACAGATCGTCGCGTTTATGCGGCCAAGCGCCGCGACGCAGTCGCCCGCGGCCAGGCTCCCCGCCGATACGCTGCGCTTTACGCCGGGGGGCGTGCTGCTCCTGCGCAATTCGTGGCATACGGGCGATCTGCGCAAGATCATCCGGCGGGTTGCGGTCGAACTCACCCGGGATCGCGAGACAACGGCCTTCGCGTTGAACGTCGAAGCGTTCCGCGAGACCTTGCGCAGCGGTCAGACCGCGGACCAGGTGCTCCAGGCCTTCGCCGATGCCGGCTTCCCGGCTCCTGCTGCAGTGCAGGACCGGCTTCGCGACTGGCAGGCGCATGCCGGACGCCACCAGCTTTACGACAATCTCGGGGTCATCGAATTCAGCGACGACGTGACGCTGGCTGAGGTGCAGGCGACCACCGGGTTAAGCCGCGCTGAGCTCTATCCGGTCTCACCGCGCTGTCTGGTCGTGCTGCGGCCCGAGATGCTGCCCGCTCTGCTCGATGAGCTGCGCCGAAAAGGCTATTCCCCACAGGTGGTTCCATGACGCCTCCTTCGCTTCGTGACGCCATCGACGCCTTTCGAGCCAACGACGTCGCCACCGTGTTGCGCACCGCCGGTGTGGTGGAGATTCCCAAGACCAAGGATGGCAAGACCGACTTGTTGGTCACGCTGATCGGAGATCCGGGTCGGATTCACACCGCACTGAATCGCGTGAACGCGCGCTGTCGGAAGGCGCTGCAGCTCCTGCAACTGGCTGACGGCGAACTGCGCACAGCGCGCTTTCGCAGCCTGCTCCAACGCGCAGGGACTTTGCGGGAGGAGCCCAAACAGAAACGGCCGGGAGTTTACGACCACTACAGCCAGCACCCGGAAAGCGCGGCCGACCCCGCCACCTTTGATGAGGTATTGGCGGCGCTGTTGAAGCACGGACTGGTGTGGACGCATACCCTGCCTGCCGACCAGCCGGGCAACGCAAAGCTCGGCTTCGAGGGAGGTCGCTTCACCTACATCCCGGCCGAGGTCGCCCGGCATCTCCCGCCGGTTCCTGAACCGGAGCACGTCAGGCCGCAGGTCAACCACGTGCTGCCTGCCTCGGCGCGCACATGCCAGCGTGACCTGTACCTGATGTGGAGCGCGGCGCGTGAGACGCCGTTCCAGCTCACCTCGGCGGGCCTGCTGCGCGTCGCCGATCTGAAGAGGATCAGCGGCCAGCTGCTGGTGCCCGAGACGTTTGCATCGGGCGCCAAGGAAGGGGACTACCGGCGGATCCTTTTCTTGCGTCGTCTTCTGATGGCGCTGGGGCTGCTGAACGCCGGGGCTCCGCCGTCTGAGAATGTCCTGAGCTCAGCGTCTACTCCGGCCTTGTGGCAGGCTGAGGCGACTCAGCGCGTGCAAACCTGTTTCCAGAGCTGGCGCGATGGCGCCTGGTGGAACGAGTTGTGGGCAACCTACGAGAGCAGTTCGACGCGCGCCAGCGGCGGCCTGGCCGATTTCGCGCCGGCCCAAGTGGTCAAGGCGCGTCGCACGGTGCTTGACACCCTGACGCGCCTGGCGCGGGAGGGAGAAGCGTGGATCTCACTCGATGCGATTGCCGACTACTTGCACAACCGCAACGAGGAGTTCCTGGTCGACCGCGAGACAGCCGAACGGGTCTACGGCGGAGGCTACTATTACTCGAGCCCGCGCACCTCGCACTCCCCCTACCTCTACAATAGCCTGGGCTGGATATGGGAGAAGTACAATGCAGACTCCGAGGCCGGTTGGGACGCCGTAGAGACTGCCTTCATCCGTGCGGTCTTGGCCGAGGGGCTTCATTGGCTGGGCTTGCTCGACCTGGGCTATGTGCGGCCGGCGACGCCAACCGGCGGTGCGGCGCCGGACGGCATTCAGGCCGTGCGCCTCACGGACATGGGTCGCTGGCTCCTGCTGGATGGCCCACGACCGGTGATCCCTGCCGAAACTGGCCGCGTTGTGGTGCAGCCGAACTTCCACGTCTTCGCTTTTGACCCGATCTCGGATACAGTGCTGGCCCGGCTCGACAGCTTTGCCTCTCGACTGAAGGCTGAACGAGCGGTCGAGTATGAGATCACGCGTGAGTCGATCTATCGTGCACAGCAGGGCGGCCAGCAGGTCAACGCGATTGCGGCGTGGCTGGAGGAGGTCACCGCCGCGCCGCTGCCGCAGAACGTCGCTCGCAGCCTGACGGAGTGGCAGGCTGCGTTCGAGCGGATCGTGGTGCGCCCGCGCGTCGGTTGGCTGCAGACCGCCACTCCCATGCTGGCCGACGCGCTCGCCGGCGATCCAGCCGTGGCCGGCGCGATTATCAAGCGGGTTGGCCCTACTGCGCTGATGCTCCATGCCGATCGAGTGGACGATGTCGAGCGCGCGTTGTTGGCCGCAGGTGAGCTGCCGGCGCGCACGACGCGTCCGGAAGACGCTCGAAAGGCCAGCATCACCGTGACGGACGAGGGTGCAATCGGTTTCGCGCACGCGGTCCCGAGCCTGTATGTCTATGGCCATCTGCACCCCTTTGCCGACCAGGGCGCCGATGGATGGCGCATCACCCCGGCCAGCGTGCGACGTGCGCGGGATGCCGGCCTGGGCGCGGTTGCCATCATTGCCAGCCTGGAGACTCTAGCTCTCGGCGGTGTTCCGGAGGCGCTTCAGGCGCACATCAAAGCCTGGAACAAGCAATTCGGCGACGCAACCCTACAGACCCTCACCCTGGTGCAGTTTCGCGATCAGGACGCGTTGAACGAACTGCGCGCCGACCCGGTGTTGGCGCGCTATCTGCGGCCGTTCAAGGCGGAGGCGCGCCTGGGATTGGCGGTGGTCAAGCCGGGGGATGTCGCTGCGGTGCAGGCGTTGCTGGCAGAACGCGGTGTCGAGCTGACGCAATCGCGCTAACATCGCCGAGACCGGATCTCACCCTCTCCGCGATTGCAGCTCGATCACGTTGCCTTCGGGATCCGTTACGTAGCACCAGGTGACCTGGCCGCCGTTCGACAAAGTGACAGTCACCACCTGCCCAACAGGGCGTCCACCTGCTGCCAGCACGGTTGCGCGTGCTGCCGCAACATCCTCGACGCTGAAGGCAATATGCCCGGGCCCGAGACGGTTGACGGCGGTTGGCAGACGCTCGGCGTGCCGATCGTAGCTGAAGATCTCCAGCGTTGGGCCGGCGTCGCCGTGGCCTGGCAGTCTCAGATGGATCCCGCGCAGATGAGCGCCTGCGAGGCCGGTTCCAGCATCCATCTCCGGGCCGGAGAGATCGCGCTCCGGCGGTACAGGCTCGCAGCCGAAGAGGTCCTGGTAGAACTGCGCCAACGCGCGCCAGTTGGCCGCGATCAGGTTGGTGTGGACATATTGAGCAGAAATGCCCACGGTGATATCCTCTCGTGTCGCATACCCAGCGCCATGCGAAAGCCGCAGAACCCATCTCCTGCGCAAGTCTCGCGCCAGAGGGGGTGCATCATTTCCGAATCAGGTCGCGCACGCTTCGTAGGAGGGGTTGCCTGTCCCTCAGGCTGCGACGGCGAACAAGCACTTGAGATAGGCGGCTTCCGGGAAGCGGATGGGATGGTCGAGCGCATGACCGGTGCGGTCGATGTCGTGCAGCGGCCGGCTCACCTCGGCTGCGGCTCGATGCACCGCTGCAAAGAAGGCCGCTGCGCTCACCCGACTGGAGCAAGAAGCGATCACCAACACGCCGCCCGGCGCCAGTACGCCGAGCGCCAGGCCGGTCAGCCGGGCGTAGCTCCGGAGTGCAACGGCCACTTCTGCGGCGCGCTTGGCGAACGCCGGCGGATCGATGATCACCAGGTCGAAGCGCTGCCTGCGCTCGGCCAGATCGGCCAGCGCGCCGAAGGCGTCGGCGGCGAGGATCGTGTGTCGACAGGCAGCCACCGCGGACAGATGTTGGTTGAGCGCGAAGTTCCGCGCCGCGGCCGCCAGCGCCCCCGCGGCGCTGTCGATGCTCAGGACATCGGTTGCTCCACCTCGCGCAACATAGAGCGAGAAGCCGCCGGTGTAGGCAAAGACGTTCAGGGTGCGCTTTCCGGCAGCCAGCCTCTCGGCCCGCGCACGGTTGTCGCGTTGGTCGAAAAAGAACCCGGTCTTCTGCCCGTGCTGCACATCCGCCTCGAAGCGCAGGCCGTTCTCCATGAACTGCACTGGGCCGTTCGACGCCGCACCGATCAACACGGCGCCGTCTGCCAGCCCATACAGGAGCTCGGGCTGTCGCTGCACCTCCCGGCTCAACCGCAGCACGACGCAGTTCGCCGGCCAGACATCGGCCAATGCGGCGCACAGGACGCCAAGCCATGGAACCCATGCCGGGGTGTAGAGCTTCATGACGAGGTCGCCGGCATAGCGGTCGATCACCAGGCCGGGGAGGCCGTCGTTCTCGCCGTGCACCAGGCGATAGCCGGTCGTGCCGCTGCCGGGCAGGGTCGCGCGCAGGGCAGCGGCTTCCGACAGACGCCCGGCCAGCCAGGCCTGGTCGATGCTCGCCGGTTCCCCGTGCTGCAGCACTCGCACTCGAATGGGCGACGTGGGATCATATAACCCGACGGCGAGGAAGCGTCGACGGTCATCGAAGATCACAGCCAGGTCGCCCGGCCGCCCTTCGCCTCGCTGATCGATGATCGCCTGGTCGAAGAGCCAGGGATGTCCTGACCTCAGGGCGCGCTGGCCCGCCGGCGTCGTCCGGAGCGCCAGGCGGCGCTCGGATGGCTGGCGCATGGCGTCCAGTGCTATACCCAATTCAGGATCACTTTGCCCGAGTTGCCGGAGGCCATCACCTCGAAGCCCTCAGCGAAGTCGGTATAGCTGAACCGGTGTGTGATCACGGGACTGATGTCGAGGCCGGTTTGGATCATCGACTGCATCAGGTACCATGTCTCATACATCTCGCGGCCGTAGATGCCCTTGATGGTGAGCATGTTGAAGATGACGGTGTTCCAGTCGATCGCCAGCTCCTGGGTCGGTATGCCCAGCAGCGCGATCTTGCCACCGTGGCACATGTTGCCGAGCATGTCGCGAAGCGCCTGGCCGCTCCCCGACATCTCCAGCCCGACGTCGAAGCCCTCTCTCATTCCCAGCTCGCTCTGAATCTGGACGATGCTCTTCTCTCGGATGTCGAGGGCGACCGTTGCGCCCAGTCGTTTCGCCAGCTCGAGGCGGTACGGGTTCATGTCGGTGGTGACCACATAGCGCGCCCCGGCATGTTTGGCGACCGCAGTCGCCATGATGCCGATTGGCCCTGCGCCCGTGATCAGCACGTCCTCCCCGAGCACCTCGAAAGCGAGCGCTGTGTGGGTCGCGTTGCCGAACGGATCGAAGATGCTCAGCAGCTCCATCGGGATGCGCGGGTCAGCATGCCAGACATTGGTCACCGGGATGCACAGATACTCGGCGAAGGCGCCGGGGCGATTGACGCCGACCCCTCGCGTATCCTTACACAGGTGGCGCCGGCCGGCCAGGCAGTTGCGACACCGCCCGCACACCAGGTGTCCTTCGCCTGAGACGATGTCGCCGATCGCCAGGTCGTGCACGTTGCTGCCGAACGCCGCCACGGTGCCGACGAACTCATGGCCGATCGCCATGGGCACCGGGATCGTCTTCTGCGCCCAGGCATCCCACTTCCAGATGTGAACATCAGTGCCGCAGATTGACGTCTTGTGGATCTTGATCAGGACATCGTTGATGCCGATGTCGGGGACGGGGATCTCCTCCAGCCAGAGGCCGGGCTCCGCGTGTTTCTTGACCAGGGCTCTCATCGTCGGTGGCATGGTCTGAAGAAACCTCCTTGCGTGCGAACTGGGCGCATCGGACTGGCCGCCCGGCTTTCACGTTTCGAGCATCACGCCGGGCACGGGCTCCATTGCGAACATTGCGCTCGCGCCCGCCTCTCGCAGCGCCCTTTCCACCGGTGCGCGGTCGGCTTCGGGCCAGAGCGCGATGATCGTTCCGCCGCCACCTGCGCCGGCCAGCTTGGCCGCCGGTGCGCCAGCCCTCAACGCGGCTTGGATCAGCATCTCATTGTGCTCGCCTGAACCGCCGAGCGCGCGCTGAATGGCATGGTTCTCGTTCATGCACGCAGCCAGCTCATCCCAGTTGGCCGTCAACAGAGCGCGCTTGCCCAGCGCCGCCAACTCGGTGATCCGGTTGTACGCATCTACGACTTCCGCTTCGCCATCCAGCCAACGCTCGCGGAGCGGCTTGTGCACTTCCCCCGAATGGTGTCGCACCCCGGTATAGGCGAGCACGAACGGCAGCGCCGGCGCGATGTCGGCCAACGGTTCGATGGTGGCAAAGAGCTCCGCCTCCAGGGTGCGGTAGAACTGCTTTCCCCGAAAATCCATGTAGTTGAGGCCGCCAAAAGTGGTCATGTAGGCGTCCTGGTATCCGCAGACCACTTCCAGGTAGTTCAACTCGATGAAGCGGGCCGTTTCGGCGACTTGATAGCGGTGGGGATGCTGGCCCTGCCAGGCCAGGACGGCCCGCACCATCGCAACCAGCAGGGCAGTCGAGCCGGACAGGCCGCTCTGCATCGGAATGTCGCTGCCGAAGGCGACATGCGCCCTGAGTTCAGGCAGCTTGAAGTAACGGAACACCGCACGCGCCAGGTCGAAGCGGTCGCCGCGCGGGCGCAAATCCTCCATGCCGTGGATGACCGCACTCAGTCCGCCCGCCTCAAACGTGAGTGCGGTTGCGGGCTGCATCTCGACCCAGGCGCGCAGTGGCACGGAGCACGACAGCACCGCTCCGCCGTACATGTCGGTTGGATTGCCGATGATGCCCGCTCGCCCCGGCGCCGTGCAACGCACCCGCCGTTCAGATGTCATAGGCCCGATCTTTCAGATATTTGCGCAGTGTGTACCCGTAGCGTTCGTCGGCCAGCGCGAAATCCACAAAAGCGCGGAAGTAGCTCTCGAAGTTGCCGATGTCGTAGCGCTGCTCGCCGGGGCGAAGGCGCCAGGCAAACACAGGCCGGCCCCACTGGATCAGCAAGCGGATCGCATCGGTGAGCTGGAGCTCCCCGCGGCTATCCGTAGACGTCTGGCGCAGAGCCTCAAAGATGTCGGGATGGAAGACATAGCGCGCCGCGACAGCCAATCGGCTGGGCGCAGCGCCGACGCGCGGCTTCTCGACGATGTCCCGCAGCCGGAACGGCTCTCCGGTGGGGGGATCGGCGGTGGTGGTCGGCGCGACGATGCCATAGCGGTAGACATCATCCGGCGCCACCTCCTCGACCAGGATCGTGGCGCAGGCGCCGCTGGCGATGTGGCCGGCGATCAGCGCGCGCAGCGTCGCGCCTTCGCGCTCACCGTAGATGATCGAATCTCCCAGCGACACCACACACGGATCACTGCCGGCGAACTCCGCGCCGTAGAGCACTGCGTCCCCCAAGCCGCGCGGCTCGGCCTGCCGCGTGTAGAAAACGCGGATGCCGCCTGCGGCATAGGCCAGGTCAGCCAGGAGACGCTCGCTGCCCCCGCGTTGGAGCGAGGCGGTCAGCTCAGGATCGGCGTCGAAATGGTCCTCGATCGCCTGCTTGCGCCGTCCTGTGATGAGCAGAACCTGGCTGACGCCCGCAGCCTCGAGCTCTTCGGCCACGTACTGCACGACCGGCTTGCGCCCGACCGGCAGCATCTCTTTGGGCATCGATTTGGTGGCTGGAAGCAGGCGCGTGCCCAGGCCGGCGACAGGCACGATCGCTTTGATGACCGGCGAGGGGGTGCTGGTGAGAGGCATCTGGAACTCCTTCTGCGCATCGGCGCACCGTTGTTCGGCGCACGGATGCTTCTGAACACGGGTGCACCGGCGAGCCGTGGTCCGCCCGTGCGCGATCCGTCACGCATGCGGTGTGGTTTCGTCGATGTTCTCAACTGCCGTAACGACGACCGGTCCCAGCACATCGCCGGTTTCGGCAGGGAAACTATCCTCCGAACTCGAACGCAGGCGTCCCTCGCACCCCTGGCCTGGCGACGAAGAGGCTGCCGGCGTGCGGCTGCTGCGCCAGCGCCTCATCGCTTAGGCCGGTGCGCGCCGACGTGATATAGAGTTCATCCAGGTTCGGGCCGCCGAACCATGGCGCAGTGACGCGTGCGACCGGCAGCTCGATCACCGCCAGCGCCTCACCGGTGGTGGGATCCCAGCGCACAACACGCCAGCCATCCCAGTATGCCACCCACAACATCCCCTCGGCGTCGATCGTCATGCCATCGGGAAGGCCCGGGCCGTCGGGCGTGCGAACGACCGGCTTCGGATCGGCGATGGCGCCGGTCTGAA
>CAYRFV010000033.1:0-15808 GCA_964423545.1 uncultured Anaerolineales bacterium | reverse complement strand
GAATGCCACGACCATCCGCGTCGGCGTGTCGATGTAGTACATCGTCCTGGCGTCATGGCTCCAGGCGATGCCATTGGCGACCGCGATGTCGCCCCACATCTTGTGAACCGTGAGGTCGGGATCGAGACGATACAGGCTACCTGTCCGCACTCGCTCCGATTGCGCCATCGTTCCCGCCCAGAAACGGCCGGCCGGATCGCACTTGCCATCGTTGAAGCGGTTTGTCGGCAGATGCGCTTCCGGGTCGGCGATCAGGGTCAGTTTGCCGGTATCGACGTCCAGCGCGGCGAAGCCATCGCGCAACGCCACCATCACGCCCCCCGAGCGCCGCGGCACGACCGTGCCGACCGGCTGGCCGACGTCGATCGCTCGATCGTGGCCCGTGGCCGGGTGGAACACATGGACTGCATGGCCTGAGATATCCACCCAGTACAGGACTTGTTCGCGCACATTCCAGATCGGGCCTTCGCCCAAGAGCGCTCTCGCATCGAGAGCGAGATCGACCGGTAGGATTGGTGGCATGCGTATCACCCCAGTTTTCGCGACGCTCGGATCGCGCAGCGCCGTGGTCTTGCGATGCTCATGATCCTTCGCCCCTGCGCGATCCGGCGTCCGTCATCGCAGCGCCTGCGGTACATAGGCCGGCAGAAGCTGGCCGGCGAAGATCGGCTTCAGGCGAGCGAAGCGCTGGCGACCCTCCACCAGCGGGATGCTCGGCCAGTCATCGCCGATCAGCGGGCGGGCATAGCGGATAAAGTCGTCGGTCACATCGCAACCGTTCTTCGCAATCCACTCTCTCGGAAACGCCCGTTCCGAATTGGCGACTTTCTCTAGCGGCACCTTGTCGTAGCGTACGTTGTAGATCGGACCGGGCTCGCGCAGGATGGTGCTCATCCAGCCCGAACCGTCCTGGGCCGCCACAAGTACGGCCTTCTGGCCGACTTTGTAGGCTTCCTCGATATCCACGGTGGAGGCATAGACCATGCTGGTGCGTTGATCGGTGCCGGGCACGTTGCCGCGTGCCGCGCCGGATGCCGCCAGTCCGACCGTATTGAGGTAGTTGACTACGGTTTGGGCGACCGTGGTCTCGCTGGCGCCGAACATTGTGTGACCGAAGCTGTCCTTGCGCTCGCCGAGGCCGCCCACGTCAAACCCCTCGCTCACCACCACGATGCAGCGGCCGGAGCGTTTGAGCTCGTCATTGACATTGTCGGCCATCTGCTCCAGGCCGACCTTCGATTCGGCCAGGTAGATCTGCAGTGGTAGCTCGCGTTTCGGATCGGCCAGCCGCGCCGCAGCCGGAATGAAGCCGATCTTGCGCCCCATTGCCTGGAGCACGAGAACCGGGTCGGCCGGCGAGGAGCCGGCATTCTCCTCGTTGGCGCCCTGAACATTCAGCGCCCAGTATCGGGCGGTGGAGCCGTAGCCGGGAGTGTGATCCACGAGCTGGAACGCCGAGTCACCCACGTCGTTGTCGATCGTCTTGGGCACCCCAGTTGCGATCAACTCGAGCCCCATGCGCTGCGCGAGTTGGGCGATCTTGTGGGCGGTGTCCATCGAGTCGTTGCCGCCGTTATAGAAGAAGAAGCCGATGTTGTGTGCTCGGAACACCTCGATGACGCGCGCGAAGTCCTCTGTCTGCTTCTCCTTGAGCTTGTAGCGGCACGTGCCGATGCTGCCTGCGGCTGGGGTGACGCTCAGCAGTGCGATCTCCTCGACCGGCTGCGCAGACAGGTCAAGCAGTTCCTCTTTCAGTACACCCTCGATGCCGTGAAAGCCGGCATAGACCGTGCCGAAGCGGTCCGGCATGGCCTTGCACATTTCGACGACCCCGCGTAGGCTGCTGTTGATGACCGGCGACGGACCGCCGGACTGGGCAACAATGACGTTCTTGACCATGATAGGCTCCAGATACTCCGCAAGTCAGGGCACGGGCAAGGCAGCGCCCGGCCTCTATGCCTGATACGACCTTGCCGTCACATCCCCACCTTCCCCCGTCCAGTTCGTGTGGAACATCTGGCCCCGAGGCTTGTCGACGCGTTCGTAGGTGTGTGCGCCGAAGTAGTCGCGCTGCGCCTGCAGCATGTTGGCAGGCAGCCAGCCGCGACGATAGCCATCGAAGAAGGCCAGTGCGCTCGACATCGCTGGCGCTGGGATGCCGAGCTCCACCGCCTTGGCGACCACGCGACGCCACGCGGTCTGCGCGCCGGTCACGGCCTCCTGGAAGTAAGGGGTCACCAGCAGATTGACCAGGTTCGGATCGGCGTCGTACGCTTCTTTGATCTTGCCCAGGAAGATCGAGCGGATGATGCACCCCCCGCGCCACATCAACGCGATGCCGCCGAAGTTGAGATTCCACTTGTAAGCTTCGGCTGCAGCGCGCATCAGCATGTAGCCCTGGGTGTAGGAAGCGATCTTGGATGCGTAGACGGCCTCCTCCAGGTCGGCGATGAACGCAGCCCTGTCGGCGATCGGGGACGGCGTCGGGCCTCGGAGCACGGCAGACGCTGCCACGCGCTCGTCCTTAAGAGCAGAGAGTGCGCGTGCGAAGACCGCCTCTGAGATCAATGTCAGCGGGATTCCCTGGTCGAGCGCTGAGATCACCGTCCACTTGCCCGTGCCTTTCTGCCCGGCGCGGTCGAGGATGATGTCGATGGTGTCCGTCCCGTCCGCATCTCGGAAGCCCAGAATGTCGCGTGTGATCTCGATGAGGTAGGATTCCAGTTTCCCCTGGTTCCAGCGCGCAAACACTTCGTGCATCTCATCGTTGCTCATGCCCAGGCCTTCCTTCATCAGGTGATACGCCTCGGCGATGATCTGCATGTCCCCGTACTCGATGCCGTTGTGCACCATCTTGACGAAATGTCCGGCCCCGTTCTCGCCCACCCAATCACAGCAGGGGGAGCCATCCGCCACCTTGGCCGCAATAGCCTGGAAGATCGGCTTGACCGCGGGCCATGCGGCCGGCGAACCGCCCGGCATGATCGACGGGCCGTGGCGCGCCCCTTCCTCGCCGCCCGAGACGCCGGTGCCGATGTAGAGGAGCCCCTTCGACTCGACATAAGCCGTACGACGGATGCTGTCTTCGTAGTTCGAGTTGCCGCCGTCGATGATGATGTCCCCCGGCTCCAGCACGGACAGCAGCTTTTCGATGAAGTCGTCAACGGGCTGTCCGGCCTTGACCATCAGCATCACGCGGCGGGGCCGCTTCAGCAGCCCGGCCAGCTCCTCCAGCGAGTGCGCGCCGTAGATGGTTCGGTCCTTTGCGCTGCCGGCCAGAAACTCATCTGTGACGGACCCGGTGCGGTTGTAGACTGCCACGGCGAAGCCGCGATCATTCATGTTGAGGACCAGGTTCTGGCCCATCACGGCCAACCCGATCAACCCGATATCTGCCTTGCTCATGCTGCCTCCCCCATGCTCGTTTGTCGATTTCCAGGCTTGACGCGATACAACATCTCGCCGGCCTTGGGCACCAGCAGTACGCCCTCAGCTTCCTTGCCCCGCCATTCATCCGGGTTGATCGTCGCCGGATCGAGGTAGCCCAGGTTGATCCGCTCGCAGCGCTCGCGCGAAATGCCGGTGGCCAGCGTCACCTTGATGCGCAGCTTCTCTTCTCCGGTGGCTGGATCAAACGTCCCCTGGCCGGTCAAGTGGGTGGAATGGGCCAAAACGCCGCCGGGCACATCCTTGAACTGATCCCACTGCTTCAAGAAGTAATCACGGCAGTGGTAGCCGATCTGTTCCAGGATGCGGCCGTGAGTGTACGAAACTTCGGTGATGTGAGGTGCATAGATGATCACCTCGCCGCCGTCAGCAATGGCCGGCTCCATCTTGTACATGCCCTTTGCGCCCGTCCACAGGTCGTCGTACAGGTGAGGCATCACGGAGAGCACGCGCCGATACGGCTTGTCGACCCAAACGACATGCACCTGACTGGACAGGTCGGAGGCGGCTTCCCAGGCCTCTTCGGGCGTGCCGAAGTAGAGACCGTTGAGCGACGGCGCCGCCGTATGGGCGATATCGTCCTTGGCTGGCGCCACGACCATCGAAAAACACAGCTTGGGCCGTTCGATCATGGCTGCGGCGCGGTTGATGACGGCGCGCACCGGCGTGTGTTTGGTACCGATGATGGCGTAGTTGGTCATCACTCCGCCCAGCCAGTGTGTGAAGTTGATCACTTCGGCGCCGCTGATTCCAGGGAAGAAGTACTTGTTCCCACCGGAGAACCCGACCACCTCGTGTGGAAAGGTGGGGCCGCAGATCACCAGCAGGTCGTAATCGAGCACGAGCCGGTTCACCGTGACTTCCACCGCCTGGCGGAAAAGCCCGCCCGTCAGGGTCGCGATCTCGTCTGCTGTGATGGCGCCGAGCTTGACCAGGGCCGCCGGGTCATCCCATGCATGGTTGAGAAGCCGGGTGGCGGCGTATTTCGTGGCGCGCTCCTGGGCAGTGATGCCGACGAGCCGGTTGAGCGCATCATCGCCCATGGCGATGTGTGTGCCGAGCGCGACAAGATAGTCCAGCGCGGCGACTTTGCCTCCGAGCGCCTCCTGGAACAGCCGGAAGAGCTGTCCGTTGGGCGCCGTGCGCGTGCCGTCCGGGATGATGACGAGCACGCGTTTGCCGCTCACATCCGCCTGAGCGAAACCCTGAAAGACCAACTCCCGAACCTCACCGTCGCTCAGGTAGCGGTCCGTGTATCCTTTTCCGATGACCATGGAGGCCTCCCGCCTGAAAAGTGTGCATCCGCCGGATGGATTCAGCCAACCGGCGCTCCGCTGGCCGATTTATCCATCCGTGGCCGGCTCTCTCTCATCGCTTCCACGGCGGCGTGCTGGGCAGCAATTTCTCGAACTCCGCGATCAGGCTGGCCTCATAGGCGCCGCGGTAGGTTCCCGCAAAGAAGCGCGGCAACCCCTCGCGATAGAAACGCTCCCAGGATGCTTCTTCCGCACCCGGGTTGATCGGGAAGAAGAGCGCGTCGTTCCCGCGCGCTGCATCCATGTCGCCGGGTGCGTCGCCGACCATCAAGATATGATCGGGCGCGTATTTGCCCCTGGCCGCCAACCCCAGATGCTGCTTCTTCGTTCCCATCTCCTGGCCGGCGATCACGCGTGCATACGGCGCAATGTCATGTTCCTGCCACTCGCGGATGAGCGCCTCGGTGGGCGTTGCCGAGACGACAACGATGTCCGCCCGGCCTTTCATTTCCTCCAGGCTCTCGCGCACAAAGGGGAAGGGCGGCACCCCGTGGACGATCTCCTCGATGGTCGCATTGACGCCGGTCGTCCAATTCCAGGCGGTTTCGAGCTCCGGCTCGGGATAGGCGGCCATGTATCGCTTCAGGCCGTCGTTGCTGAGCGGGAACTCTTTCTGCGCGATGAATGCGCGCACGCGTTTCGCCTCGGTGATCCTTACGTGCCGGGCGATCACCTCGGGGCGCTCGGCCAGCAGATCGAACACCATGGTCAGCGCAGGCCATCGGTTCACGCCGCGCCACTTAGAGTAGAGGTTGACGAATTCCACGGCCTCGCGCGCATATTTCGAGACGGGCTGCAACCCCCACCACTTGATGGTATTGGGGCAAAAGCACTCTTTGTGCTTGATTTCCATGGTGTCAAACGCGCAGCCATCCGAGTCGATGCCGACGAAAAACTCGCCGGTAGGCTTCAGTTCCGCTAACGGGCGGGCAGATTCGGGAAAGGTGGACATGGAAACGGCTTCTCCTGTGGTGAATTCGAACGCATCATGTCTCGACAAACTCAGCGACGATCGTGCACGGGCTTCCGTCTGATCCCTCGATGAGCAGCGGCCAGGCGAAGATGCGTCGAGCGTTGGTCAGATCGGGATCGATGCGCAGGTCCTCGAAGATCAGCATGAAGCGGTCATCGGTGCGGCCTCGGCCGGTGAGGATCTGGTGCGTCTCAACGGACTCGCGGCCATAGCCCGGCGCACCGATCGAGATGGCGTCGGTCGCCACGCCGCGCAGGTTCGGGCATCCATCGACCAGGAATCGAGCGGCATCGGGATGCAGCAGCGGCCCCTGTGTCGCATAGCGCGCTGGGTCGGCGGCTCGTAATGCGCTCCAGCCGGTGCGGAGCAGGCAGAGATCGGCCCCGCGCAGCGCATCGCGATGCGGCTCAAGCTCCTCGCGACGGATGAATCCGCCCTCCGGCTTCGGCGCTTCGATGACGAACGGCCGGCTGAAGATGAACGACTCGATCGGCAGATCGACGGCGGCTGGGCCAGCGTCATTGAAGTGCTTCGGCGCGTCCAGGTGCGTGCCCGAGTGACTGAAGAGGCTCAGCCGCGTCGTGTTCGAGTTGCCCCCGCGTGCAATTGAGCTCAACGGCTCCGTCCGGGCTGCCGGAGGATTGCCGGGCCAGACAGGAGCGGTGGCGTTGAGCGGGTAGGAGAGCAGGCGATAGCGAACGGTCATTCCGGACTCCCTTACAAGGCCGGCGAGAGTGGACAAGGCATCGGCAGGCGAACGTTTCCATCCGCCCTGTCTCGTCTTCGCCCACTCACGCCAACGGCCATCGAACCACGCTCCGCTCGCGTCCCGACCGATACACCGCATTGAAGATTTCGACCGTTACGCGGCCTTCTTCGCCGGGCACCATCGGTGGGCGATCTTCGAGGATAGCGTGCAGGAAATCCTGGACGCTGAGCTGGTGGTAGTGGCTCATGATGTCGATCTCGTCTGCGCGGCCGCGATCGTCGGCCTGCCATTGAGGCAAGAGCTCGGCCTCTCCCGGCACGGTCCAGAGATCGTTCATCGGGGGATCGACCTTCGTGGTCACGCCCGAAATGAACATCGAGCCGCCGTCGGTCTGGACGCCGATGCTGGCGCCGTTGCTGCCGTGGATGTGGATGTTGCCGTAGAGACCCGGATTCTGTGAATTGCTGACAACGATGTTGCCCAGCGCGCCGTTCTTGAAGCGCAGCACGACGACTGCGGTATCCTCAACCTCGATGTACGGGTGGCTGAGATTATCCCAGTAGCCGAACAATTCCTCCGGCGGCCCCATCAACCATTGGAAGAGGTCAAGCTGATGCGAGGTCTGATTGACCAACACGCCGCCGCCCTCTGCGTCCCACCGGCCGCGCCACGGATCCAGGGCGTAGTACTCGGGCCCGCGCCACCCTAACACGGTGATCGTCCCCAGGATCGGCGTCCCGATCTTGCCGGCTTCGATGGCATGCTTCACCCGCCCGACGCATTCGTACAACCGGCGCTGGCTGACCATGCCCAGCTTGACGTGGTTGTCGCGGGCCGCAGCGATCATCGCGTCGCACTGCTGCAGTGTGATGGCCATCGGCTTCTCGACCAGCGTGTGGATGCCTGCCCTGGCTGCGGCGACAGCGGCCTCGGCATGCAGGGGATGGGGCGTGCAGATGATGACCATCTGCGCCCCCGATCGCGCGAGGAATGTGTCCAGGTCGGTGTAGGCTTGCACACCGTATCGGCCCGCAAAGGCCTGCGTCTTGTCGGCCGTGCGCCCGAGCACGGCCACGAACTCCGATTCCGGGAGTGCCTTCAGGATGCGGGCATGGGTGTGCCCCACTTTTCCGGGGCCGATGATGGCGGTTCGAATGCGATCCATGAGTGTCTCACGAAGGTTGGACCGGCTCACACCTCACAGGGATGGTGCAGACCGAGCAGAGCATCGACAAGTCCGAGTCATCCGAGCGATTCGAGCAATGACTTCAAGGCATGAGCACGACCTTGATCGCGTCCAACGCGCCCTTTGCCAGGTCATGATAGACCTGTGGCCCAGACTCCAAGGGCGCGACCTGTTCCATGATCGGCGTCACATCCACGCGTCCGGCGCGGATGGCTTCGATGGCGCGCCCGAATTCGACGTTGAAGGCGTAGACGCCGCGCACCGTGATCTCGCGCGTGACGATCTGCTGCATCCCAATCTCGATAGTCGGAGCTGCGTTGCCGATCCAGGTGACATGCCCGCCGGCCTTGACAAGCTCCAGCGATTGCCTGGCGGTAGCCGTGATGCCGACCGCCTCGATCACGATCGGCGCGCCCGCCGCCCCGGCATGTTTGCGCACGATCTCGCCAAGATCCTCCTGGGCCGGGTTCACGCTCGCCGTAGCGCCGAGTCTGCGTGCCACCTCCAGCCGGTGCGGGCTGAGATCGCTGACGATGACCGGGCCTGCACCCTTGAGCCGGCATGCCAGCAGCGTCAACAACCCGATGGTCCCCGCGCCGAGAATCACTACCGTGTCCATCAGTCGAATCGGGCTCAAATTGGCCGCATGCATGGCAACGGCCAGCGGCTCGATCAGGGCGCCTTGCTCCCACGGCACTTCGGCCGGCAATTCATAGAGGAGCTGCTGGGGCACGCGCACCGCCTCGGCATTTGCGCCGTCGCGACGCATCATCCCCACGCCGCTCCGGTTGGTGCAGATGTTGGGCATCCCGGCCAGGCAATTGGCGCACTGCCCGCACGTGATGATCGGCTGCACAACCACCCGATCGCCGGGCTTGTGAGCAACGACTCCCTCGCCCACGGCCGCGACCACGCCGCTGAACTCGTGGCCCATGATCATCGGCGGGATGCGCCGGCCAGTCGAGCCTGTGAAGCCGTGAACGTCTGACCCACATACGCCGACTGCCTTGACGTTGACGATCACGTCGCCCGGCCCCGGTTGGGGCGTCGGCACGTCTCGCATCGGCATCTGCCATGGACCTTCATACACGAGAGCTTTCATCCGTCGTGTGCTCCTCGCAAACTCAACCGTTGGACAGTCCGTAGAGCAGCCGTTGCCGTGCTGCGACACATCGACTTCCACCCGGTGATCTCATACGCCGCTGTACGCGTCAAAGCCGCCGTCGATCGGAATCACAACACCGGTCACGAAGGAGGAGGCAGGCGACAGGAGCCACAGCACGGCGCCGAGCAATTCGTCGGGCGAGCCGAAGCGTCCCATCGGCGTATGTGCGATGACTGCCTTCCCGCGCGCGGTGAGCTCACCGGTTTCCTTGTCCGTCATCAGATACCGGTTCTGCTCGGTGAGGAAGAAGCCAGGTGCAATGGCGTTGACGCGGATGCGAGGTGAGTATTCCTTCGCCATGTGCACGGCCAGCCATTGCGTGAAATTGCTGATGCCGGCCTTCGCAGCCGAGTAGCCCAAGACGCGCGTCAACGGTCGGAATGCGCTCATCGAAGAGATATTCAAAATGGCGCCTTCCCCCCGCTCGGCCATGCCCCGGCCGAAGATCTGGCTGGGGATGATCGTGCCGAGCAAGTTCAGATCGAAGACGCCGCGCAGCGCGTCGTCGGGCAGATCGAAGAAGCTCAGATCGGGCCCGGTGGTGGCAGTCGGTCGATTGCCGCCGGCCGCGTTGATCAGCGCGTCGGCCGCCCCCAGCTCCGTCCGAATGATCTCTTCCGCCTGCAGCAGCGTCTCTTTGTTGAGCACGTCGCCATAGACGACGGCGAGTCGCCCGATGCCCGGCTTATCGATCATCTTGACGCGCTCGATCAGTCGGTCAGCAAGCTTCGGGTCGCGGTCCAGCACCGCAACATTGGCGCCGCATCCCACCAGCGCGCACGCCATCTCACCTCCCAGGATCCCCGCGCCGCCAGTGATGACGACAGTGTGGCCCGTGAAGTTGTAGGTCAGAGTGATTTCGGTCAGGTCCATGAGTTCAAGTCCTTCTGCGGTGATCATCGTCCGAAGTGTACGGTGGTCAGTAGAGCGGGGACGAAAGGCGACAGCGTCGACGCTGCGTCTATTGCCCTGCGTCGTCCGTCAACGCGTCACAAAGGGCGCCAGGTGACGGATGAAGTGTGCTTTCACGTTGGCGGCGTACGCGTCCCCATTCGCAGTCAATAGACCCATGAAGCGCGGGTGGAAGCGCAGGCTGCCATCTGCGTTCTGCCAGCGCAGGACCGATCCGAAGGTTACATGCAGGATCTCTCGCGCATCAAACTGATCGAGCAGTGCTGGCAGGTCGGCCTGGCCCACATCGTCGGGGGCCGGCGCGCGCGAGAGCTGTGCTGACACGTGATAGCTGGCGCGGTCCGTCTCGTAGCGCTCGCGGGCAAAGGCGTATAGCTCACGGAAAAAGGCCGGATCGAGCGCAGCGATGGTGCGCAATGCCTCCAGGTAGCTGGTTCCAGCGGTCTTCAGGTGCACCAGGCCGCGCGTCAGCCGCGCCGCGATGGGATAGACGCTGAACTTGTCGGAGCCGGAATGGAGGCTCAACTTGTAGGGACCGACCGCGCGGGCAATGGCTGCGTGTCCGGCGAAGTCAGCCTCGAACGCCGCAAGGTCTCCGATGTAGTCCACACCCTTCTCGAAGCGTCCGACGTAGCGTGGCGCCAGGCTGACCCACCTCACTCCCAGTCGGCGCAGCTCACGCGCGATGAACAGGTGCTCGGCGTGAGATGTCGGGGTATCTGTCTCATCGACGGACACTTCCAACTCGAACGGGTCGGCAGCTGCGGACGTGGAGCCAACCCTCGGATTTCGCGCTTGCCGATGCTCGTCCAGGCGCCGGTGCATCGCCGCCACATGCGCTACGGCGCGGCCGTACTTGACCGCCGCACGCAGCAGCGTCTCATCGTCATAGACGATGGCGCGCTCCTCTACAGCGATGCGTTTGCCAACATACGCCGCCCTCAGAGCCGCCGCACTGGTCTCCAGGCTCAGCCACGGCAGTGCGTCATATTTGCGGCCCAGGGCCGCCACACCGTCGGTGTCGGCTGCGCCGTCCACATGCTCGCCCGGATCGATGGTGAAGAAGGTGAAGCCGGCCGCCACACAGGCGTCGATGTCGGCGGTCGTCTTGAGGTGATCGGCGTCGGCGCCGGCGCCGGCCTGCCACCCCTCTTGGAAGACGCCCCACATGGCATCATCCATCACCTGCTGCGGCGTACGGCCGGTCCGCGCCATCTCGCGAATGCTCTGTTGCGCAAAGATCGGCGCGATCTCACCTCCCACCGCGCGCACCGCCTGCACATGGCCTGCCGTTGCCAGTCCCAGCCGGTCGCCCATTCCCGCTGAGGTGCGCAGGCCGAGCGGCCGCGGCTGCAACCACGGCAGATGCCTGCGCAGTGCGGCCGCGTTGCGCGGGCTGGTCGGGCCGAGGAGCAGCGTCTTGCCGCCTTGCTCGCTGGTCTCACCCTCGAAATCCGCCGGGACGGTCGCGCCCGCTGCAACCAGCAAGGCCAGTCGCCGGCCGTTGGCCATCTTGGCCAGCGCAAATTCGACGTCCGATGCCTCAACGGGGGAATTCGGGAAGATCTCTACGCCTGGAAGGTTCCTGATGTTCCGCATGCGTGCTCCATTCCACAGGCGAAGGATGAACGATCAGAGACGATATCGCCTCCGTGTGTCCAGGGGACTCGTGCGTCTCTGATCGTCGGTGCTTGCCTGGTGATTACAGCTTGTACGCTTTCTTGGCCAGCCCGTAGGCCATATTGCGCACCATCTCCTCCGCCTCGTCGAGATCGATAAGGCTGCGTACGACCAGGCCGGCGAGCCAGTTGGCGCTGGCGCGACGCCACACATCGTGGCGCGCGGGGATTGACGGAAAGGCACGCGTGTCGTCGTTGAAACCCGCGGTATTGTAGAGCCCGGCCGTCTCCATCACCTGATCGAAGTAACGCGCCATGCCCGCGAGGCTGTCGTGGAACCACCACGGCGGGCCCAGCCGCAGCGCGGGATAGTGCCCCGCCAACGGCGCCAACTCGCGGCTGTAGGCGGTCTCATCGAGCGTGAAGAGGATCAGCGTCAAGCGCGGATCGCGACCGTACTTGTCCAGAAGCGCCTTGAGATTGCGCGTGTACTCGGTCTGGATCGGGATATCGGCGCCCTTGTCGAGGCCGTGACGGGCGAAAACCTCCGGGTTGTGGTTGCGGAGCGAACCGGGATGGAGCTGCATCACCAATCCATCCTCAATGCTCATGCGCGCCATCTCCATCAGCATGTGCCCGGTGAACCGCGCAGCATCGTCCGCGTTGGCTTGCCCCTTGAGGCTGCGAGCGAAGATGGTCTCAGCCTCGGCTGCGCTCAGTTCACCGGTCACGGGAACCAGCACGGCGTGATCCGTGGCCGTTGCGCCCATCTGTTTGAAGAATGCGCGCCGGCTTTCCAGCGCCTCGATCAGGGCGCGATAGCTGCTGACATCGAACCCGCAGGACGCGCTGAGCGCCGTGATGTTTTCGCGCCAGCCCGGGGCGTCGAGGTTGACCACCGCGTCCGGTCGGAAGGTGGGCACAATGCGGCCACCCCAGCCGGAGGCTCTGATTGCCTGGTGATGCGCCAGGCCATCGGCAGCGGCGTCGGTGGTGGCCAGCACTTCGATATTGAAGCGCTCGAAGAGGGCGCGTGGGCGAAATTCGGGCCTTGTCAGGCAATCGGCGATCCGGTCGTAGATGCGCATGGCCGACGCTGCATTGAGCTTCTCCTCGACGCCGAACACCTCGACCAACTCCTGCGCCAGCCAGACTCCGGTCGGCGTGCCGCGAAACAGGTGGAAGTGCTCGGCGAACGTCTTCCAGATCTTGCGGTGGTCTGCTTCGACGGGACCACCATCGCGTCGCGGCACGCCGAGGGCCTCCAACGGCACGCCCTGCGAGTAGAGCATGCGGAAGACATAATGGTCGGGAATGATCAGCAGGTCAGCCGGGCTGCCGAATGAATAGTCCGGGTCCGCAAACATGCGCGGATCGACGTGGCCATGCGGGCAGACCAGCGGCAGGCCGGCGACTTGGGCATAGAGCTGCCGAGCGATCTCCTTCTGGCGCGGATCGGGATCGAAGAAACGGTCGGGAGGGAGAGGGTTGGATCGGTTGTTCACCGGGTCTTCTCCGTTGCCGTGAGATACGACACTGTGATAGATTCACAGCATTATACATCCCTGCACCCATTCCGCCAAAGCTCGCCCCCGTTTTCGCACCGTGTGAACCGGCGCGAACGTATCCCGGATTACAGCCATGATCCATGCATGAGTCATACTTGCACATGATGCGTTCGCGCGAAATCTCGCTCAGGAGCACGGATGATGGACTCCAGACGCCCGACCCCATTGGATGACTTCCTGTTTGATCTGCGCGGCTACCTGGTTCTCAGGAACGCCGTCGAGCCTGAACTGGTGGATGCCCTGAACCGGACCATCGACGCGATCCCGCCCCTCCGGTATGGTGAGTGGTATGGCAACGCGCAGCGCCGCGACTACACCGCCTCGACCGGCCTGGAGCTGCACAACTGCGTCGAGCTAGGGGGGCCGTTTGAGACGTTGATCGACCATCCCGGCTGGATCGAGTATGTGCGGCATTACTGCGGCGAGGAGAAATCGTATGTCGAGGGGCTGTTCATCGATGAATGTATTCTCTCGGTGCGCGAGACCGGCGGTCACCATCCGGTGCATTCCGGCGGCTATCAGGGTGCGCTGCGCGGCATCTATCACTATGCCAACGGCGTCTTCCGCTGTGGTCAGTGCAATGTGATCCTGGCGCTGACCGACATCGGTCCCGGGGATGGCGCCACGATGGTCATTCCAGGCAGCCACAAGTCCAATTTCCCGCATCCGAACGCCGGCAGTTATGCCGGCCTGGATCGGATGGATGCGCTGGAAGGGGCCATCGAGGTGCACCTGAAGAAGGGCGACGCCGTTCTCTTTGTCGACGGCATCATGCACGGCGGATCAAGCCGCACGAATCCGGGGCAGCGCCGCGTCATCATCACCCGTTACGGCGCGAGCTGGGGGAGCACGCGTTTCGGCTACGAGTACTCTCAGGCCTTGCTGGACCGCTTGACGCCGGAGCGTCGTAAGATCCTTCAGCCCGTGCCCCCGCTTCGACCTGGCATGAGCCTTCGCGCCGGGCCGATGGGCGCCTGAACGACCTGCGGCAGCGCAGCGGGCCAAGCCCGCTGCGAGAGAGATGCCCGACGGGCAAGCTCGCAGCGCGTGCGCCTCTTGTCCGGCCGGCCGTCACATCGCTGCCAGCCGATGGTTGACTTCGCGCAGCGCACTGTACAGCGGCAGGTACGCCTCGCGATACAGCCGGTCGTACCAGAGGACTCGCACCGGATCCGGCTCGATGATCTCCCGTCCATAGCGCAGTGACCCGACCGCCTCGGCCGGCGAGCGGAAGATGCCGGCGCCCAGCCCGGCCAGCAGCGCTGCGCCGATGGCCGCCGCTTCTGGCAGCTCCGGCACGATTACCGGCCGGCCCAAGATGTCGGCTTTGAGTTGCGAGAGGAGCGCCAGTCGCGTTGTCCCGCCGAGCAGGACCACCTCCTCCACCGGCTGCCAGATCGGCAGATATGCCACGTCCTCCAGGTTGTGTCGCAGCCAGAACGCCAACGACTCCAACAAGCCCCGAAAGATGTCCCCTGCGTCATGCTCGATCCTGGCCCCTACCAGCGCGGCCAGGCTGTGACGATCCCCTTCGGGGGTGCCTGAATCAATGAGATGCGGGAGCCAGACCGGCCCGGCGCGCACGCCCGCGCCGCGACCGGCCAGGGCCAGTAACTCGTCGTAGGGCAGGCGGTCCGGCGGGGTTCCGGGTCCGGCGAGCTGACGCGCCAGCCATTCGATGGCGCCGCCCGCGGCCTTGAGCCCCACCTTGAGAATATACTGCCCGGCAATGACGTGAGCATAACAGGCATATCCGGCCGCGGCCATCTTCGGCGTAGAGGCGAAGCCGGGAACGACCGTCAGAACGGCCTGGGCCGTGCCGGACGAATCGGCCACGACGCCAGGACGATAGGCGCCCGCAGCAAATGCCGCACACAGGTGGTCATGGCCGCCGAGCACACAGGGCAGGTCGGCCGGCAGCCCAGTCTGCCCTGCGGCTGCTGAGGTTACTGCGCCGACGATCGTGCCGCCCGGCAGCGGCAGCGGCAGCTGCTCGCGGCGCAGGCCGACGGCGTCAAGGATCCGCTCGGACCAGTCGAGGCGCCGCTGATCGAACGCCAACATGCGCGACGCCTGGCTGAAGTCGATGCTCCGCTCGCCGGTCAGCCGCCACAGGATGTAGTTGGGCGCCGGCAGCCAGGTCTCCATTTGGCTGGCGGCCTCGGGCCAGTGTTCCCGCATCCACAGCCATTTGCACACTCCGAAAGAAGCCGTGACCCGCTGCCCGGTGATCGCGTGCAGCTCCTGCTCTGGGATCTGGCGGTCGAGCCACGTTGCCTGTGGCTCCGAGCGGCGGTCATACCAGGCGATCAGCGGGCTGAGGGCGCGCCCCGCTGCGTCGATCGGCACTCCTGATTCGGCCAGGCTCGCGATCGCCAGGCCCGCGATCTGCGGGGGCGGGGCGACCCCGCCCCTACAATCGGCAACGACCTCCCGCAGGCACGCGCAGACCGCCTGCCACAGCGCTTCGGGGTCATGCTCGCTCAGGCCCGGCGCGGGATGGTCGGTGGGTGTGGGGCGCGCGGCGAGGGCGACCACGCGGCCGCTCTCGGGGTCATAGACGGCCGCCTTGATCGTGGTGCTTCCGATGTCAAGGCCGAGGAGGAGCATGGGAAACCAGCAACTCAGCAGATTGGCAAACAGCAACAGAAAAGTGGCAATTCGGCGGGACAAGGCGTATCATGTCGGTGTTCGTAGCTACAGGCAAGGGGTCATACGCAAGGAGCCGCTTCGATGCCAGAACTGCGATCCCATTCTTGCCCTTCGGATATCCTACCACATAGGCAGACCTCCAGCAAGCGTCGCAATACACAGTCCGACGGATACAGGACGTAAATCTGCGCTACGAAATATCTATGGCACGAAGACTCCTGATACCTGGGTGAACACGCCGCTCCGTGCAGCCTCTGCCGC
>CAYRFV010000032.1:4866-29947 GCA_964423545.1 uncultured Anaerolineales bacterium | reverse complement strand
GGCGCTCGAGGCGGCGGAGCAGCTGGCCAGGGAGGGGGTCTCCGTCGAAGTCATTGACCTCAGGTCCCTCAAGCCGCTGGACCTGGAGACCATTGTCGCCTCCGTCAAGAAGACCGGCCGCCTGGTGGGGGTCACGGAGGCGTACCGGACGGGCAGCGTCCTCGGCGAGATCTTTACCCTGGTCAACGAAGAGGCCTTCGACTATCTGGATGCGCCGATGGTGCGGGTGGCTGCGCTCAACGTCCCCGTCCCGCGCGCTGAGGTGCTGGAGGATCAAGCGATCCCGAACACGAACCGCATCGTCGAAGCGTGCCGAAAGGTGGTGAAGTGATGGCAGTCGAGGTCTACATCCCGAAGTTCGGCCAGACCGTGGAAGAGGTGACCCTGCTCCAGTGGCTGGCCGAGGACGGCGTCGCGGTCAAGAAGGGCCAGGAAATCCTGGAGATCGAGACGGACAAGACGACTTTCTTCGTCGAGGCGGAAGGCAGCGGCACCCTGCACCGGGGACCCTTCGAGCCGGGCAAGGTGGTGCCTGTCCTCACCGTTGTGGCCACGATCGGCGCGCCGGATGAGCAATTCGTGGGCGGGAAGATCCGGGGCGACGAGGAGGCGGAGGTCAAGGCTGAGGATAAGGGTGAGGTTGAGGTTGAGGCCGGGATCTCCTCGGCATCGGACTCCACCTTGCCCTCGAAAGTGTTCGCCTCGCCGCGGGCGCGCAAGCTGGCTGCGTCCGAGCATGTCGATCTCGCCGAGGTGGTTCCGACCGGCGGCGGTGGGGTGCGGGTGGTGGAGAAAGACGTGCAGGCTTACCTGGCCTCCGCGCCGAAGGCCAGTCCGCTCGCGGAGAAGGTCGCCGCCGAGGCCGGCATCGACCTGCGCAAGGTGACCGGCACTGGACCCGGCGGCAAGATCACGAAAGAGGATGTGGAGCAGGCGGTCGCAAAGGCTGGAGCGGACAAACGAGAGAAGGCAGGCGAGCCGGAGAGCGGGCGGATCCCCGCGCCCCCGCCGCCTGCGTCCCCCGCGCCCCTGCTCCCTGGGGTCGAGGTGGCCGAGCGCATCCCGCTCAAAGGGGTGCGCGGCATCATCGCCGACCGGATGGGCGCCAGCGTGCACACTACGGCCCGCGTCACGCTGATGCTGGAGGTGGATGCCACCGAGTTTGTCGCGGCGCGCGAGCGGATCAAGGCGAAGGTGGCGGAGGAGTGGGGCTTTGTGCCCGGCTACAACGACCTGCTGGCCAAAATCGTCGCATCCGGCCTGCGCAAGTTCCCCTACATGAATGCCAGGCTGGCAGCCGACGCCATCGAGCGGCTGTCGCACATCAATATGGGCATGGCCGTCGACACCGAGCGCGGCCTCCTGGTGCCGGTCATCCGCGATGCCGACATCAAGTCGCTGCGGCAGTTCGGCCAGGAATTTCGCGAGATGGTGGATCGGGCGCGCAAGGGACGCTCGCTGCCCGACGATATCACCGGCGGCACCTTCACGATCACCAACCTGGGAATGTACGACATCGAGGCCTTCACGCCGGTCATCAACCTGCCGGAGGCCGCCATCCTGGGCGTGGGGAAGATCCTGCCCAAATGGGTGTTCCGCGCTGAAGCGGACAAGCCGGTGCTGCGCCAGATGATGGCCCTGAGCCTGGTGTTCGACCACCGGATCATCGACGGCGCGCCGGCTGCGAAGTTCCTGCAGTACGTGAAGCAGGTGGTCGAAGAGCCTTATCTGCTGCTGGCGGCCTAAGCGCATCTCAAGACGTTGACCGGGGCGGAAACACGGGAGGGCGCCCGGAAGCCCCGGTTATCGTGCGAAACCGAATGGCCGGGTTGTGCTTTTCCAACGGCCAATCGGTAACGCTGCCCATTGCTGACCTCACAAGACCCATCTGTGAATGCGCCCCTTACAACAGCAAACCCCCTGCCGCCAGATGCGTTGTTCCCCAAGAGGCGTGAGCGTCCCATGATGTGGTGTCGCTGACCGTGTGCTTTCCGATGTCCATAACGATGTTGTGCGCAGTGTGAACGGGCACGCGGTGGGAGCATACACCCTGTGAGCCGTACGCTCTGACTGAGACGGGAGGACCCAGAGCAGGGTTCAGTGCCCTTATAGCACCCAGTGGCGTTCTTGGCAAAGCACAGAAGCAGCGTGGTCGGGACTGCTCAGCAAGTCGTTCCAGGCATCTTCTTGCCATTGCTCCAGATAAGTTGTATCATTGTATCAATTAGGCTGTAAACACAGCCGGGCGGAATGCCATAAGCCTGCCGCGCCGCCTGGAGGGGAAGACCCTTCCGGCCACAGCGACGTGGTCGTTGGGAATGGGCGCTCGAGCTCGCCGCAGCCGAAGGAACCGGAGGGCGGATCATGTCCCCCGATACGCGATTCGCCGATCTAGAGATCGGCCTGCATCGGCACGATCCTGAGCGCTACGCCGTCGAGATGCGCTTCACACCGCCGGACAGCGACGCGGAGGTCCGGCTGGTGCGCGGCGACCTCGCCACAGCGCAGTTCGACCTGGCCGCGCTGCGCCAGTTGGCCGTGGACCCTGCGGCATACGGGACGGCGCTCAGCCGGGGGCTGTTCGGTGAACCGGCCGACTCGGAGGTGCGCGCCGCATTCGACCGGGCGCGCGTGGCAGCCCACAGCCAGGGCGCTCCGCTGCGCCTGCGGCTGTTCATCGGGCCGAGCGCGCCGGAACTGCACGGCCTGAACTGGGAGACGCTGCGCGATCCGGCGAAAGACGCTCCGCTCCTGACGGACGAACACGTCTACTTCTCTCGCTACCTCAGCAGCCTCGACTGGCAGCCGGTGCGGCTGCGCCCGCGTGCGGCGCTGCGCGCCCTCGTCGTCGTTGCCAACCCGACGGATGTGACAAGCTATCGACCGGCCGGCGTGCCGCTGTCCCCGGTCGATGTGACGGGCGAGCTCGAACGCGCCCGCGCCGGGCTGTCCGGCATGACCGTCATCGAGCTGGCCTCCGGCGGCGCCGCGACGCTGAAGGGGCTGATCGACCAACTGCGCGAGGGCTTCGACCTCCTCTACCTGGTCTGCCACGGCGTGCTGATCCGGGGTGAGCCCTGGCTCTGGCTGGAGGATGCCGCAGGCGCCAGCGATCGGGTGGCCGGCAGCGCGCTCGTGACGCGGCTGCAGGAGCTGTGGCAGCGGCCCCGACTGATCGTGCTGGCCTCGTGCCAGAGCGCCGGCCACGGCAGCGATGACGGTGCTCTGGCCGCGCTTGGCCCGCGGTTGGCGGAAGCGGGCATTCCGGCCGTGGTGGCGATGCAGGGCAATGTCTCGATGGAGACCGTGGCCCAGTTCATGCCGGTCTTCTTTGCCAGGCTGGCCGAGGATGGCCAGGTAGATGCCGCAATGGCACACGGCCGCAGTACGGTGCAACAGCGTCCCGACTGGTGGGCGCCGACGCTCTACATGCGTCTACGAAGCGGCCGCATCTGGTATACGCCTGGCTTCGGCGACGAGGCGCGCAGCCTGGAGAAGTGGCCGGCGCTCGTGCGCAACATCCGCTCAGGACGCTGCACTCCCATTCTGGGCGTGGGCCTGACCGAAGCGCTGTTGGGCTCGCGACAGGAGCTGGCGCAACGTTGGGCGGAAACGTACCATTTCCCGATGGCCCCACACGATCGAGACGACCTGCCCCAGGTGGCCCAATACCTGGCCGTCAACCAGGACCCGATGTTCCCACGCAGCGAGCTGAGCGACTATCTTCAGCACATGCTCATCAATCGAGTGACGGACGAGGCGGACCTCACGAAGCCCGAGCATCGGGCGCTCGTGAATCGCGCCGCACAGGCGCTTTCGTCGAGGACGCCGTTGGATGATCTGTTCAGAGTCGCCGGCGCGCTGCGCCAGATGACTGAACCCGCCGAGCCGCACCGCGTGCTGGCGAGCCTGCCGCTGCCCATCTACATCACCACCGATCCCAGCAGCCTGTTGGCCCAGGCGCTCGAGACGGCGGGCAAACAGCCGCGCGTGGAATACTGCCGGTGGAACGAGCAGATCGAGTCGCTGCCCACGATCTACGACGCGGAGCCGAACTACCGCCCGACCGTAGCGCAGCCGCTCGTGTATCACCTCTTCGGCCGCCTGGACGTGCCGGAATCGATCGTGCTGGCCGAGGACGACTACTTCGACTATCTCATCGGCGTCACGAGCAACAACGAATTGATCCCGCCCGTCGTGCGCCGCGCCCTAAGCGACACGGGACTGCTGTTTCTCGGCTTCCGGCTGGATGCCTGGGACTTCCGGGTGCTGTTTCGCAGCATCATGAACCGCGAGGGCAGCAGCCGCCGCATCGGCTACACCCACGTGGCAGCGCAGGTCGATCCCGAAGAAGGACGCATCCTGGAACCCGCCCGCGCCCGGCGCTACCTGGAATCGTATTTTGGTGACGCCAAGATCAGCATCTTCTGGGGCAACCTCGAAGACTTCGCTCGCGAGCTGCAGACGCAGATGGCATAGCGCATGGCGCCCCGGCGCAGCCGGGGGTTCGGCGCAGTCGGATCGGACACCGACTCGCCCAGGCAGGGAGGACGGAGCTTGTCCGCGATCAGACCCAACCCTTATCCGGGCCCGCGTCCCTTCAAACGGGATGAGCCGCTTTACGGCCGCGACCGCGAGCTGCTCGAGCTGCTCGACCTGCTGATCGCCGAACGCATCGTGCTGTTCTATTCCCCATCCGGCGCGGGGAAAACCTCGCTTCTCCAGGCCGCGCTCATTCCAGCGCTGGAGCGCGAGGGATTCGCCGTGCTGCCGGCCATGCGGGTCGGACTCGAAGCCGCGACAGATGCCGGACCAGCCAATCGTTATGTCCTCAGCGCCCTGCAGTCGCTGGAAGAAGGGCTTCATGCCGGCGCCACGCTGCCCCTGGCGCAACTGGGCGACATGACCCTGACCGGCTACCTCTCGGCGCGCGCCGGCCTGGATGGCCTTGAGGGCGGCGCCGTGCTGATCCTCGACCAGTTCGAAGAAATCCTCACGGTCGATCCCACCGACGATGACGCCAAGGTCGGCTTCTTCCGGCAGCTCGGTCAGGTGCTGCGCGATCGGCGCTATTGGGCGCTTCTCGCGATGCGCGAGGAGTTCGTCGCCGGCCTGGACCCCTACCTGCGCCACCTCCCCACCCGGCTGGCGACCACCTTCAGGCTGGAACTCCTTGGCGAGGAAGCGGCGCTCAGCGCCATCCAGGCGCCGGCCCGGAAGGCGGGCGTCGAGTTCACCGACGCCGCGGCGCGGCGGCTTGTGGACGACCTGCGCACCGTGCAGGTGCAGCGACCGGACGGCGCCGCGGTCCCGGCGCTTGGCCCCAACATCGAGCCGGTGCAGCTCCAGGTCGTGTGCCGCCGGCTCTGGGAGCGCCTCCCCGCACAGGTCAACGCGATCGGTGAGGCCGACATCGGCGCCGTGGGCGACGTCGAGGCCGCACTGCGGGGTTACTACACCGAACAGGTGATGTCCGTTGCGGCCACCACCGGTGTGCGGGAGCGAGCCATCCGCGACTGGTTTGACCGCCATCTGGTGACGCCGGCCGGCATTCGCGGCCAGGTGCTGCTCGGTGCAGGCGCCAGCGCGGGGTTGGAGGATCGGGCGATCTGGCCGCTGGTGGACGCGCACCTGGTGCGCGCCGAGCGGCGGCGCGGGGCCACCTGGTTCGAGCTGGCGCATGATCGGCTGGTGGGCCCGGTGCGCGCGGAGAATGCGGCCTGGCGCGCTGCGCATCTGAGCACGATGCAGCAGCAAGCGGCGCTTTGGCAGGAAGCGGGGCGTCCCGACGGCATGTTGCTGCGCGAGGCTGCGTTGGTCGATGCCGAGCGGTGGGCGGCCGCGCATCCCGACGAGCTCGAAGCGCATGAGCGGGCGTATCTGCAGGAGAGCCAGCAGGCGCGCAGCGTCACCGAGCGGGAACGCCGTCAGGCGCGCCTGATTCGTCGCTGGGCGATCGGCGCGTCGATTGCGGCGCTCGCTGCCGTGGTGGCGCTCGCTGCAATCGTCTACCTGGCGCGCCAGCTCCAACAGCAACTGATCGAGGCTCAGCGCGCGCTCTCCCTTACGGTGGCGTTCGAGTCGGCCCGCCACCTGGATGATCAGCCCGATCTGGCGCTGCTGCTGGCGCTCGAAGCTGTGCGAATTCGCGATACGGCGGAGTCACGGTACAGCCTTCTCACGGCACTGGAGCACAGCCCCCAGCTCATGAAGCTGCTCTCGCCGGGCGGCCGGGGCGCGGGGCAGGCAATCTGGAGCGTCGCCTATGACCCGGCCGGCGCGAGGTTGGCAACCGCCGGTCCGGAGGGACGCGTCACGCTCTGGAACCTGCAGACGGGCCAACAGACGACGTTGTCCTCTGAGCCGGCCGGGGCAGACCGCGCAATCGCCGTGGCGATCGATCCGACCGGCCGGTCGGTGGCTGCGGGGATGCGCGATGGCCGGGTGGTCCTCTGGACGCCGGCAGTGAACCAGACGCTTCCGCAAACACTGGGCGTGCACAGAGGCCAGATCAACGGACTGGCGTTCAGCCCGGATGGCAAGCTGTTGGCATCAGTCAGCGAGGATGGCTTGCGGCTGTGGGACATGACTGCCGCGGGTCGGCCCATGCCGACTCCGGCGCTGCCCGAGGCGCAGGAAGGCGCCTACAGCGTCGCCTTCAGCCCGGACGGCCGCGGGCTGGCCCTGGGCAGCGATACGGGGCAGGTGCGCCGCATCGAGTTCACCGCCTCCGGCTGGCAGGGAGGGAATAGCGTAGACATCGGACCTGATGAAGGGCGCCTGGTCCGTGCGGTTGCCTTCAGTCCCGACGGCGCGTGGCTGGCCGCGGGCGCCGAGAAGGGCTTAGTAGCCCTCTGGAACCTGACGACCGGCGATCGCGTGGTCTCCAAACTCCACAACGACCAGGTGACGGCCATCGCCTTCAGCCCTGACAGCCGGCGGCTGGCGTCGACCAGCCGCGATCGCTCTGTTCGGCTCTGGGATGTGGCGAGCCGTTCGCCGGTGGCGTCTCCACTGATCGGACACAGCGATTGGGTGACGGGGGTGGCGTTCAGCCCGGACGGAGAGCGGCTGGTGACGACGGGCGCCGACGGGAAGACCATTCTGTGGCGCACCGAGCCCGGTGCACGCCTGGCGCAGCCGCTCACCGGGCTCGGTGATGAGGGATGGACAGTGGATGTCAGCCCGGCCGGGGATCGGATCGCGGCGGCCGGCAGCGACGGCAACGCAGTGTTGTGGAACCTGGCTGCCGGTCAGGTGATCACCCTCACCGGCAACGGCAGCTCCATCCGCTCCATCGCGTTCGATCCCGACGGGGAGATCCTTGCCGCAGCCGGACAGGACGGCGCTGTCAGTCTCTGGGATGTGGCGTCTGCGCAGTTGACGCGGCGGCTGGCGCACTGTGAAGGCTGCTTCGTGAGCGATGTGGCCTTCAGCAAGGACGGCCGCAGACTGGCATCGAGCGGCTTCGACGGCCGCGTCCTGCTGTGGGACCTCGCGGCAGATCCGCCGACTTCGCGCACCTTGGTGGAACACCCGAGCGAAGTCTGGAGCGTGGCCTTCAGCCCCGATGGCGCACAACTGGCCTTCTGTGACGTACAGGGCCGGATTGGGCGGTGGCGTGTACGAGGGGCCAGCCCCGCCCCCGAGCGCCTGGCACATGCCGGCAGCGATAGCGCCATCTGTTCCAGCCTGGCTTTCAGCCCCGATGGAAACACGCTGGCGGCGGGTAGTCACGATGGGGTCATCACCTTGTGGGATGCAGCGGCGAGTCAGCCGGCGCGTCGCCTGGCCCGGCACACCGGGCCTGTCACAGGCGTGTCGTTCGGACCGGACGGCCGCGTGTTGGTGTCAAGCAGCGTGGACGGCACAGTGATCTTGTGGGACGTCGAGTCCGGTCGCCAGATCGGTGAGCCGCAACGCGCCCATTCGGGGGCGGTCAACGCCGTCGCGTTCGGCCCGGACGGCAGCACGCTTGTCTCGGCCGGCGATGACCGCCGCGTGATGCGGTGGAACGTCGATCTGGACGCGTGGACGGCGGCGGCCTGCGCGATCGCCAATCGCAACCTGACCAGAGAGGAGTGGCGACAGGTTCTGCCCGACATACCGTATCGCGCGACATGTCCGGCCGTGCCATAGGATCGGCCGGTGAGTGGAAGCTGAGTGTTCGGGGTGATCAGTGAAAGGAGAACGGAGATGAAGCCGGTGAGGGTGCGTATCGCTCTATTTGTTGGCCTGATGGCAGGCCTTCTCATGGTGGTTGCATTTGCTCCGCAGCGCTCCGAGGCGCAGCGAGGCATCCCGACGGCGCGGGTGCTCGACCCATCCCTCTTCAAGGTGGCGCCCACCGCGCGTGTGCTTACCGTGGCGACTCCGAGAGCGGTCGCCACGCCTCGCATCCTCGGCCCGGCGGACATGAGGCTCAATCCGGGCATTCTGGAAAGGCTCTGTCCGAACTGTGTCGCCTACGGTGGCTCGGTGCGCGGTGAAGTTGCGACGGCTGGAGGACAGGGCAAACATGCCATGATCGGTTCAGCCGGCGACCTGGTCAACGTGAGCGTGGAGCGCGAGGCGTCCTCGCCGAAGTTAGATCCAATCGTGGAGCTCCGCGATCCGGACGGCAAGGTTGTGGCGTCGAACGACAACGCTGCCGGGAACACGGTCAACAGCTTGATACGGGACTTCAAGCTGCCCAAGGGGGGAACTTACAGCATCACGGTGCGCTCGAAGGGGACAGGCACGGGCTTCTACACTCTGACTTTGTGGCGGAGCAATGCCTGCGGCGGACCGCTCAACTTTTCCGTAGCGGGAGTAGCAGTGGCTCGGGAAGCGATTTCCCCCTTGACGAGATCGTGCGTCTACACCTTCGTGGGAGAGAAGGGCAGACGGCTGGACTTCGCCTTGCGGGCAATCGATTCCGGGCTCGACCCTAACCTGGTCCTGCTCGACCCCAGCGGCAAGCAGGTGAAGGCCAACGACAATGAGTCGCCCTCCAGCCGCAACAGCCGCATCATCACGACGCTGGAAGCTGACGGCACATACAAGCTGATCGCCGGGGCGTCCGGCGACCGGAGCACTGGCCGTTTCGAGCTAACCGTGGGGCCGCTCTGGATACCGGTATCCGCCCCACTCTGCGGTTCCGGCAGCATGCCATTCGGGCCGGAGTTGACCGGGGAGATCACGCGCAAGGGGCCGATCGGCGCCTGTCGCTATACCATCTTCGTTACGGCGGGGGATCTGATCACGATCCGCATGAAAGCCACTTCGTCGGCTCTCAACCCCCTCGTCAAGCTGTTGGCTGCCGGCAACGCTCAAGAGGCGATCGGTTCACCGGGAGGCGGCGGCGGCGAGAGCACGATCGTCGCACATCGTCTGCAGCAGAGCGGCAGCTACACCATCGTAACCGGATCCTTCAACGACGAGAGCACTGGTGCGTTCAAGATCTCCGCTGTGCTGGCGCTGCCGACGCCGACCGCCACGGCGACCTCGACGCGCACACCGACGGCCACGGCGACCAAGCCGCCGCCGGTCGGTCCGGCGCCGTCACCCAGCCCAACGCCTTCTCCCACGCTGACTCCGTCGCCCACGCCCCAACCGCCGCTCGCGTGCGGCGGTGACATCGGCTACGGCAGTGCCGTCGCTGACGCCATCCCCTTGACGGGCATGTTCTGTGAGCATCTCTTCACAGGCGCAAGCGGCGACGTTATCTCGATCTGGCTGGCCGCAGAGGATGGCGCATTCGATCCGCTGGTCGAGCTGATCCCGCCGGGAGGCGCCGAGCCGGAAGCCAGCAACGACGATGCCGATTTCCCCAACGATCGGAATAGTATGATCAGCGAACATGTGCTGCAACAGGATGGCGTCTATACGATTCGCGCCCGCTCCTTCAACGACCAGGAAGCCGGGGCCTATGTGCTGCTGCTGGTGAAGAGCAACTGACAGCAGTCCTGCATCTGCGGCGAGAGGCCACGGCCGGCGCATGCGGCCAGGCCGGCTGTGGCACGACGCTCGCAGGTTCACTGTAAAACGCAGGTGCGCGTTGAGCAACATCGCGGAATCCAGCCGCCCGCGCGGCCGCGACCTGGGCATCGCGCCAGGCATCCTGCCGCCTGGCCCTCTGAACGCGCTCACCGATGTGCCCGGCGTGCGGGTCGGGCACCTGACGCTGCACGAGGGAACCTCCGTTCGCACCGGGGTGACCGCCATCGTGCCGCATGCAGGCAACCTGTTCCAGGAAAAGGTCCCGGCCGGGCTGGCGACCGCCAACGGCTATGGCAAGCTGATGGGCGCCACGCAGCTTGCCGAGCTGGGCGAGCTCGAGACACCCGTGGTGCTGACCAACACCCTGGCCGTTCCCCGCGCGGCGGACGCCATTCTGGATTACACCCTGTCGCAGCCCGGCAACGAGTCGGTCGTCTCGGTGAACCCGGTCGTCGGGGAAACCAATGACAGCGTCCTGAACGACATCCGCCAGCGGGTCGTGACGCCTGCGCATGTGCTCGTGGCCATCGAATCGGCCCAGGGCGGGCCGGTGGCGGAAGGCTGCGTGGGCGCGGGCTCGGGCACAGTCGCGTTCGGTTGGAAGGGGGGCATCGGCAGCAGCTCGCGCCGGCTGCCGCCTCACCTGGGCGGCTACACGGTGGGCGTGCTCGTCCAGTCGAACTTCGGCGGCGTGCTGCAAATCACCGGCATCCCGGTCGGCGAGCGGCTGGACCGGTTCTATCTCAGGAATGAGCTTCATCACGAAGGGCAGACGCTTCGGCCTGGAACGCGATCCGGTGCCCACACGCAGACGGCCGACGGCTCCATCATGATCATCCTGGCCACCGATGCGCCGCTCTCCGACCGCAACCTGGCGCGGCTGGCGCGGCGGGCCTTCGCAGGGCTGGCGCGCACCGGGGCCGCGTTGTCGAACGGTTCAGGCGACTATGCCATTGCCTTCTCGACCTCCGAGTCGGTGCGCAGAACGCCCGAACGCCGGGCTCACCCGGCTGCCTTCGCCGAGGTGCCGAACGACGAGGTCTCGCCGCTCTTTCTGGCCGCCATCGAGGCAACCGAGGAAGCGATCTACAACTCGCTGTTGCGTGCTGTCACCACGACTGGCTTTCGCGGCCGCACGGTCGAGGCGCTGCCACCGCCGAGCGAATGGGAGAACGGGTGAGCGGGAAGAACGCTGACGCCGTCTTGCGTGCGAGCTGAGGGAGAGATCGGTCGATCGTCGTTCGCCGTCTGTTGCCTCGCATCGCCGGCGAGTCACCGTTTGTCACGCATGATCCACATTCGCGACCTGCACAAAGACGTCCGCATCTATCGCCACCACCGGGGCGGTCTGGGCGCGTTGCGCAATCTTGCCACGCGGGAATACCAGGTCGTGCGCGCCGTGGACGGCGTGAGCTTCGACATTGCGCGCGGCGAGTTGGTCGGCTACCTGGGACCGAACCGCGCCGGCAAGTCCACGACGATCAAGATCCTCACAGGCATTTTGCTGCCGACGGGCGGCGAGGTTCGCGTCGATGGCCGAGTTGATGTCAGTGCTGCTTCGCGAGTTTCGCGTGCGCAATGTGTCGGTCGAGGAGCCCGAAATCGAGGACGTGGTGCGAGAGATCTATGAAGGGCGATTGCTGCCCGGGGGATGAGCAGAGCGAGCCCAGGGCGCGTCCGCTTGGCGTCCGACACACCGAGGTGCGACGCGTGGCCCGGACCGGCCTAGAGCTTCCCGGCGCGCATCTCAGCGATGAACGCCTCGTAGGCGACCACCGGCCGCCCCGCCGTGAGACGCTCATAGTAGTCCTGAACAAGCTGCGCCTGCTGCTCACGGTTGAAATGGCGATAGCACACGCCCGTCGCCAGGCATTGCTGAAGGCTCTCAGGGCCCCCATAGCCGTAGCCGGTCGTGTGCTGCGCGTAGAGGGCCTCGGCAACATAGAGGCCACCGGTGCGCTCATACTGATAGACGTGCACCAGCTCATGCAGCAAGATCGCGAAGTTCGACCGGCAATGCGGCCCATCGGCAGGCAGATTGACCGTGTGAAACGTGGTGAACGCACGGCCGCCGTTGCGGGCGAAGATGAAGCGCAGCGCGCCGCCTTCGGCGACGCGCACGTCGGCATACCGGATCGCCGTCGGGCCGAGGATGGTCGCCGCTGCACCGATCTCTTCGCCCGTCAATGGGCTGACGTGGCAGCCCATCCGCAGGACAAAGCTCCAGAGCTCGGGTATGCCGGCGAGGTCAAGCAAGCGAAACACCAGCTCGATCGACCAGATCCCGGCGTGTCGCGGCACGCGGCGCAACCACCCCCGCAGACCGGCCCCGGCCTGCTCATGCGCCGCCTGCCATGCGTGCGGCAGAACCAAGACCACCCCGCGCAGCCCGTGCCAGAGTGCGACGGCCAGGCGGCCCACGCGCAGTGGCAGCTCGCGCAGCAGACTGACCAGCCACATGGAGAAATCATCCAGCCGGTTGCCCAGCCAGGCGCTGACCACGATCGTGGCGCGCGCAGTCCGCTGGCCCACGGGGCGGAGCCTGGCTGTCATGGCATGAAGCGCGTCTCGGTCCATCCGGTCTCTTCTCCCAACAAGTCTGCGGCCATTATGAAACGACACCCGACGGATGTCAAAGCACGGCAGACCGGAGACGGGCGGAAACGCGCTTGACTTGCCAACCAGACTGGGGTATCCTGCATCGCGTCGGAACGAAAGCGCGAACTATGTGATGCGTCCCGCCGGAGGTCGTCAGGTGAGCTTCTCACATCACAAGCGTCGGCTGCGCAACCTCCTGTTGATCGGCCTGCTGACGGGCGCCGCCGGCCTGCTCAGCGCCTGCGACGTCAATTACTATGAGCTCGGCAAGACCGCAGGCGAGATTGCGCGCGTGGTCGCCGATTGGCTGAAAGCGTTTTTCAAGGGCTTTGCCACCGGCTTCGGCGGTCCGTTCTGCAGCCCCTCTGCCGTCCTGCTCATCGTCGGGCTCGGGCTCGTGTGGCGCACGCGTCACGCCGCGTGACCTCTCGTCGCCTTCCTCAACACCGGCAATTCGCCGGACAACCACCAACTCTGGGTGATCCCGTACTGAATTCCAGCGGGAACTCGCTATAATCACACCAGGTTGGTCCTAACAAGCTAGTGACGAGTTAATCATATGTGGAAGATTTTCAAGTCACGAACGAAGCACCATCGGGCGGAGGGCGGCACTTCACCGGCTGAAGTGGCGCCGGCGCCGACTCCACCGGGCGCGCCTCGTCCACACGCAATACCGCCCGGCGCTCCCGCACTCAGACACAGCCCGCCGCCGGACCCGCCGCCACAGCCGACGACCAAGCCGCGACGCAGGCGCCCTAAGTGGCAGCCGGTCGCGTGGGCCGCTGCAGGTGTGCTGATCGCCTTCATCGCGATGGTGGCCGGCGCCGCACTTCAAGCCGGACAGCCGCGCCTGACTGAACGTCAGGTCCAGCAGCTCGTCGCACAAGCGCTGGCGTCTGCCACCCCACCCCCGTCGCTCGGCTCGCAGATCTATAACCTGATCACTCCTTCGGTCGTGATGATTCGAGTGCACACCGAAAAGGATGGCGACGAGGACGACGCAAGCGGCTCCGGTGTGATCCTGGATGAGACCGGCAACATCCTCACCAACCTGCACGTCGTTCGGGATGCCAAGGAGATCGAGGTGATCTTCGCCGATGGCAGCAGGGCAGAGGCGACCCTGGCGGGAACGCTGGGCGACAAGGATATCGCGGTCATCAAGGTGTCCTCTCCACCCACAGTGCTCATCCCCGCGATCTTGGGCAGTCCGGCCAGCTTGCAGGTCGGCGACGAAGCGATCGTTGTCGGCAATCCGTTCGGGCTGCGGCATTCGCTAACTTCGGGTGTGATCTCTGGGCTGAATCGCAGCTTCAAGTTGCCCAGCACCTCCGGGCCGGTCGAGGGTCTGATCCAGTTCGATGCCGCGGTCAATCCCGGCAACTCGGGCGGCCCACTGCTGAACCGGGCCGGCGAAGTCGTCGGCATCGTCACAGCGCTGGCCAACCCAACCGAGCAGAGCGTGTTCATCGGGATCGGCTTTGCAGTGCCGATCGATATCGCGGCGAGCGCAGCCGGGTCGCCGCCCTACTGATCGCAAGAGACGGCGAGACGGGCGCCCCTGGGGTGCTGCGCCAGGCGCGCACGTCTCGTCACGCTACACCAACCGAACAAGAGGTCATATGCCGGGAACGTTCAATAGCCAGGATTTGCACGTGATGGAACGCGTGCTGTATGAGGTGAAAAAGGTGATCGTCGGGCAGGATCACCTGTTGGAGCGAATGCTGGTGGCGTTGCTGGCGCGCGGTCATATTCTGATCGAAGGTGTGCCGGGCCTGGCGAAGACGTTGGCGATCAAGACGTTGGCGCAGGCCATCGGCGGCGACTTCAAGCGCATTCAGTTCACGCCCGATCTCGTGCCTGCCGACCTGGTGGGCACACGCATCTACAACCAGAAGACCGGCGAATTCAGCACCTCACTTGGGCCTGTCTTCACCAACCTGCTGCTGGCGGATGAGATCAACCGCGCGCCAGCCAAGGTGCAGAGCGCTTTGCTGGAGGTGATGCAAGAGCGCCAGGTGACGATCGGCCGCGAGACCCATAAGGTGCCCGATCCGTTCCTGGTGCTGGCGACGCAGAACCCTATCGAAACCGAAGGGACCTATCCGCTGCCAGAGGCGCAGGTCGACCGCTTCATGATGAAGGTGTTGATCGGCTATCCAACCGACCAGGAGGAGTTCCTGGTGGTCCAGCGCATGACGGGATCGCTCGTCCCTGTGGGCGCCATCATCACCACGCAGCAGCTGATCGAACTGCAGCGCGAAGTCGACAAGGTCTACGCCGATCCGACCCTCATGGAATACGCGGTGCAGCTTGTCGCCGCAACACGCCGTCCGCTGGAGTTCGGGCTCAACGACGTCGCGCGCTACATCCTGTACGGGGCCAGCCCACGCGCATCGATCAACTTGATCCTGACCGCGCGGGCGCTCGCCTATCTGCGCGGCCGCAGCTACGTGCTCGCACAGGATGTCCGGGATATGGCGCTCGATGTGATTCGCCACCGGCTCATCCTCTCCTATGAGGCGTTATCCGATGGCGTCACCGCCGACATGATCCTGGCCCGCGTGCTCGATCAACTCATGGCGCCGGCCCAACCGCTGCGGGAGCCCGCCTTTGCCAGCGTTAATGCGTAGGACGGCGGAGGCGGACAGCCTGCCTGCCGGTCCCAAGTCGTCACCCGAGCGCATCCTGCAGCGTATCGACTGGCAGGTGATCCGTCGACTCGACGGCATCTTGCAGGGTGACTATCGCAGCCTGTTTTACGGCTACGGGCTCGATCTGGCCGACCTGCGCGAGTATCAGCCCGGCGACGATATCCGCTACATCGACTGGAACGTTACCGCCCGGCTCGACACACCTTACATCCGGCAGTACCACGAGGATCGCGAGATCACCGCCTGGTTCCTGCTTGACTTGAGCCCGTCGGTCGATTTCGGCACGGTCAACACCCTGAAACGCGACAGCCTGATCGACTTCGTGACGGTGCTGGCGCGATTGCTCACGCGGCATGGAAACCGGGTCGGTGCGATTCTCTATGACAACCGTGTGGAACGGGTCATCCCTGCGTCCGGGGGGCGGTTGCACGTGCTGCGTCTGATCAATGACCTTCAGCGCCAGCCGCGTCTGCGGGCCGCGCCCCTCACTGACCTGAATGTGCTGATTGAGACCGGCTTCCGCATGATAAGGCGGCGCGCGCTGGTGTTCGTTATTTCCGATTTCATCAGTGCGCCTGGCTGGGAGAAGCCCCTCTCGCTGCTTAACCGCCGACACGAGGTGCTGGCGGTGCAGCTTTGGGACCCCCGCGAACACGAGTTGCCCGATATCGGCATGGTGCTGATGCAAGACGCGGAAACGGGGGAGCAGGCATGGGTGGACACGCACGATGTGCGGTTCCGGCGCCGCTTCGCTGACGTCGTCCAGCGCCGGCAGGCGGGCCTGGATGCCGCGTTCCGCAGCGCGGGCGTGGACGTGCTCTCCCTATCAACCGAGGATGACCTGGTGCGCGCCATCGTTCAGTTCGCCGCGCAGCGGAAACAGCGCAAGCAGATCGCCAGCAAATAGAGACAGTCTTCCATCCCTGATTCGAGGCGCCTATGCAATTCCAGTGGCCTGCCATGCTTTGGACGCTGCTCGCGATCCCGGTGCTGATCGCGCTCTACATCCTGGCGCAACGCCGACGCCGGCGCTATGCCCTCCGTTACGCCAGCCTGTCGCTGGTCAAGGAAGCCCTCGGCCGCGGGCCCGGCTGGCGCCGTCACCTGCCGCCCGCCCTGTTCGCCGCCGGCCTGACCTTCATGTTGATTGCGCTGGCTCGTCCGATGTCGGTGGTCACCCTGCCGAGCGACGAAGGCACCGTAATCCTCACGATCGATGTGTCGGGCAGCATGCGAGCAGACGACCTCAAGCCAAACCGGCTCGACGCCGCGAAGGCGGCTGCACGTTCCTTCGTCGAGAAGCAGCGCCAGGGGGTCAAGCTCGGCGTCGTCTCGTTCAGCGACAACGCGTTCCTGGTGCAGGCGCCCACGACGGATAAAGAAGCCGTCATCGCGTCGATCAATCGGCTGACGCCGCAGCGCGGCACAGCGATCGGCAGCGCCCTCCTCACCTCTCTCGACTCCCTGTTCGAGGACGCGTTCATCGAGGGCAGCCTGCCGTCATCGCCTAATCAACCGACCCCCACGCCGGAGCCGTCCCCCACGCCGTTGCCGAAGGGAGTCTACGAGCCGGCGATCATCGTTCTATTGACCGACGGGGAGAGCAACCGCGGCCCGCGGCCGCTCGAGGTGGTGGATCGGGTGTCAGCGCGTGGGGTGCGCGTCTATACCATCGGGGTCGGCAGCGTGGAAGGGACGGTGCTGCGCACCGGCGGACGCGCTGTGCGCGTGCGGCTGGACGAAGACACCCTCAAGCGCGTGGCCGACGCGACCCACGGCGCCTATTTCAACGCATCCAACGAGACCGATCTGCGGTCGATCTACGAGAACCTGACAACGCAGATCGTTTTCCGTAAAGAGGAAACCGAGATCACGGCGTTGTTCACCGGCGCGGCGGTCATCTTCTCGATCCTTGCCGGCGCGCTGTCGCTGCTTTGGTTCAACCGGCTGCCCTGAAGGGTGGCGATGCACCATGACCGTGAAGCAGAGAGAGCGAAGAATCGCCTGGTACAGGTCGCCGGTGGATCGCGAGGTGCTGGCAGCCCTGAACCAGCGAAGCAACTGGTTGGGGCTTTGCCAGACCCTCGGCCACCTGGGGCTACTCGTGTGCACCGGCGCAGCCGTCTGGTACGCCGCCGGTCGCCTGCCGGCGGTGGTGGTGTTGCCGCTGCTCCTTCTGCACGGCACGTTCTGGGCGTTTCTCCTCAATGCCTTCCACGAGCTCTGCCACAGAACGGTCTTCAGGACCAGGGCGCTGAACACCCTCTTCCTGTATGTCGTCAGCTTTCTGAACTGGAACCATCCGGTGATGTTCTGGGCAAGCCACCAGGAGCATCACAAATACACCTTGCACCCCCCGGACGACCTCGAAGTCGTGTTGCCGGCGAAACTGACGCTCGGCGCCTTTCTTAAGAGCGCCTTCGTGAACCCGTGGGGCTTGATCGACCGGCTGAAGCGCTATCTCCGGCTCAGCCTTGGCCAGGTTGAAGGGGAATGGGAAAATGCCCTCTTTCCTGAATCAGCCGTCGAGTTGCGGCGCAGCCTGTTCCGGTGGGCGCGCATCCAACTGCTGGGGCAGGCCCTGATTGTCGGCGTCTCCCTCTACTTCGGCCTGTGGCTCGTCCCGATCCTGATCACCCTGGCTCCGTTCTACGGCGGCGGGTTGCAGTACCTGTGCAATAACACTCAGCATACGGGCCTGCAGGACAACGTGCCCGATTTCCGCCTCTGCTGCCGGACGATCCTCCTCAATCCGTTCATCCGCTTCCTCTACTGGCACATGAATTACCACACAGAGCACCACATGTACGCCGCAGTGCCATGCTACCATCTCGGCAAGCTTCACGAGCAGATCAAGTCCGATCTTCCGCCTTGCCCCGTAGGTCTGATCGCCGCGTGGAAGGAGATCATCGCAATACTGCAGCGACAGAAGACCGATCCCAACTATCAGTACGTGGCACAGCTGCCGGTGCGCCGCAATGCTTGAGTTGCGAGACCCGGCCACTCTGCCATGCCGCGAGGGAACGCCAGCCATTTGGCCCCTTCGCCTCTCCGACGGAGTGATGCGCCCGGACGAAAGCCCTGGCGGCGGCAGAAAGAGCAGCGACGACGTCGCTGCCGGCCCAGAAAGATGACGCCGCGCATACTGCGCTTGCATGCTTTCAGTTACAATATACGTGCGCGCACCGGTCGCCAGCCGTGCGCAGGTGAAGTCGCATGGACGAGAAAAGGAATGCCGCAATGCCTCGTGTGATGAATCGACGTGTATTTCTCAAGGGCCTGCTGACGGCGTCTGTCAGCGGCGCCGCGCTGAGCGCCTGCGCGCCCAAGCCGGCGCCCGCACGCACCGCTGCGCCCCCAGCAGCGGCTGCGTCCCCGACGACAGCGCCCGCACCCACAACCGCCCCGCCCACGGCGACAAACATCCCGCCGGCACCCACGGCCGTGCCGCCGACTGCGGCGCCGGCCACAGCCGTCCCGCCGACTGCGACCGCCATCCCGCCGACAGTGCCGGCGGCTGCGGCGCCGGTGGCCGCCGCGCCGACGGCCGCACAGAAAGCTCCGGCGGCGGCGGGAGGAGCCTATCTGGCAGTCGCCAAGGGAGCGAACGCCGACCCGCGCGAGATCACGCGTCGCGCCATTGCCGCCATCGGCGGCATGGAACGCTTTGTCAAGAAGGGCAACGATGTCATCATCAAGCCCAACGTCTGCACGGCATACTACACCTTCGAGTATGCCGCCACCACCAATCCGGAAGTCGTCGCGGCCCTGGTGCAGCTCTGCCTGGAAGCCGGAGCCAAACGCGTGCGCGTGATGGACTTTCCGTTCGGTGGCACGCCCCAGGCCAGTTACGACAAGAGCGGCATCGCCACGGCGGTCAAGGCGGCGGGTGGCGTGGTCGAGCCGATGAGCAACATGAAGTTCCGGGATGTACCGATTCCAGACGGCAAGAAGCTCAAGCAGTGGAAGGTCTACGGCGACATCCTGGACGCCGACGTGCTGATCGATGTGCCGATCGCCAAGGATCACAGCAGCGCGACGCTGACGCTCGGCATGAAGAACCTGATGGGCGTGGTGCTCGACCGCAACGGCATGCACTCGCGCGGGCTGCACCAATCGATCGCCGACATCAACACGGTCGTCCGGCCGCACCTGACCGTCGTGGACGCCATCCGCATCCTGACCGACCACGGCCCCACCGGCGGCAACCTGAACGACGTAAAGAAGCTCGACACCGTGATTGCCAGCGCCGATATCGTCTCGGCAGACGCCTTCGCCACCACCCTGTTCAACATGAAACCGGCCGACATCGATTACATCCGCTTCGGCGACGAGATGGGGCTGGGGAAGATGGATCTGAAGTCGCTGAAGATCGAGCAAATCACTGTCTGAGCGTGTTGCGTGAATCGTGATGCCTGAGGACACACGAAGGGCTTCCTCACGCATCGCCCCTCACCCATCACTGTCTGGCGAGACCGCTATGCGCGCAACGACCCTTCGCCGCGTCCGGCCCTGGGTGCAGATCCTGACCTTTCTGCTGTTTCTCTACCTCCTGTTCCGCGCAGGGCAGACCGGTTTCCTGTCGAGCGATCTCTTCTTCCGGTTCGATCCGCTGGTCGGCATCGCCAACATGGTTGCAGCGCGGCAGGTGGCGCCTGCGCTGTTGGCCGGCGCGCTGATTGCGCTGGCTGCGGCGGTCGTGCTGGGCCGCGCCTGGTGCGGCTGGATCTGTCCTCTCGGCGCCTAGCTCGATTTGACTCCCGCTCATAAGCCCAAGCCGCACGAAGTAGACCCGAAGCCGAGGCTCCGGAAGACCAAGTACTTTCTCCTCCTGTTGATCCTGTTGTTGGCGCTGCTCGGCAACATGACGTTGCTCATCCTCGACCCCATCACGTTGATCTACCGGACGATCGCCACCGCATTCTGGCCGGCGCTCAACGCACTCATTACCGCGGCCGAACCGGTGCTCTACTCGCTGCCGATTCTCCAGGGGCCGATCGATGCCTTCGAGGGCGCGGCGCGCGGCACGGTGCTGCCCATCACCCAGCCGGTCTATGGCATGGGGATCGTCCTGACGCTGTTGTTTGCCGGCATTCTCGCGCTCAACCTCGTGCGCGATCGCTTCTGGTGTCGCTACCTCTGCCCTTTGGGCGCGCTGCTCGGGCTGGTGAGCAAGGTTGCGCTGCTGCGCCGCACGGTCGGGGACGTCTGCATCGAGTGTCAACGCTGCGCCCGCGCCTGTCCCACCGGCACCATCGATGAGACGCGGCACTTCGAAAGCGATCCGGCCGAGTGCACCATGTGCCTCGACTGCGTGCCGACCTGCTCGCGCAGCAGCCAATACTTCACGTGGCAAGCCAAACCGGCCGCCTGGCGCAGCTACGACCCGTCGCGACGCCAGTTCTTCGCCGCGGCCGGGACAGCTGTGGTTACAGTCGGACTGCTCGGCGCGGAGCCGGCGGCCCGACAGGAGAGCGCACACCTGATCCGTCCTCCGGGCGCCCGCAAACCGGAGTTCCTCTCGCAGTGCATTCGCTGCGGCCTCTGCCTGAAGGTCTGCCCCACTGCGGGCCTACAACCAAGCCTGGCGCAGTCTGGCTGGGCCGGCCTCTGGACGCCGGTGCTTGCCCCGCGGCTGGGCTACTGCGACTACGGCTGCAACGCCTGCGGCCAGGCCTGCCCCACCGGCGCCATCCCGGCGCTGGATCTCGAGTCCAAGCGACAGGCTGTCATCGGGCATGCTTATGTCGACCGGAATCGCTGCATCCCCTGGGTGGATGCCCGCAACTGCATCGTCTGCGAGGAGATGTGCCCCGTCCCGGAAAAGGCCATCGTGCTGGAAGACACCGACGTGCGGAACCCTGACACCGGCGAAACGGTGACGGTGCGGCGGCCGGTCGTCATCCACGAGCGGTGCATCGGCTGCGGCATCTGCGAAAACCGCTGTCCCGTCAACGGCCAGGCGGCGATCATCGTCTACGCCCCCACGGACTTGAGTGCGATCGGTTAGCCCTGCGACCGGCGAGCGCTGCAAGCGGACTACGGTGGTGCTCGTCGCGGAGGCCAGGGCATCGCACCCTCCTACACACCATCCTCCTCTTACCCCAGGCACAGATGCGGCCCGCACCCCCAAGATAGGAAGGTATCTTACATCCAGTCTGACCAAACTCGCTTAATTTAAGTGTGTTGATTGTGAATGATTTGTAACTGCAAGACGAGCCAATCATCCGTCGAAGCGGTACAGCAGCACAGGCAGATGGCCCTCGCCCTTCGAGGGAGACAACGGTCGCTAAGGCAGTTCTGGACTGCCAGGTGTTGTTCGACGGTAGCTTCACACTCGCTCAGGTTCAGTTCGGCCACGTCGTCAAATAGCGCCCTGTCGCCGTGCGAACACACAGCATCGACGCAGGGTCACCGCATCTGCTGTCGGGTCCGGATGCCGTTCGACAGGCAGCCCAGGCGGAAGCTGTCGGTGGTAGAGGGCGCAGGGATGGCCTGTGACTGCAAGCGCCTCCGTGGGCCATGTCCCGACCGTGGTGGGACTGAGTCGAGCCAATAACCGCAGGAGGTCATGAGCCATGGCCGACATGAAGAAGGCCGCGGAGGAGAACTATCCCCTGGAACCTACAATCCTGATGGACATGTCAGAGCCGCCGGCACATGCCTCATTCAGCCGATATCTCACGTTCCAGAATCATTCCGGTCAGCGCAAGCGCCTGAAGGTCTCATTCCGCAAGGCGGCGCCACTGCGCTGGGAAAGCGATGCATTTCCGGATGGCATCGGCGCGCTGAGATCCCTGGTCGACACGGGCAACCGAAGTTATTGGGACCATCTGTATCTAGAGAATCGGGGGGGCGCCACCTCCCTGCCCATAGCCCGATTGCGCATCGCGATGCGCTACACAAACCCGCCGGGGCTTTCGCCCGCTCACCTCAACCACGCCGAAATCCCGATTGTCGATTGGTCGATAGGGATGAGCCTGCTCGCCGGCGACGATGAAATATGCCTGGACGAGTTTGCGCGGCGCAGCAGGTATGCATGGGCAGGCGTCGAGGAAAGTGACCCAGCGGTGGTGCGGATGGCAGCCGACGACCTGGGCAAGAGCGGCAGCGACGGCCAGGGACAGGACCAGTATGGCAGCAATCCGAAATACGGAGGGGCGATCGACAACTTGTGCAGCGAGTTCGTGTCCTGGTACTACTACGAACAGAACATCAAGGTGAACGGCAAGAGCCTGCGGGATATCGTTGGCACGCAGCAACTGCACGATCTGTTCAGCGCAGAAGGCCGCTTGTATCGCTACAACAGCGGAGCCAACCTTCGAGACTTTGTTCATACGCAGACGGGAGAACGCTACACCCCAAGACCCGGCGACTTCTTGGAGCGCCGAGGCCCGGATGGCGCCGAACACTCCATGATCATGTATCGTTGGCTTCCGGGCGACCCTAGCGCCCCAAACTCCCACGACCGCTATCACCGCGCGATCGTGCTCAATGGCCCGTGGCCGGTCACTTTGCGCTTGGTGCGCATCCACGAAGACGAGATCAACGATAGCAAGGACTTCTGGCTAGGGAAGATCGATTAGGATGACCACCCTGCGTCTGGAACAAGACTGGAAAGAGATCGATTTCGGGGGCAAACTCCAATTCTCCCTTCCTGCCGGCCTGGCAGAGACCAAGGAGCAAGGCATCGACTCCCGCGTCGGCCGCTGGGAAGGGGAGGGCATCACCGTTCGGGTCGATTACGGGATCTTCTCCGATCCGCTGACTTCGTATGCGGAGCGCCCGAACTACCGCCTTGCCGCCGAAAAAATCGACAACCGCACAGCGAGGGTCGTGTCGTTCGACCTGAACGATGGGAAGGACTTCATCGCGGCCCACTTCGGTGGTTTCACCGAGGAAGAGACGGGCGAGCGCAGCGCGCTGACAATCGTTGTGGAGACAGAACCGGGTGTGGGAAGTGAAGTTGCCAGCCAGATCATCAGAAGTGTACGATTCAAAGGAGAGACGCAATGACCGCAAAGACCGTGAAGCCATTTGCCGGCATCCGCAGCGTAGCGCCGGCAACCCGCGGTGAAACAGCCGAAGGACTGGAAGAGGTCCAGGAGTTCCTGCAGCGTTTTGGGTATCTCGAAAAGGGTTCCTACCGTCCGAACGAGCTCGATGATCCGACATCCGAAGCGCTCAGGAAGTATCAGAGAGCCAACGGGCGGCGACCCACGGGGGAGTTCAACAAGGCGACCCGAGATCAGATGAGCACGCACCGGTGCGGCCTGCCTGACATGGCCTCAGGCATCGAGTTCGTAACGTTGTGCTCATGGAACAAAACCGACCTAACCTTCGCCTTCGACACGGGCACCGATGATATCGGCGGCGCCGGCGAGTTCCAGGCAGTGAGGAATGCCTTCCAGACCTGGGCCAAGGCGGTTTCGCTCACCTTCACGGAAGTTGCGCTGAATCAGTATCCTGACATCCGCATCGGTTGGAGGCCGGCCAATGACCCTGACCATTCCATGGTGGGTGGCGTCTTGGCTCACGCCGATTTCCCTCCCGGCTGTTCGGTGGTCACCAACACCTTGCCGAAGCCGGTTCACTTTGACGATCAGGAACATGCGTGGCGGATCGGCGCCGTTGCGAACGCGTTCGATGTGGAAACGGTGGCGCTGCACGAAATCGGTCACATCCTCGGCCTGGCCCATTCCAGCGTAGCTGGCTCGGTGATGTTCGCTTCAGTCAGCTCCAACTTCACCAAGCGGGTGCTGACAGCCGATGACATTTCCGGCGTTCAGGCTCTCTACTCCAAGTACCCATCGATTCCGCTCACTCTGCAACCGGGAACCTACACCCTCCAACAGAAAAGCAACAACCGCTTTGCGGATGCCCATGAGAACGCGGCCAATGACTTCGCGCTTGTCACTCGGCCCGCACAGAACAACGACACGCAACGCTGGATCTTCAGGCCGGTGGGAGGCGTGTATACCGTCCAGCAGAAGATCAACAACCGGTTTGCGGACGCCCATGAGAACGCTGAGAAAGACTTCGCACTCGTCACCCGGCCTGCGCAGAACAACGACACCCAGCGTTGGATTCTGATGCATCAGGGCAACGACGTCTACACCATCCAGCAGTTGAGCAATGGTCGGTTTGTGGATGCCTATGAAGAGGCAGGCAAGGACTTCGCGGTCGTCACCCGGCCCGCGCAAAACAACGACACGCAGCGCTGGACCCTCGCTTCCCTGGGCAACAACACGTTCACCATCCGACAGAAGAGCAGTGGCCGGTTCCTGGATGCCCATGAGATCGCTGGGAAGGACTTCGCACTCGTCACCCGGCCCGCGCAGAACAACGATTCGCAGCGCTGGACCCTGACGCCCGTCGGTGTAATCTACACCATCCAGCAGAAGAGCAATGGCCGGTACGTAGATGCCCATGAAGATGCAGGGAAGGACTTCGCACTCGTCACCCGGCCGATCCAGAACAACAACTCGCAGAGATGGCTGCTGAAGCCCCTGGGCGGCGATGCGTTCACCATCCAGCAGATGAGCAACAACCGATTCGTGGATGCGCATGAGATCGCGGGCAAGGACTTCGCGCTCGTCACGCGAACAGCCCAGAACAACGACACGCAGCGGTGGCTGATCAAGGCGGTGTAACCTTCAGTCGATCGCGAAACGCTGCGGTCCGTTGCCACACCCGGTCGAGTCAAGCCGTGGCTCGCGGATGAAGGCCGGATTTGCGGTCGAGTGGCCCGACGGGGGCCAAACACCCTCGTGGCCCACCGTGGGTGTGGGCACGGGGGTCGGCGTCTCGGTCGGCGTCGGCGTCGCCGTCTCGGTGGGCGTCGGCGTGAC
>CAYRFV010000032.1:0-4856 GCA_964423545.1 uncultured Anaerolineales bacterium | reverse complement strand
CACTCCTTGCTTGTGCGCACTGGCATTGAACGGCCCCAGATCGAGTCACCCTGCGCGGCGGGCTCCAGACGCTTGCCGATCCGCGCGGCGCATGGTATGATCCCTCCCTGAAAACTTCGCGCGTTTCCCCGACAGGAGGCGATCACATCCCATGACATCCCCCATCCGGCTGGTTGCGGACATGGCCCCCGACGGCGACAGCATTGGCTTCTATTTGCTTTTCGCCGTTCCCGCGGCCGAGCAAGGCGAGACCTGTGCACTGGCTGAGCTTGACACCGGCGATGGCGGCGTCATCGAACCGGGCCTGCTCTGTTCGCCCACAGCAGTCACGTGGCGCGGCCAACATCGCGTCTATCTGGGATCGCACCGCTATCGCGACGACGCCGCCTGCCTGGCATCGCTGCGCTGGGGTGACGCATCCGCCAGCACCGCGGTGTCAGGGATGCTGCGCGTGCGCGACCTGGCCGAGCCGACCGTGGAGCGGCCAGCCGTGATGCTCTTTGCCGCCAACGCCGTGACCGATATGCCGCACCAGTGGCGCGCAGTGCTGGAGCTCGCGGGTCTGATGCCGGGGCAGCGCGTGCGGCTGGATGGCGGCGCGGGCCAGGTTTTCTGGCTCGCGCGCAGCGAAGGATCCGCACTCGCCGGTGAGTGGCTGCTGGACTATGCCAAACCAGGCAGCTACACCGTCGCCGCGGATCTGGTCGACCCCGATGGGTTCTGGCTCGCGACGTTGGCTGAGATGCCGATCGAAGTTGCGCCTGCGCTCGATTTCGATTCGGATGAGCCCGGCTCACTGGCAGCTTCCGGTCCAGCGATGGCTTCACAACGCACCCCTGAGGCCGCGTTCGAGCCCCTTCCGCCGTCCGCCGAACCGATCGCCACGGGCCACCCGTGGCTGCCCTATCTCAACTGCCGCGCCACATGGGGCTCGACGCCGCTGTATACTCAGCCGGGCGGTGGCGCGGTCTCGCGGCGAGCCGGATCCGGGACATATCTCTCGATTCGGGCCGAGACGGTGGCCGGCGGGCAACGCTGGTTCCTCACGGCACGCGGCGATTGGGTGGCGGCAAGCCAGGTGACCCTCATGACGCCGTCCGAGCTGCGCGGTGTGGAGCTTGGCGGTGGCGCGGCCCCCCCACCCCCTCCTCCACCCCCACCGCCACCGCCGCAGGAGACGCGGCAAGGCGTGGTCACTGCCAGCTCGCTAAACGTGCGCGCTCGGCCGGGCGTCATGGCCGGCAATCCGCCGATCGGCCGGCTGACGTCCGGCGCCGGGGTGAGCATCTACGAGGAGACGACCTACGGGGGCGCGCGCTGGTTTCGCATCGGGGAAGGCCGCTGGGTGCACAGCAGCTATGTGAGGCTGCTCGACGCCCCGCCTCTCCCGCCGCCGTCGCCTGCGGACCGCCGCGGCGTGGTCACTGCCGGCACGCTCAATGTGCGCGGCCGGCCGGGCGTCGCTGCCAACAACCCGCCGATCGGTGTGCTCCACTCCGGCGCTCAGGTCACGATCTTCGAGGAGACGCACTCCGGCGGCGCGCTCTGGTATCGGATCGGCGAGGGACGCTGGGTGCACGGCGCCTGGGTGCGGGTCGTGAGCGCGGCTGCGCGGGCGGTCGCGGTCGAAGGCCAACCTGGCCTGCCCATCGGGTGGATCGTGGCCACGTCACTCGACGTGCGCGCCCGCCCCGGAGTGGCCGCCGACAACCCGCCGATCGGGTCTGTTCAGCACAACCTTGCCGTGCCGGTGCAGGAGGAAGCGATCGTCGGGGCGAGCCGCTTCTATCGCATCGGGGAAGCGCAATGGGTCGATGCGGCGTGGGTCGGCGTAGCCCGACCGAAGCCGCGGCCGTCGGCCATCGGCGCGGCCGAACGATGGGTTGCCGTCAACCTGAGAGAACAAACCGCCGTGGCGTACGAGGGAGACCGGCCGGTGTATGCAGCGCTTGTTGCGACCGGCCTGCCCGGCACCCCCACGGTTCAGGGGATCTTCCGCACCCGGAAGCGCGTCGATACCGGCCTGATGGCAGGGGCGGGCTACTACATCGAGGATGTGACCTGGACCTGCTACTTCTACGCCGGCTATGCGTTGCACACGGCCTACTGGCACGACGCTTTCGGCCGGCCGCGCAGTCATGGCTGCGTGAATCTGAGCCCGTACGACGCATGGTGGATCTACCAGTGGAGCGCACCCGGCGGGCCGAACAGCCCGGCGGTCTATGTCTATGGGAGTTGAGCCGCCTATGATGACCCATCGCGAACGCATTCTCGCTGTCCTCGATCGGCGGCCGCCCGACCGCATCCCGTGGTCGCCCCGGCTCCAGCTCTGGTACAACGCGCGCGTGGCCGAAGGCAACCTGCCGCCGCGCTACCGCAACATGTCGCTGCGCGAGGTCGAGCGTGCGATGGGGGTCGCCCCGCCGGCGCGCGACGGTCGCGTGTTCAGGACGCGCACCGAGGGACTGGAGATCCGGCGCACCACGAAGGGCGGCCAGATCTTCACTGAATACATCACCCCGGTCGGCGCAGTGTCGCAGTTGGACGTCCAGAGCAACACGCTCGAAGGCTACGCCGACAGCGGTTTGCCGATCGAGCATCCGATCAAGCGCGTCGAAGACTATGGTGTGATGGAATACATCTATGAGCATACCTTCTTCGACGCGGCCTACGACGACTACCTGGTCTACGAGCAGCGGATCGGGGATGACGGTTACCCGATGGTCAGCGTGGGCGACTGTCCGTTCCACCATTTCCTGCTGCGCCTCTCCGGCTACGACGCCGCCTATTACGAGCTGGCCGACCATCTGCCGCAGGTCGAGCACTTGATCCAGGTGATGGCGCAGGTGGAGATGGAACGCATGTGGCCGGTGGTGCTCGACTCGCCAGCGCGGTTGATCCTGCACGGCATCCACTTCGACACGCAGATGACGCCGCCCAAACTGTTCGAGCGCTACATCACGCCATACTACCGTCAGATCACACCACAGCTCCGCGCCCGCGGCAAAGTGCTGACCTACCATGCCGACGATGACTCGAAACTGATCTTGCGGCAGGTGCGAGACGCCGGCTTCGGCATGGCCGAGTGCTTCGCCACCGCGCCGCTGGTCAGTGTGACGCTCGAAGAAGCGCGGCGCGCCTGGGGCAACGAGGTGATCATCTTCGGCGGCGTCCCGTCGATCATCCTCGAACAGGAGGTGATGAGCGACGCCGAGTTCGAGGCCTACATGCGGGAGGTGTTCCGCACAATCGCACCCGGCGACGCGGTCATCCTCGGCGTGTCTGACAACGTGATGCCCCGCGCCAGGATCGAGCGCGTCGAGCGGATCACGCAAATGGTGCGGGAATTCGGGCAGTATCCGGTGCAAATCACAGGCTCGCCATGAGACTTGGCCCCCCGCCGCCCTGATCCAACCTGCTTTCATCTGAACCTGAGTGCTACCATGCCATCCAAACACGACTCACATACGATGCTCGACTCATCCGATCTCTCTATCTACAACGTCCCCACCCATGCGGCCGGCCCGGCGGGCGCGCTGCCGCTGGACGAGGAGTACCTGCGCAATGCGCCCAGCGGCGATCTTTTCGGCCTGACCCAAGACGCGGGCATGGGCTGGGATCCGGCCAAGCTGCGCGGCAAGGAGTACCTGATTCTGGGCACCATGGGCGGCATCCGGGGGCCGGACGGCGCGCCGATCGCGCTTGGCTACCACGTCGGCCATTGGGAGATCGGCCTGTTGATGCAGGCAGCCGCCGAGGAGTTCAGCCGGCATGCGGCGGTTCCCTTCGCCGGCTACGTCAGCGACCCGTGCGATGGTCGCACCCAGGGCACGCCAGGCATGATGGACAGCCTGGCCTATCGCAATGACGCCGCCATCGTCCTGCGCCGCCTGATCCGCTCGCTGCCGACGCGCCGCGGGGTGATGGGTGTGGCCTCGTGCGACAAGGGGTTGCCCGCCATGATGATGGCGCTGGCGGGCCTACGCCAGCTCCCCGGCGTGATCGTACCCGGCGGCGTCACGCTTTTGCCGTTCAAAGGCGAAGACCTGGGCCGCATTCAGTCGCTCGGCGCACGCTTCGCCCACGGCCTGGTGACGCTGGATGAGGCGGCCGAACTGGGCTGCCGGGCATGCGGCTCATCCGGCGGCGGCTGCCAGTTTCTCGGCACGGCCGCCACCAGCCAGGTCGTCGCGGAGGCGCTTGGCCTGGCGGTCACGCACGCGGCGCTTTCCCCCTCCGGCCAACCGATTTGGAGCGATATGGCGCGCCGCGCAGCCCGGGCGCTGATGGCGCTCGATGAGCGCAAGCTAACCATCGCCGACATCCTCACCGAGGACGCGATCTACAACGCCATGGTGACGCATGCTGCGTTCGGCGGCAGCACCAACCTGATCATGCACGTGCCCGCCATTGCTCATGCCGCCAAGCTGCGCCGGCCCACGGTCGAAGACTGGGCAACCATCAACCGCAAGGCGCCGCGCCTGGTGGACGTGCTGCCGAATGGCCCAACCGGCTACGGCACCGTGCAGGTCTTCCTGGCGGGCGGCGTCCCCGAGGTGATGCTCCACCTGCGCGAGATGGGGCTGCTGCGGCTGAACGCCCTCACCGCCGACGGCGTCACGCTCGATGAACGGCTGGACCAATGGGCGCGCAGCGAGCGCCGCCTCCGGCTGCGAGCGCGGCTTGCTGAGCTGGATGGCGTGGATCCCGATGATGTGATCATGCCGCCGGTCCGAGCGCGCAGTCGCGGCGTCACCAGCACCGTCACCTTCATGGCCGGCAACCTGGCGCCCGAGGGCGCGGTCATCAAAAGCACGGCGATTGATCCGTCGGTGGTGGACGGCGACGGAGTCTAT
>CAYRFV010000031.1:0-30283 GCA_964423545.1 uncultured Anaerolineales bacterium | reverse complement strand
GGCGCGCCGATCCCCATTGCGACGCGCGTCGATACGACCTTCCAGGTGACCGGCGCGGAGATCGAGGCCGCCGTCACCCCTCGCACGAAGGCGATCCTCATCAACTATCCGAACAACCCGACCGGCGCAGTGCTGGATCGCGAGCGCATGCTGGAGGTCGCCGCAGTGGCTGGCCGGTGCGACCTGTTGGTCATCTCCGACGAGATCTACGACCGGCTGACGTACGCCCACGGCGGCCAGCACACGACTTTCAGCAGCCTGCCCGGCATGCGCGACCGTACGGTCATCATCGGGGGCTTCTCCAAGGACTACGCGATGACCGGCTGGCGCCTCGGCTTCGCGCTTGCACCGGCCGACATCCTGGCCGCGATGCGCAAGATACACCAGTACACGATCATGTCCGCACCCACGACCGCGCAGGTGGCCGCAATTACGGCGCTGACCGACCCGGCCGCCGAGGAGGCGGTGCTGGCCATGGTCGAGTCGTACGATGTGCGCCGGAAGCTTCTGGTGGCGGGCCTGAACAACATCGGCCTGCGGACGTTCGAGCCGCGCGGCGCGTTCTACGCCTTCCCTGATATCCGCATCAGCGGCATGACGTCCGACCAGTTTGCCATGACACTGCTGGATGAAGAACACGTGGCGTGCATCCCCGGTCCGGCGTTCGGACTGGGCGGCGAGGGGTACGTGCGCATGTGCTATGCCACCGCCCAGGATCAGATTGAAGAAGCGTTGGAACGAATGCGGCGGTTCGTCAGAAGGCATGGTTGAGGCAGAGACGGCGAAGGCAGCGGGCACGCGAGGGGCGATGGACGATGGGGCGATCGAAGCGATCGTTTGACCTCCACATGATGCTGTGGCCGTTCGGCAAGGTGCAGAACTGGGCTGCGCAGCAGCCTGTGCTGGGCCGCTTCATCCATGTCGATGTCAGTCCCGACCACAATCGCCACATCATTATCCCGATCAACCGGGTGATCGACGGCGCGGAGAGCGTGGCGCTGCCCTCCGATCTGCTCGCAGCGCTGGTGGCTCGCGCGAGCCGCCATGTGGTGCTCAACCAATGCCTCTGTCGCCGCGGCGAGCACTGCCATGCCTACCCGCGCGACCTGGGTTGCCTCTTTCTGGGGGATGCGGCCGGCCAGATCAATCCCGAGCTGAGCCGTTCGCTCACGCCGGACGAAGCGTTGGCCCACGCGCAGCGCGCCGTGGCCCTGGGCCTGACGCCGATGATTGTCCATGCGGCGTACGATGCGGAGCTGCTCGGCATCGATTACAGCCGGATGCTGGCGGTCTGCTTCTGCTGCGACTGCTGCTGCACGGTGCGCAAGAGCCTGCGCAGTGGTCCGCGCCAGTTCGAGGATTCGGTGCTGCGCCTGCCGGGGCTGTCCGTCGAGGTCAGCCCGGACTGCACCGGCTGCGGCGCCTGCGTCGATCTGTGCCACGCGGCCGCGATCCGCCTGGAGGGGGGCCGGGCGGTCATCGGTGAGGTGTGCAAAGGGTGCGGTCGCTGCGCCGCCGCCTGCCCCCAGGAAGCGATCCGCCTGCGCCTGGAAGACGACGCCGAAGTGCAGGCGCGGCTCTTCGCCCTGGTCGAGGAGCGCACACAGATTGGCCCCGCCACGAGTTCAACGACACCTTGAACGGCGGCGTGCTCGTGCCGGGCGATAGGGCGCGTTTGGTGGTATGCGCGCGGAAACCAACTGCCTGATCGCATCGACCATGCTGGGAAAGATCATGACGATTTACGAGACGATCATTGGGCTGGAAGTCCACGCCCAGATCCTGACCCAATCCAAGATGTTCTGCTCGTGCAGCGCGGACTACGCCTCCGCGCCGCCCAACACACACGTCTGCCCGGTGTGCATGGCGTTGCCCGGCGTGCTGCCGGTGATCAATCGCGCAGCCGTCGAGAAGACGATCCTGGCGGGACTGGCCCTGAACTGCTCGATCGGGCCGGAGGCGGTTTTCGCCCGCAAGAACTACCATTATGCCGATCTGCCGAAGGGGTATCAGATCAGCCAGTACGAGCTGCCGCTGTGCCATGGCGGCTGGATCGATATCGAGGTCAGGGATCAAGGTGAGGTCCGTCTCAAACGCATCGGGATCACCCGCGCACACCTGGAAGAGGACACCGGGAAGCTGATGCACACGGGCGAGGCCAGCCTGGTCGACCTCAACCGGGCAGGCGTGCCGCTGCTGGAGATCGTCACCGAGCCGGATCTGCGCTCGGCGGAGGAGGCGCACGCCTACCTGACCAGGCTCCAGCGCATTCTGCGCTACCTGGGGGTCAGCGCTGCCGACATGGAGAAAGGCGCCATGCGCTGCGAGGCCAACGTCAGCGTGCGGCCCGCCGGCGCGACGGCCTTCGGCACGAAGGTCGAGGTCAAGAATCTCAATTCCTTCAAGGCGGTCACCGCCTCGCTCGGCTACGAGGTCGCCCGCCAGATTGGGCTGTTGGAGGCAGGCGGGCGGGTGGTGCAAGTGACGATGGGCTGGGACGATCAGCATGGCCGCACGGTGGTCCAACGAACCAAGGAAACCGCCGATGACTATCGCTACTTTCCCGAGCCTGACCTGCCGCCGCTGATGGTGGATCCGGTCTGGGTTGACGCGATCCGCGCGCGCATGCCTGAACTGCCCGACGCCAAGGTCGCACGCTTCGTCCAGGAATGGGGTCTCGACCTGAACGAAGCCCGTGTGTTGGCCGATGAACGACCTATCGCCGAGTACTTCGAAGCAGTCGTCAGGGCGGGATCGGCTCCAGACGCCGGTCCCGGTGCGCGAGGCGCCTCCCCTCGCCTGCCCCCACCCGGTCCGGCGCTGTCTGCGAAGACCGTGGCCAACTGGGTGACCGGCGAGCTTTTTCGGCTGCTCAATGCAGCGGGGATTGGTATTGAAGCGGTCAAGATTGCACCGGACGCGTTCGCCGAGCTACTGGGATGGGTGAACGCCGGAATGCTCAACCTCAACAGCGCCAAGAGGGTCTTCAGCGTGATGTTCGAGACCGGGCGCCGCGCGCCGGAGATCGTGGCCGAGCTGGGATTGGCGCAGGTCAGCGATGCGGACGCCCTGGCCGCTGCCGTAAACAGCGTGCTGCAGCAGTATCCTGCCGAGGTCGCGCGCTATCGCGGCGGCGAGGAGAAGCTGTTCGGTTGGTTGATGGGCCAGGTGATGCGCGAAACGCGCGGCAAAGGCAACCCCGCGGTGCTCAAGGAGCTGCTGACCCAGGCCCTCGTTTCCCTCCAATGACCGCCGGTGAGAATCGCACCGGCGCCAGGCAGGCCACCTGGCGCTCCGTGGCTTGTTTCGACGCTTGCCGCAAGTGGTCCGATAGTTTGATCAGACGATCAGCTGGGAAAGCGAAATCAGGGCGGCCCGTAGCCGATTGCCCTGGATACCGGGGGCAAAGGCCGCCATTTTGGCAGCGGTCTGTGTGTCCCAGCCCCAGGCGATATGGGCTCGGGGTACTGTAAGCCATAGCTACCGCACAGATCAAGTGTCTAGCGCCTGGGGTTGCAAAGCTGCGATCAAGCTTGCTTCTGGGTCAATGCCGTGCTTCGACGGCCGATGTGCTACCGGAGTTCCCTTGAATGCCGCTAGATTGTCCCGATTGAGCAGATACCGCACAGTTTCGGGGCAATCGAAGAGTCGCGCCATGTCCGCGGCGAGCCGCTTGGGGCTGTTGACGAAGGCGTCCACCGACCCGCCGGCCATGTGGGGCGTGACGGTGACGTTGGGCAGCATGACCAGCGGGTGCTCTAGGCCGGGCGGCTCCTTCTCGAAGACATCCAGTGCGGCGCCGGCAAGTCGCCCTTCCTTCAAGGCCTGATAGAGCGCATCTTCGTCCACTAGACCGGCGCGGGCGGTGTTGATCAGATAGGCAGTGGGCTTCATCATGGCCAGTTCGCGCGCCCCGATCAGTCGCCGGTTCTCGGCAGTCAGCCGGGCGTGGAGGGACACGAAGTCCGCGGCGGTCAGCAGCTCGTCCAGGCCGACGAGATGTACGCCGTATTGCGCAACCAGGGTCGTATTGGCGTAGGGATCATAGCCCAATACCGTTACGTCGAAGCCGCTCAGTCGCCTTGCAACCTTCAGCCCGATCTCGCCCAACCCGATCAGGCCCACGGTACGACCAGGCAGATCGGGGATGTGCTGGTAGTTGGGATAGGTGCGGATCCACTCGCCGTTCTTCAGGCCGTGGTGCCCGCGGGCGATGTTACGCGCTTCCGCGATGATCATCCCGACGGTGAAGTCGGCGACCGCGTCGGCGTTGCGGCCCGGTGTGTTGAAGACCAACAGCCCGCGCTCTCTGGCGTAGGCGAAGTTGACGTTCTCGAAGCCGCCGCGTAACACCCCGATGACCTTCAGCCGCGAACAGGTATCGATCAGCCGCCGGGTTACCGGGCAGAAGTGCGTGATGAGGATCTCGGCTTCTGCGCTCGCCGCGAAGATCTCTGCGGGCGGCTCCACCGCATCGCTCCCGCGCTGCTCGACTTGCAGATTGATGGCCTGCAACTGGTCGAAACCATCCAACCGCCATTCGACGGTTTCCACCTGCACGCCGTACGCGGCTAGCTCCGCAAAGCCCCGGCTGATAGCCCAACACGGCACGAACAAATCGCCGATCCCGACTAGCTTCATGCGCTGACACCCTCTCCCGCGGGCTGCAGGACTACCCGCAGAGCCTCGCCGCGTTGCATCAGCCCGAATGCCTGGTGGATGCCATCGAGACCGAACTGGTGCGTCACCAGCTTCTCGGCCGGGAACTGGCCGCTGACCGAGCAGCGGCCACTGCCGATCAGTGCCACGGCCGCCTCAACCTGCCGCGGACTGGAGTCACTGGAGCCGACGATCTTTAGTTCGCCGTAGTGGATGGGCCGGCTGTCGAGCGACAGGGTGCTCTTGCCGGCAGGCAGGGAGGCGAACAGGCACACAACCCCGCGCTTGCGCACCAATCCAATCGCCTGCTCCTGCGGCTCGGCCGCGGGCGCGGCCACGATGACTGCGTCTGCGCCGATGCCGCCGGTTTCGGCCAGCACAGCTGTGTGCAGATCAGTCTGTTGCGGATTGACCAGCACATCGATGCCGAACGCTGCAGCCTGCTTCAGTCGCGTCGTGTTGCGGCCCGAAAGGATCACCCTGGCTGCGCCATATAGTTTGGCCACGCACGCGTTCAAGATGCCGAGCGGCCCGCCCCCAATCACCACGACAATGTCGCCGGGGCCGATACCGCAATTCTCGACCGCATTCACCGCGCAGCTTGTCGGCTCGGCCAGCGCCGCGCAGACGGCCGGGATGCCCGCCGGCACCTTGACCACGTGGCCGTTACGCACTGCCCGCGCCGGGATTGTGACGTACTCGGCCATGCCACCCGCGTAGCTGAAGCCCATCGGCGCAAGATTGATGCACAGGTTAGGCCAGCCGCGACGGCAACAGTAGCACTCGCCGCACGAGATCGAGGTCGCCATCACCACCCGCTCGCCCAGGTTGAATCCCGGCACGGCCGCGCCGACGGCTTCGATCAAGCCGGTGAACTCGTGGCCCATGGTCAGCGGCGCTTTGATTCGCGGGTTGCCGTTCAAGAACGACTTCAGGTCGGTGCCGCAGACCGCGCACGCATCCACCTTGACCCGGATTTCATCGTCGCCGCACGCCGGCAGGGGGAGGGACTCGACGCGGACGTCGCCGGGCGCATGGAAGACCACCGCTTGCATCGTCGCCTGGGCCGTCATGCGGGCGCCTCGTCCACGATGGCTTGGGTCGCTGTCGCGCCCAGCCGCGTGCAGCCTTGATCCAGGTAGGCTGCGGCCGTGGCGTAGGAGCGCACCCCGCCCGACGCCTTTACGCCCATCGTCTGGCCCACCGTCTGCACCATCACGCCGATCACCTCCGGCGTGGCGCCGCCGTCGCCGAAGCCGGTGGAGGTCTTGACGTAGTCGGCGCCGGCCGCCTCCGCGATCTTGCACGCCGCGGCGACCTGCTCCAGCGAGAGGTAGCACGTCTCCAGGATGACTTTGACGAGTACGCCGTGCGGTTTGGCTTCGGCCACCACCGCCGCAATGTCGCGACGGACATGGTCGAGGTCGCCCGACAGGAACTTGCCGATGTTCATCACCATGTCCAGCTCGACCGCGCCGTCCGCAATCGCCAGCCGCGCTTCGAGCGCCTTCACCTCAGGAAGGTTGGCGCCGTGCGGGAAGCCGATGACGACCGATGGCACGACATCGCTGCCGGCCAATTCGCGAGCCGCCAAAGGCACATCGGTCGGCCGCACGCACACGCTGGCGATGTGGTATTCTTTCGCGAGCTTGCAGGCGGCGATGATCTCCTGATCGGTGGCGAACGGTTTCAGGACGGCATGGTCAATGGTCTTGGCAACTTGGGTTTTGCTCCACATGATCTGCTCCTCAATGCATTTCGCGGCCGCCGGTGACGTTGACGGCCTGTCCGGTCATGTAATCTGCGCCGGCGGAGGCCAAGAAGCAGGTCACAGCCACCACATCCTCGATCCGGGCCAGCCGCTTGAGCGGCACCTTGGCGGTGAACTGCTTGACGACCTGCTCCACTGGCAGGTGCAGGTTTTCGACGTAGCCGGCTGAGACCGCGCTCCAGACGCCGGTATTCTCGGTGATGCCGGGGCAGACGCAGTTCACGTTGATCCCATTGTCGGCCAGCTCGTAGGCCAGCGCCTGTGTGAAGCCGATGATCGCCGCCTTGGCCGCCGAGTAATGGCTCATGAGCGCCGAGCCCGTCTTGCCGGATTTGGATGAGAAGTTGACGATGCGGCCGTAGCTGTGCGCCTTCATCAGCGGGACGACTGCGCGAGTGACGAGGAAAGTCCCCTTACAGTTGACCGAGAAGATGCGCTCCCAGTCGGCTTCGCTGATCTCTTCCACCTTGCCCTGTCCGACGATCCCCGCGACATTGACCAGAATGTCAACGCGTCCTTTCCCCGCCTCAGATGCAGCCGCGACGACTGCTCGCACCTGGTCATCCTGCGTGACGTCGGCTGCCAGGCCATAGCACACCAGCCCGTCAGCGGCCAGCTCAGCCACTGCAGCAGCAACAGCATCCGCCCGCAGATCGGTGATGAACACCGTTGCGCCGCTGCGGCAGAACTCGGCCGCGATGCCTTTGCCGATGGCGCCGGCCGCGCCGGTCACCAGCACCGATTTGCCGGCGAAATCGAACTTAACCATTATCTGCGACTCCTTATTCCTTATCGCATCAGCATCCCGCCGCTCACATCCACCGTGGCGCCGGTCATGTAGCTGGCTTTGTCGGAGGCCAGGAAGACCACCACAGCCGCCACCTCCTCGGGCTGGGCGATGCGACCGAGGGGAATGCGTTCCAGGTAGGCCTCCCCGCGCTCGCGTAGCGCATCGGCTGACATGGGGGTCTCCATCATGCCCGGCGCCACCGCGTTCACAAGGATGCCGTGAGGGGCAACCTCGCGTGCCAGCGATACCGTCAGATTCACCAGCCCCGCCTTGGCGGCGGCATAGTGCGCGTGGCCCGACGTGGCGCCCTGAAACGCTGCCTGTGAGACGATGTTGACAATCCGGCCGGGCCGCCCGGTCGTCAGCAGGTGCCACACCATGCGCTGCGCAAGCATGAACGGCCCGGTCAGGTTCACAGCGACGGTGTGATCCCACTCCTGGCGGGTCATATCCTTTACGAAGGCGGTCGGCCACAGGCCGGCATTGTTTACGAGGACGTCCACATGGCCAAACTCACCGACGACTGCGTCGAACAGCGCCTCGCAGTCGGCCTCCTGGGTGATGTCGGCATAGATGGGGGCCGACCGCACACCAAAGCGCTCGCTCAGGTGGCGGCACAGCCCGGTTGCTTCGTCGCGCTTGTCGAAGTGATGTACGGCTACGTGTGCGCCTTCAGCGGCAAAGGCGAGACAGGTGGCGCGGCCCAGACCACACGGCGCGCCGGTCACCAGGGCGACGCGATCTTTCAGACCCAAGTCCATGCTGATGAACCTCCCTACTCGCACGCGTTGGCGACAGTGTGCATTTCCTTGTGATCGCTCAACCAATCTACCGCGGCGCGAAAACGCTCGTACCTTCGACAATAGATCTCCCCGCGGATCGCATCAGGGGGAAACGATTCCCGCTCATGAACCATCTGGCCGGCCGCCGTCTGAATACTGGCAAAGGCTCCGATGCCGACTGCGGCCACGATGCAGGCGCCTGACGCGCCCGTCTCTTCGGCCGCCGGTGTTGTGATCGGCAGTTGCAGGACATCCGCCAGGATCTGGCACAGCGGTCGGTTGCGGCTGGCGCCGCCGGTGAAGAGCACCCGGTCGCCGGTCAACCCCTCGCGGCGCAGATTCGCGATGTGATAGCGATGCGCGAACGCGATCCCTTCCGCGATAGACCGCAGGAGATCATCGCGGCCGTGTGAGCTGCGCAAACCGAGGAAACTGCCGCCCGGATCATCATCTCGCAGCCCGCTATAGACGAACGGCAAGAAGAGCGGCGCGGCGTCGGTCGGTCGGGATTCGACGAGTGCATGCTCGAAGTCCACATAGGTCACATGGTCGCTGAAAACCCGGCGCAGGAACCACGCCACATTGACCGCCGAGGTCGCGCTCGAATCGATGTTGCTGTAGAGCGACGCGTCGGCGTAGATTGTACACTGGCGAATGGTGGCCGGGATGCGCGGCCGGCGGCTAAGGCCGATGTTCAGGCTCCACGTCCCGCCGACCGCGCAGAACCGCCCTTCGTCCGCGAGTCCGGCACCGAGCGCGTTGGCGGTGACGTCGAACAACCCCGCGACCACGGGCGTGCCGACGGCCAGACTGGTCAGCCGTGCCGCATCGGCCCGCACCCCGGCGATCACTTGGTGGCTGGTCTGTGCCTGGGGCAGCCACGCGTGCGCCTCCGGGATCTCCAGCAGATCGAGGATCGCCGGATCGAAGGCCCGCGACCCGATGGCATAGAGGCCGGATGCGCTGGCGTCGGTGGTGTCAGTGGCCAGCGCACCCGTCAGGCAGTAGCGCAGCCAATCCTTGCAGAAGAGCACCGAGCCAATCTGCCGATAGCGGGCCGGATCGTGCTGGCGCAGCCAGCGCAAGATCATGCCCGGCTGGCCGCTCCACAGCGTCTGGAACGTCAGGTCACGCAGCGCGGTGCGTGTCGGGGCAGAGAAGGCATTCACCAGGGACAAAGCCCGGTGATCCATCGAGCTGATCGCTGGCCCCAGCGCCACGCCGTCGCGATCCAACAGGTATGCACCGTTGCCGTGGCCACTCACGACAACGCCCGCGATCTGCTCCCCGCGCGTCCCCGCCTGGCCGAGCGCCGAGCGGATCGCCTGACAGGTCGCTCCCCACTGACTGGTCATGTCAATCTCGGATCGACCGTCTGCCGCGACCGACAGCGGCGTGGCGACGCGCGCCACCGCCCGCGTCCGCCCGGTAAGGTCGAAAAGCACCGCCTTGATCGCCGTAAGCCCCGCGTCAATTCCGAGAAGAAGATCGCCCATCATTCGCTCTCGCCCTGTCTCATTCGAGCGGATAGCCCAACCGTGCGATGCCATCCACCAGCGCATCGGCCGTTTCGCGATCCTGGGGAAACAGATTCAGCTTGATACCTTTTGGTGGTCGCATTTCGAGAAACGGCAACACATCTGCCAGTTCCTGAGGATTCTGCGCCCAAAGCTCGATGCGCTTGTCGGCGGCCGCGATCTGCCGCCAACTGTCCATCAGCCCGGTGATGCGCTTGCCGTGGGGCACCTGGTAAACGACCTGGATACCGTCGAGCTTCGTGATCTCGCACAGCATCGGCAGATGTTGCAGCGCATTGGTGCCATCCAGGTGATAGAGCACGTTGGCGAACAGACTCGCCTGCTCCTCCAGATACCACTTGCCCAGCCGGCGGAACGCCCGAGGCGAGACCATGCACGAGAAGTCGCTCTGCATGCAGTGGACGGGACCTTCGGTCATCAACGCCCGATTCCAGGTGGTGATCCCGCACGGGTTGTCCTTGATGATGTCGTGCAGTGTGAAATAGATCGTGCGGAAGTCGTCCAGGAACCGGCGCTCAAGGGCCAGCACATGCTCTGGATGGTCAAGGACATCTGTCAGCGCGTTTTCGACCCCGCGTACCGTGGCCAGGTTGTCCAGCACCCCTTCGAATCCGCCGAGAGTGGTGATCGCCATCTCGCCAGCGGACATCTCGACCGCCAAGTGCGCCTGGGCCACGGTCATGCGCCACAACTCGTTGGCGGGGTCGAAGCGGATCTTTTCCTCCCAGCCATCCCAGGAGTCCAGCAGTGGATCGAGCCAGATCGTCTCGTTAGCGAAATGCGCTGGGCAGCCGCAGAACGCAGCCTGACCGATGTTGATGCGGCCGATGTCAATGGTCGGGAAGCCATCGGCGTAGAACCAGCGACCGCGGTTCAGGGCCACCTCGCGCGAAATGCGCGTTTCCGGATCCATGAACCAGCGTTTCACCGCTTCATGTTCCTGCGGCCGCGGCTCCAGCGCCACGTGCGGTTGGGTGGCGATGTAGAAGAGCGGGGTGTCCAGCTCGCCCCGCCACCAGGACGCATAGCGCGAGCGCAGCCGCGGCCAGTCTATGTCGCGATAGCTCCGTGCCTTCATCGATCTCCCTCATCAGATAGGTGCAGAAGTTGACCTTGTCTGCGCAGAGCGGCCTGCAACGCGGCGATGTCAATCGCCTGCACCGGCCTGCCCTCTCTGACAGCCAAAGCCGTCGCCGTCCCCGCTGCATGACCGGCGATCATGAAGCCCGGCTCCATGCGGAAGCTGGCTTAGGCGATGGTGCTCATGGAGGGACAAACGGGCACAAGGAGGTTATTGCACTCGGCGGCCCTTGGCGTCAGGGCCCGATAGGGTATCTGCCACGGCTCCACGGGCTGACTGAGGTAGCCTTCCATGAAGACCTGATCGGCCGCGTTCGGGTCTCTGCGCAGCCGCTCCTGCCGGCTGAAGTCGAAGGTGCGGATGCTCGCCCACTGCACTTCGCGGATGTCAAGGTTGTAGCCACACAACCCGATGCTGTCGGGTTTGGTACGCTGCTCCTGAAGATCGTGCTGAGTGACCACGGTCTGGCCCAACATCCGCCGGCCTTCACGAATGTAGAGTTGATGCGGCCAGCCATCGGTGTCAGTGAACTCATCTTTGCACAAGCCCCAAGTTCGCGCCTCGTCACGGAGTTTCGCAGGTACGCTGGCATCGTCTTGCAGGAACCACATCAATCCGTGTGCCCAACGCCGATGCTGCTCCCAGATCATGCGCCTGCGCTCGGCGGTGGCTTCGGGATATTCCCAGGCTGCGCCCAGCAGATTGGTGGAGACGGGGCCGTTGCTGTTGACATCGCACTTGCCATTCGGCAGACGCGCGATACCGAGGGGGCTCGCCACGCCGTCGCCGCCGGCGATGAAATAACGCCGGAGCAGCTCGTAGTCGGCGGGATCATAACGATTCGGCTCGGGGATGGGGATCCGGTTCTCGGTGCGTTCTGTCAGGCACAGGCGGAAGCAGTACGCCTGGAACTTGCCGTCACCCTCGCCGGTCGCCGCGAGGTTCTCTTGCGGAACGACGAATGGCAACAGGGAACCATCGCGCCACGGCGAGACAGCGAACCTGAATTGGTGATGTCCCGGCAGCAGCTCGGTGCGGCCCGCCAGCGATTCGCTATACCTGGCACGTCCTTCGCGGCCCACGGTGTAGCGCACGCCCGCTTTTGCCATGAGATCGCCTTCATAGCCGGCATCCACGAAGACTTGCGCGGTGAACGTCGCGCCGCTCCGCGTTTCCATGGCCGCGATACGCGCGCCATCTTTCGTCACAGATTCGATCGGCTCGTCGAACACCACACGCACGCCGGCCTCGCTCAGCAGCTCCCTCAGCGTGTCCTCGGCCACGTGCGGCTCGAAGTCAAACGCAGCTTTGGCGTCTTTCCGCCCGTATCGGCGCGCCATGCGCCGATACACATCGGCCGCTATGCCGCCGATGATCTGCTCCTGCCCCAACACGTCAGAGTGCCCCAGCCCGCCCGACAGCATACCACCCAGATGCCGCCCCGGCTCGACGAGCATGACCGTCGCGCCTTCCCGCGCCGCGGCCACGCTGGCGACAACGCCGCCGGCTGTGGCCGTGTACACTACCACATTGCTCTGCATGTCAGCCATCACTGATCGCCCATCTCAGACATACCGGCCCCGTAGCCGCTCGAACTCGTCCAGCATCGCCATGAAGTTCTCGTAGCGGGTGTTGCGGGCGATGGATTGGCTGGGGCCGAGGATGAACCCGGTCGGCCCGCCGCGCTCCAGCGCTGTCCGCACGGCAGCTCGCACTTCGTCGGCCGTCCCCGCGATGAGCAGCTCCAGTGGCACGCCGCCCCAAAAGGCCATCCTCTCCCCGAAGCGCGCCTTGAGCAGTCCGATCTCCATGCCGGCCGTCGTCTGTAGCGACTGGTAGCAGTCGAACCCGGCCTCGATGAACAGGTCAATCAGGGGGAGGGTGTTGCCACAGTTGTGCATGATCATCTGCGGGATAAGGTCTTTGATGTGGGCGATGCGCTGTGTCAGATAGGGCACGTAGAGGGCGCGGTACATCCTGGGCGAGATGATCGGCCCGGCTGTACCGCCGATGTCGGTGTCCATGAGTGATGCGTCGCAGCCTGGACGGATGAAGTACGGATCGAGCCGGTTCTGGATCACGACCTGCCGGCGGTTGTACGCGGTGATAACCTCAGGCTGCTCGACGTGCAGCATCAGCCCACTTTCGTAGCCGCCCAGCAAGGAGATGATCAGGCTGCCGCCGTTGGGACCGACGATGTACTTCTCCGCGCCGAAGGTCGCGACGATCTGATCAAGCACTGCAAAGACGGTTGGATCTGGCGTCGCGAGCTCCGGAGTCGGCCCCGCAAACTGCGCGGCGGTGAACGTCGGTGGAGAAGCGAGCAGCGGGTCGTGGACGCAGATGATCTCGTTGGCCTCGTAGTTGGCCTGGTAGACCCGGCCGTCCCGATCTTCCCAGCGATCCGGCGCGACGCGCCTGGGTACTGGCAGCTCGCGGCGGTCGTAGCGCGGGTTCACCCACATCAGCGGTGACATGTGCACGTCCGGTGGGGGCATGAGCATGGCGTCGCGGCAGGTGATGATGTCCACGCAATCCAGCCGGCGGTAGAAGTCGGCCAGATCCGTCACCCATTGCTGAGCCACTTCGGCGTGGCGGCCCTCCCAGAAGGCAATCGCCATCTCGATCTGGTTGCGCACGATGGTCGGCCGGCCGATCACCCGGCTGATCGTGTCGTGGTCCACCGCGTAGAGCCCGAGTGGAATCTTGTCCACTGGCCGGCGCGCGACGGCCGCCCGGACGCGTTCTTTGCCGTTCATCGCTGGCCTCAATACGGGCTGAGGGTCTTGACCTGCTCAGTGCCCCAGATGGTGAGTTCTTCGATGACGCAGTTGTCGGGCACGTCTATCGCCTGCACGATGGTGCGCGCGAAATCGGCAGCCGTGGGAAAACCAGCGGGCCACGTGGCCGGCATGTCGGCCGCGGCCTTGAATCCAGTGATGGCGGCGGCTGGGATCACGGTGGTGGCCTTGCCGCCCCACGCCGCCATCTCCAGGTGCAGGCAACGGGTGAAGAGCACGATGCCTGCCTTGGCGGCCGAGTACACCGTCCAGCCCGGCCACGCGTGGTTGGCGCAAACGCTGGAGATGTTGATGATGTGCCCGCGGCCCTGCGGCTTCATGGCCCGGATGACCTCGCGGCACCCCTTGATGGCGCTGGTGAGGTTAATCGCCAGCGACGCTTCAATCTGTTCGTCCGACTGTTCTTCCAACGGCGCGATCTTGACGCCGGCGCCAACGTTGTTCACCAGTACGTCGATGCGACCGAAGCGTGCGACAGTCGTGTCGACAACGTGTTGCCAGTGTGAGGTCTCTGTGGCATTGGCGCGCACAGCGAGCAGACTCTCTGCTCCCAATTCTCGCGCAGCTCTCGCCAGGCGGTCTTCGTCCCGGCCGGTGATCACCACCTCGGCGCCCATCGCCAGCAGCGCGCGGGCGGTTTCCAGGCCGAAGCCGCTGGTCCCGCCAGTGACGATGGCGACCTTCCCCTCGACGTAGTTCTTCATCTTTGCGAGTCCTCATCTTCGTTCATCAAATGTGATACGAGTTGAGCCGGCATGGGCCATTCGAGCGACACATGCTGGTCTCGTAGCCGATCTTGCAGCGCGGCCGGCGGCACATCGGCCAAATCTACCTCGTGCTCGAGGGCGAGTGCAGCGGCCGTGCCCGCGGCCTGGCCCAGTTGCATCATGGTGCGGGAGAGCCGGCAACTCGACGCGGCGACCGAGCTGAAGCTGGCCCCGCGGCAGGCGACCAGCAGGTTGTCCACGTCACGCGGCAGGAGACAGCGATAGGGCACGCCGTAGGGCTGATCGTGCTCGCGTGTCCCGGCGCGGCCGGTGCTGGCGCCGTGGGTATCCATGGCGTGGTCGGCGATGGCGATGATATCGGCGTGCTCCTGGCGGTTCAGTCCCGCCATGAGGTCGTGCTGGGTCAGGATGGCGCGGCCGACCACCCGCCGCGTCTCTCTTACACCCAGGCCGGGCGCTATTCGCAGCAGTCGGTACCCCTGGAGCTCCGGGAAAGCCATCTGGTTGTGATGCCAATGGGCGTAGACGCGGCGCGTGCATTCGGCATAGGCTACATCGAACCCCATGTCAAACGCCTCGCGGCCTTCCATCGTCGGCAGCATGTTGATGTTGAGATCGCCGCTGGGATAGTGGTTGATCGCGGCCACTGGGAATTTGGGCGCCCACCAGCAGGCTTCTGGGATGTCCGGTGGTACCGGTTCGACGCCCGGTATCGTGGTTGGCGTAGCCCGATAGATCAGGGTGACGCCGTTGAGACGGTCGTTAGGGTTATCCGGCGCGTTGAATTCGCCGAAGGTCGCCCGGCTCTCCTGGCCCAACATCGTTTCGCAGCCGCACGCCGCGGCGAGGTGGATGTTCGCTGTGCTGTCAACGAAGAACGGCGCGCTGACCTGTTGGCCGCCGGAGAGCTCCAGCGATGCGATGCGCCGCCCGTCCATGATAACGCGGGTGAAGGCGGTATTCTTCAGCAGCGTGCAGCGTCCGGTCTCCGCCAGCAGCTCCTCCATCACTTGGGCGCACAGATCCGGCTCGAACAGCACGCCATGCCATTTTTCCCGACGATATGCCAGCGCTTCGTCGCGCGAGAGGTTTCGTGTCCCGTGGCGCAGCAACGAATCCAGGTAGCGTTTCGTGGGATCCACCACCTGCTCCCCGCCAGGGAAAGCGATCGGCTCATCAGGCCGCTGCCACATGAAATGCCGGCCGAAGCTGTAAATGCCCACGGCCAGTGGCAGGCGCTTGAGCCGCTTGTAGATGTCGAAGGGGATGCCGGTGCCGCCCACACCCGGCTCCCAGCAGTTGACGCCGCAGCGCGTGGCGTTGCCGCCGAGCATGTCAGCCTTCTCCACCAGTAGCACGCGCAACCCCAGCCGCGCGGCGCTGAGAGCTGCTGCCACGCCGCCGCTGCCCGCACCTACCACGATCAGGTGATATTCGTCAGTTGGCATGAGCGCTCCGTTGCCCACAGATGTGAGCCATGCGCTGGGTCAAGGATCATCCTTTGGCATCTGGCATGGCGCCACTGCCTCAGCATGGGAGCTGCCCGTGGCCATCCACGAATGCCACACGAATTCACGAAGGAGTTGCTCCCGATCGATGAACTCATGGCTCCATTCGTGAATGGCCGTGTTTGGGCAGGGGGTAGGTTCAGCGCCCTACTTGGCTTCCATCGAGCTCATGAAACTGGCTTGCATGGCTTTCCACGCCGCCTGAACATCCTTGATCTTGTTCAACTCGTTGACTTTCGCCGTGACCTCGTCGAGCTTCGACTGCTTCACCGCCTTGAGGTACGCGTCATACTCGGCGTTGACGTCGAGGTTCGGGTTCAGGATCACCTTGCTGGCGAATTCCTCGGTCTTGGCCTGGATGTCGGTGATATTATCCAGGATCACCTTGTCGTTGGTGTTCATGCCATAGTTGACGATCACCCAGTTCTGCACCGTGTCCTTCAGCACCCCCTGCACATATTTCATCTCATTCTCCGGGATGTCGGCAAAGGAGGGTGTATCGGGCCGGAAGGCAAACCACTTGGGCGGCTCCACCAGCCAGAGCCGGTCCAGCATATAGAGATCGTATTGCGGATCGTTCTTGAGGATCGCATCGCGGCCGCGGCGCTTGGGAACCCCGTTGACCACATCGTAGGACTTACCTTCCACACCCATGGTCATCAGCGGGTAACCATCGGTCCACTGCCATTCCAGCATCTTGAAGAATGCCTCGACCTCTGCTGGAGTGGCGGCAATCGTCAGCGACATGCTCTGGTTGTCGCCGCGCAGGTTGGGGGTGATCACCGGGCCGCCTTTGACTCCCTTGGGGCCGGTCAGGCCTGGGATATAGTTCAGCACCGGCTTGGCATCCTTGTAGGCGTTCTGGATGGCCTCCCGGCGCAGGTTGATGAACTGCGGCCAGTCGGTGGTGGCGGCCACCGTGCCCGCGTAGTACTTGAACAGGCCGCGTTCCTTGGAGACCAGGTATGTCTGGTCCAGCAGGCCGTCCTTCATCAGGTTGCGCACATAGACCAGGGCATCCTTGAACTCGGGTAGGGTCGGCGCATAGACGATCTTGTTCGGGTCTTGCGGCGACGGGATCCAGGCATTCCACGGCGTGCCGAAGGCAGCCATGATCGGCTCCACCCAGGTCAACGCCAGGCCACTGCCGCCGGAGAGGCGGTTGGGCACAAAGGGGATCAGCTTGTCCTTGCCGATAGCACCCGGATCCTTGTCTTTGACCGCCTGGAGGAAGGCACGGAACTCGTCCAGGGTCTTGGGCTGCTCGATTTTCAGCGCGTCCGCCCAATCTCGGCGGTAGTTGATGGTTTGCGGGAAGATGCCGCTCATCCTGGGGATGGTGTAGATCTTCCCGTCCTTCTGACGCAGCGCCTCCCAGATCTCGGGCGGGAAGGCATTCCACACGATGGGGTGCTTCTTGAGATAGTCGTCGAGGGGCAGCAGCAAGCCGTCGTTGTAGTACTGCTGGAAAGCGACCTCGGATACCCCCAGGTTGATGACGTCCGGGTAGTTGCCGCTCGCCATCACCACATTGCGCTTCTCAAGATAGTCTGTCGACGGGATCTCCTGCCAGAAGAGGGTGAGCCCGGTCGCTTTCTCGATCAGGGGCAGGTAGGCGTTCTTGGGGTCCCAGCTGTCGCCGACGCGAAAGATGTTGAGTGATGTCTTGGCGTCCTTTGCCGCAGGCCTGGGTGTTGCGGTCACTATAACCTGCTTTTCGACCTGCTTCTCCACGACTTGGGTCTGGACAACCTGCTTCTCCACCACCTTTTCGACCGGTTTTTCCACAACCTTCTCGACTTGCACCGTTTCTTTGACGATCTGCGGAGTCGGCGCCGCGCACGCGGTGACCAGCATCGACAGAATGGTCACCAGACAGAGAACCGAGAACCAACGTTTCATGGTGCTTTCCTCCTGGGATGAGTATGGCAGCTTGAACTGAGGTCATTGCAGAGAAGTTTGTCTGGATCGTTGCCTCCTTTGGTCATCCTTTCTCAGCGCCGAGCACGATGCCCTTGACGAAATAGCGCTGCAGGAAGGGGTACAGGGCGGCGATCGGCACGACGGCCGCCATGACGGTCGCAGCGCGAATGGTGAGCTGGTTGACTGTCAACTGCCCATAGAGGTCCCGATTGGACATCCCCAGCTCGTTCAGGTCGGCCATCACGACAACCGACCGCAGCAGCACCTGCAAAGGCCACTTGGTGGAGTCTGTGATATAGAAGACACCGCGGAAGAGCTCATTCCAATGCGCCACGGCATAGAAGAGGCCCACCGTGGCGATCGCCGGGCCGGAGAGGGGCACCACCACTTGGGCCAAGATACGTAGCTCGCTGGCGCCATCGATGCGCGCCGATTCGATGATGGATTCGGGCAATTCCTGGAAGAAGTTGCGCATCAGGATCACGTTGAACGCGCTCACGGCGCCCGGCAGGATCATTGCCCACACCGAATCCAGCAGCCCCAAGTTGCGGATCAGCATATAGCCGGGGATGATGCCGGCGCTGAAAAGCATTGTGACCACCACGAAAACCGTCAGCGCGCCCCGGCCGGGCAAATCTGGGCGCGAGATCACATACGCCGATGTAACGGTCAAGAAGAGGTTGAGCGCCGTGCCGACGACCGTGATGAAGATCGTGATGCCATAGGCGCGCAGCAACGCCGGCCCCTTAAGGACGAACAGATAGGAGTCGAGGGTGAAGCCCTTGGGCCACAGCATCAAACCCATCTGTGCGGCTTCATTCGGGTTACTCATCGACACGCTGAGCACATGGATGATCGGCACAACACTGACGACGGTCAGCAGCGCCAGGACCAGGTAGATCAGCGCGTCGGCAACCGGGTTGTGGCCGCGTAGGGCAGGGTGAGTAGGTCGCTGAAACAGTCGCATGGCTCAGAACCTCCCCATAGACTACCAGATGGTCGGCATGCGCAGCCGCTTGAGCACTTGATTGGCCGTCAGAATCAGGAGCAGGCCGATGACCCCTTTGAAGACGCCCACCGCGGTGCCCAGGCTGAAACGGCCGCTCACCAGGCCGATGCGATAGACATAGGTGTCGATGATCTCGGCCACCGAGTAAACGCTGGGGTTGTACATCACGAAGACCTGCTCGAAGCCGGCGTCCAGGATACGGCCGAGTTGGAGGATGAACAGGATCACGATCACGCCGCGGATAGCCGGCAGCGTGATGTGCCACATCTGCCGCCAGCGACTGGCGCCATCCACCATCGCAGCCTCATAGAGGGTCGGATCAATGGCCGTGATCGCCGCCAGGTAAATGATGGCACTCCAGCCGAAGCCTTTGAGAATCTCCGTCACTACCAGCACGCTCCGGAAGGTGGCAGGCGTGGAGAGCAGCTTGGGGTCCTGGAGACCGAGGGCCGCCAGGGTGTTCGGCAGCGCGCCGCCTGGTGCAAGAAAGATGACCATCAAGCCGCCGTAGACGACCCACGAGAGGAAGTGCGGGAAGGACGCCAGTGTCTGCGACACTCGGCGGAAGGACATCAGGCGGATTTCGTTCAGCAGCAGGGCGAAAATGATCGGCAGCGGGAGACCAAAGATCAGCTTGTAGGAGCTGATCAACACCGTGTTGAGCAGAATCTGGAAGAAACCGGCCCGGCCGAACAAATACTGGAAATGCTCAAGTCCGACCCACGGACTCCCCAAGAGACCACGTCGCGGAGAGAAGTTCTGAAAGGCCATGACCAACCCGGTATAGGGCACATAAGCGAAGATGAGGAGGAAGATCGCTGCGGGCAGAAACAGCAGATAGAGCTCACGATATTTCCACGCCCGATGCAACCAGCGTATGACGGCGCCGCGTTCGCCGCGCGCTCGCTCCCCACGAACCGCCGTAGTTGCGCTTGCACTCATCCATGCACCTCACAGCCTCGAATCACTCCGTGCGCGCAGTCTGGCAGGGATCCTGCTCCCAATGTTCCAGCACACCGCGCGCCGTGACTTCATCGGTGATCAGCGTCTTAAGGTACCCCCCACGCAACGTGCTGATGATGGGAAGCACCTTCGTCACGGTCGCGGCCACCCCGATCGTCAGCGGAATGCCCCGCAGGTCGTCCAGGCCGATGCCCACCACACGGCAGTTGTAGTCCGGGGCGCAGGGCTGGCCGCGAGGGTCCACGATCTGTGCCAGCAACTCGCCGGTGCCGCAGAACTCCTCGACCAGCCGGCGGCGATCATCCTCGTGCAGCGACGGCAGTTCGAAATAGGTGGAGGTGCCGGGGGCCACCGAGCCGATGCCAAGCACGGCGATCTGCGCCTTGCGGGCCATGTCCAGCACGGAGCTGATCTGGCGGATGCCTACCAGGGCGTCGCGCTCCTCGGCCGTGTCCACGATCACGGGCGCGTGCAACTCATGCACCGTGCCACCCAGCCGCTGCGCAAGTTCCGAGGCCAGGTAGTTCGCGTCGATCTGATGCCGGCCCTGCGCGCCGCCGGTGGCCGGCACAACCTGGACGTCGAACCTGCGGGACGTCTCGACGTTGCGCACAACCGCCGAGAGCGCTTTGCCGCCGCTGACGCAGACCACATCGCCATCGCGCAGCCGTTGCGTCAGGTATTGCGCTGCAGCCCGGCCCACAGCCTCCAGCACGAGCTGCGGATCCTCCGATACCTGCGGGACCACCACGGCTTCTGGCAGACCGCAGAGGCTCTGCAGGCGCGCCTCCAGATCGAAAAGCGACTGCATGGGCGTGCGGATGCGGATTTCCACCATGCCTTGCTCACGCGCTTGTTTGAGCAGGCGATTGACCTTAGCAGTAGACAGCCCAAACGCCTCGGCGACCTCGGCCTGATTCAGGCCCTCCTGGTAGTACATGGTAAGGACGCGATGCAAGAGCCGCATGGAGGTGTGATCGGCAGCGAAGGTCGGAGCTGTGGTAACGCTGATCGCGGTCGGCGTCATGTTCGACAGAATCCCTCCGCAATATGGCCTGACCAGATAGTTCGCAAATTGAAATTCATCTCATCTAGTGCAGATTATATCATCACATGAAATTCCTGTCAAGTACGTATCAGGCGCTCAGTCGAGGTCGTGCCTGCTGACGCGGCGCGCAAGCCAGCGTACAATCGTACTCGCCTCAACCGGCATGAACGGCGCTGCCGTGTACCGTCGTCGTTGCCTACCTGGAAACGTGCGATTCGGCAGACAAACCTGTCCCCGTCACGACGCTCCCGATGCTGACGATGGGACTGAGCGGTCCTGCCGATCCACTTGGTATCTTTGTGCTTGGCCTGGCCGAGAGCCTGGGTGGGTGCGCTGCTCTGAGTCTCGCCTCAGGGGCTGATATCACCGTGCGTCCCAGTCGGCCGAACGCTTGTCCGTGTGGTTTGCAGACGCAAAGTCTGATCGGCGATAGTCCAGAGGCCGCGCTGATTGAGATTGTGCGCCGCGATCCGGACCGCTTCCACGGTCACGGCACCTGGGCTCGGGCGCTGCGGACGATGAGCGGGGTGGTCGGCATCCAAGCGGATGCGGAGAAAGCGATCGGCGCGGTCGCTGCGGTCCTTGGCAGACATACTTCCTGGTTCGGGGGCGGGCTGATCGGTTTGGACAAGGTGCTCAGCCAACACACCTCGGAACGACTACGAAATCCGCGATTGCGGGCTTCGGGTGGCCCAAGGCTTTGTGGCCGCTGAGAAATTTGAGGCCGTTGTGGGCCTTCTGGAGGTGCTTCAGAACACCGACGAGGCGCTTCCGCTCATGACTCACCCGATGACCATTGCGGACTACCGCAACGTCTTCCGTAACCCGCGGCTACTCCACCGCGATCATCGGAAGACGATCTGTGGGGCAGCGACGATATCACCGCGCACGGACCGAAGCCCGGCGGCTGACGCAATCGCACACCCATCGGTTGGCGGACGGCCAACTGGCAGAGATTGAGCGCATCTATGCACGCGTGCCGCGAGAGCTTGGTTTTGGGGTCGTCCAGTGTAGTGCCTATCTGCAGTTTGCTTGCCGATGCGATGGGCTGAGTGAGGCTTGCCCCGCAACTCACACCCGGCCCAGTTGGGCCTTCTGAGCGCCGTCCAGGATCAGCGCACCCGCCATATCCCCAACTGGTTGACCGTGCCGCGCTTTCTGCTGGCTTGTCGCGTTACTGACCGGTCACTTCGCTCTGGCCTGCGACGTCTCCATCGACGTCTGCCTGGCCACGACTGGAGCCGCGTGCCGGCGCGGCCGATGGCAAGCTGATGGTCGGACCGGCCGCTTCTGTGCGCCGTTGGCGTTGGGGATGGGCGGACTCGTGGAGCTGGTGGTCTTCCGTGAATTGGATTCCTTATCACCCCACCGCACTGACAACATCGCCTGTCTTGTGCTCTCGCTCCACGTAGCCACGCGCCTCGGTAGTCCGCGTCCCAGGATGGCGCCTATCGACGATTGCCTCCTGGTGCCCGGCTTCGATCAACCCCTTGACGAGCGTGAGATCATCCGGCTTTCTACTCCGCCCGGGCGCAAATCACCTTCTGGCCACCCGTGAACCTCGTCCACGGCATTCTACAGCAATCGCTAGACCTGTGCTGCTGCTACTTGATGAGCACCGGCAGGTAGGTGCGAGACCCGATGTAGATGCCGACCGCAGCAGCCGCTTTGTTGCCCTGGCTGTCGGTGGCGGTCAGCGTGATGAGATGCGGACCGGGCTGCAGCGTGTTCACCGGCAGCGACGGCCCGGTCCCCAACACGCCCTGCTTGTCGCTCGACCATTCGAGCGAGCCGTCCGGCAGCGTGCCATCTTCCATATCGGTTGCGAGGCCTTGCATCACGACGAGGTTGCCAGGCGCGAAGTCCTGACCGTTGGCAGGATTGCTGATCACCGCAAACGGCGCTTGATTCGGCACGTTGATCGGCCCGTCTGTTTCGTCGTAGCCCACGTCGATCCCGTCGTTCGCCACCACGCGGAAGCGAGCGTCCGTTCCACCTGCCAGCGAATTCACCTCAAAGTTGGTGGAGGTGGTCGTGAGGTGGTCGGCAACCAGCACCCAGGTCGCGCCCCCGTCAATGCTGTAGAAGACCGAGTAGGTCAACGGATCATTGTCGGCGTCCTGTCCGGTCCATGCCAGGGTCTGGGTCGTGCCGGCCGGCCAGTTCGCCGCGCCGGCCGGATTGGTGATCTGCACCGTCGGCGCGTTGGCGCTGATCGAACGTTGGTCGAGCACCTGTCCCTTGTACACGAGCGCAACCGTGTCGGCGCCCGGCGCCCATGGCATGATGAAGGTCACGTCCGCCTGAGTGGAGGGCTCCGGCGGGAAGGGCGGCGGCTCATCGCCGTTGGCGCCGTGCGGCTGGCTTCCGCTGCCTTCTGTGCCGCCGTGCGTGCCGCCGTGGCTGGCGTATTCGCTGCGGAAGCTGACGGTGAAGGAACGCTGCGCAAGCACTGTGGCGCCCTTGCGGAGTTCGATGGTGTAATCGCCGATCGGGATCTCGTAGGAGAGTCCGCCGTCGATCCGCGCCAGGTCACCCAGCTTGCCGCCTTTGTCCGGCAGCAGGGCCGGATTGTAGATGGTTGCGGCGACCATCAGCGACTGGTCGGCCTGGGTCTCGTAGAAGATGCCGACATTCGGCTGCTCCGGCGAAGCCGCGGCCGCATTGAGCGCAGAGGTCGCCAGGCTATTGAACATCTTGTTCCAGGTGAAGGGCGATATCCAGCCTTGCTTGGAGCCGCCGGCCGGGCAGTAGCTCATCAGGTCGTGTGTTTGCGCTGGATCGTAGATCTTGCCAGTGATCGGGTTGAAGCCGAATTCCTGGATGCTGGCGGAGGAGTATGGGAAATCCGAGCTACCGTCATCCGACCCGCAGTCGCCGGTGACATTGGTGTGTTTGACGTTGTAGTCGTGGATCAGCTCATGGCCGAAGATGTAGGCGCCTCCGCCCGGGTCGTCGGTGTTCGTTCCGGGCCGATCGGTGCCGATGCCCACCACGCCTAACCCGCCCGCATGGGGATAGACGGGCATATCCGCGTGGCCACCGGAGTAGCCGTCGTTCGGCGCCCAGCCGTACACGTGATCGGCGCCTGTCAGCGTCCCTGAGCCGAATAGGAAGGCAAACAGGTTTTCCTTCATCCACTCCAGGTTCAGATATCCGATCAGTGCGTGCTGGCCGTCGCCGGAGCCCAGGCCGGTGGTCCAATTCAGATAGCCGCTCTTCACCACGTAGTTGATGCCGTTGTTGCGGAGGGGGAGCATCTGTTCCAGCCAGTCGGCTGCGCCGCCATTCACCGCCCAGCCTCCCGCATACTGATTGCCGCCATACCCACTCGGATGATACCGCAGGCGCCACCCGACCGTCTTGAGCGTGTCGCGTTTGCGGAAGTTGAGGTTGATGGTGCCGCTCGCCGGATAGCGGTTGTTGCCCTCGTTGGTCTCTCCGATGACGTTGCTGGGGTCCACGACCGCATAGAAGCTCACCAGCACGTCGTTGGAGAAATTCACGTTGAAGTAGATGTCCGCGCTGTCCGTCTTGCTCTGATCGAGCGTGGTCGTGGCCTTTCCGGTCGCATTGGCGATGTATTCGACGCCGTTGGCAAAGATGTGCAGCCGCACCGGCACATTGCTCATGCCGCTTGCTGCGCCGGTGTAGCGCAGATAGATGCGTGCAGTGGTGTCCTTCTTGGCCACTACGGGCAGCGAATTGTCCAGGCAGGAGGCCAGACCCTTGCTCGTGTCGAAGCACTGGATGCCCTGGGTGATCTCGATGCCGAAAATCGACAGGTCGAGCGACAGCAGCGGAGGCGCAAAGGAGCCGATCGGTTTGTAGGGGAAGGCGACTATTGGAAACGGTGTGGCAGTCGGCGTGCGCGTAGGCGTCCGCGTCGGGACGGCGGTGCGCGTGGCGGTTGCGGTGGGCGTCCGCGTCGGGACGGCCGTGCGCGTGGCGGTTGCGGTGGGTGTCCGCGTCGGGACGGCGGTGCGCGTGGCGGTTGCGGTGGGCGTCCGCGTCGGGACGGCCGTGCGCGTCGCGGTTGCGGTGGGCGTCCGCGTCGGGGTCGGCGGTGTGTGCGGCGCAAAGTACAGATCATCGATCGATTCGCTGAGCGAGGTGGCGCCGTAGTCCAGCGTCACGAAGGCAATGCTGCCGGTGGCATCGCGGATGCCGAAGAAAGCCGTGTGCGATTCCGGGACATTGATGAAGCGCTTCTGGCAAATGATGCCACCGGCAACGTTGTAGGCCGTCAGCAGCGCAGTCGGCTGCACCGTCTCACCGTTGCCCATGTAGAATCCGACATATGTCTTGGGCGCATCGAAGGTGATCCGCATCGGCACATTGGCGCTGGTGTTCGGGAACACCGCGTCGTTGATGGCGACATTGGGCACGGAACGCGCCTTAGCGGGCTCGCTGCCGTAGATGATCGCCCGCGTGGTGGCGGAATTCTCGAACCGCACCCCAAAGGTCGGCTGGTAGCTGTTGTGGATGACCGTTCCATTCGCCAGGTCATCGAAGTTGATCAATCCCGGTGAGGGTATCTCGGTCGGGCTTTGCAGTTGGGTGCAGTCCTGCACCTGGGCCTGGGGCGCGGCCTGAGCCGCTTGAAGGCCGGCCCATGCAACCATCGCCGTGACGAGGAACATGACAGCAAGAATGCGCAGGCTAGACATCACAACACCTCCGGGTGGATAGAGGTCCCTCGACGACACCACTTGCGGTCGAACCGCCGAAATGACAGGTCAGACGCCGGGCAGAGCCCAGACAGATCGCTGGCAGGCAGATTCAAGCCGGGATCAAGTGTAGCGCAAACTCGACCACGCGTCAAATCAATGAATAGTATGAGAATTATATACTTTAGTTGTTTGCCACGTCGGACCATCCGTGCTATGATCGACCCGAGCGTACAGGAGCGACCCGCGATATGTCACTGGATCGGTTGGCTGATGAAATGATCCGAGAGGCCATGGCCCGCGGTGAGTTCGATGATCTCCCTGGCAAGGGCAAGCCGCAGAACCTGGACAGCTACTTCGCCGCGCCCGAGGATCTGCGCATGGCCTGGTCGGTGCTCAAGAACGCGGGCTACCTGCCCGAGGAGGTGCAGCGTTTGAAGGAGATCGCTGTCCTCAAGGAGCGGTTGGCCGCCGCACCGAGCGATGCCGAGCGAGCGAAACTCAAGAAGGAACTCGATGAGAAGCTCTTGAGTCTCCGAGTGCTCTTGGAGCAGCGGCAGCGTGCAAGGCGATCCGCGCGCTGGAGATGAGCGCCCCAGGAGGCACAGGGCCAGGCTCCGCGTCACCGGACGGGCGTCGCACCTGGATTTGACAGTCGTCCGATCGCCGCGTACAATCGCTTCTATTGGGGTGGGGCGGCGCGAGTCGCCCCATCGGTGTGTCTTCCGCCGAAGCAATGGCGCAGGTGGGACGATGAGTTGCCCGATTCCAGCGCACAAACGGAGGATCACTTTCGATGATCGCACCGCGACGATTACGCCGCCCAACGCCCCGGAGCGTCTGCTCCCGTGGGCGTTCTGTTTTCCCAACGTTCTGACCTGGAGAGCCGCATAGGCTCTCTTTTTTTGTCCTTCTTGCCCTGTCTTACTCCACGGAGGGTTGGCAGGCAGCTCCCAGCGAGGCGAATAGCACATGAGTTTGATGAGACTTCCCGGCCTGATCGATGTTCACGTCCATATGCGCGAGCCCGGTGGCGCGCACAAGGAAGATTGGGACACCGGCACGTCTGCTGCGCTTGCAGGCGGCTTCACCAGCGTGCTGGCGATGCCGAACACGCGGCCGCCGATCACCGACGCCGCGACCCTGGACGCCAGCCTTGCTGCGGCGGTCAGTAAGGCTCGCTGCGACTATGGCCAATACCTTGGCGCCGGACCCGACAACATCGCGAGCGCGCCGGCGCTTGCCGGGCGCGTTCCCGGCCTGAAGATGTATCTCGACCAGACCTACGGCCCGCTGCGGCTGGACGAGATGACGCTGTGGATGGCCCATTTCGCTGCCTGGCCTGCGAGCGCGCCCATCGTGGCTCACGCCGAAAGCCGCACCCTGGCGGCAGTGATCCTGATGGCCGCGCTTTTCGATCGGCCCGTGCACCTGGCGCACGTCTCGCTGCGCGAGGAGATTCTGGTGATCCGCGCGGCCAAAGAGCGCGGGCTGAAGGTGACCTGCGAGGTTGGACCCCATCACCTTTTCCTCAGCGATGCCGACATTCCGGGTCTGGGCGGCGGCCGCGGCGAGGTGCGGCCCCGACTGGCTACCGCCGCCGACCGGCAGGCGCTGTGGGACAATCTCGACGTCATCGACTGCTTTGCCACCGACCATGCGCCGCACACCGCTGCCGAGAAGGACGGCGACGACCCGCCGCCCGGCTTCCCCGGCCTGGAGACGGCGCTGCCGCTGCTGTTGACCGCTGTTCATGACCGTCGATTGACGCTGGACGATCTGATCGCGCGCATGGCGACCAACCCAAGGCGCATCTTTGGTCTGCCCGCGCCGGATTCAGAGACCTGGATCGAGGTCGACCCCGACGCCGTTTGGGAGCTTCGCGCGGCCGAGCTGCACTCGCGCTGCGGCTGGACGCCGTTCGAGGGGCGCCGCGTGCGCGGCGGCGTACGGCGGGTCGTCCTGCGTGGGCAGGATGCGTATCGCGACGGCCAGGTGCTGGCGACGCCCGGTTCCGGCCGCAATCTCTATGCCGCATGACAAGAGCTTGGAGGCCGGATCGCGGCGCAGCCCAACAGGCGCAGCGATCCTGTGTCTCTGTGCTTGCTTGACTACACACCAAGGAGACTCTGCCATGACAACCCACGTTCCGCCTCTGCGCCAGGCCAATCCGCATCTGCCGTTTGGCGACAAACAGGATGCCCCGTTTTACGGCAAGGATATCCTCTCCGTGAAGCAGTTCAGCCGCAGCGACCTGGAGTACATCTTCGGCGTCGCGCACGAGATGGAGGAGATGGTGCGCCGCGTCGGCAGCTTCGATTTGCTCAAAGGCAAGATTCTGGCGAACCTCTTCTATGAGCCGTCGACTCGCACCTCATCATCCTTCACTGCGGCGATGGAGCGGTTGGGCGGCAGCGTGATCCCGATCAACGAGGTGCGCTACTCCTCGGTATCCAAGGGCGAGTCGCTGCCCGACACCGTGCGAACGCTCGAATCGTACGCCGACGTGGTGGTGCTGCGCCATCCAGAAACCGGCGCTGCCGCTTTGGCGGCGAAGTACGCACGCAAGCCGGTCATCAACGCCGGCGATGGCATCGGCGAGCACCCCACTCAGGCGCTTCTCGACCTCTTCACGATTCGCGAAGAACTGGGTCAGGTAGACGGCCTGACCGTCACGATGCTGGGCGACCTGAAGTATGGCCGCACGGTGCACTCGTTGGCGCGGCTGCTCACGCTCTTCGATGTCCGCCTGAACTACGTTTCGCCCGACATCCTGCGCATGCCGGCGGAGATCATCGAGGAGATCCGGGCGACCGGAGTGCCTCAGGCCGAGTACGCCGAGCTGGAGCCGGTGGTGGCGCAAACCGATGTGCTCTACGTCACTCGCGTTCAGAAGGAGCGCTTCACCAACCCTGACGAGTATGAGCAGGTGAAAGGCGCGTATGTGATCGGCGCGGACACCCTGCGCCTGGCCAAGGAAAAGATGGTGGTCATGCACCCGCTGCCGCGCGTGGGTGAGATTGCCCTGGAGGTCGACGACGATCCGCGCGCTGCTTACTTCCGCCAGATGGAGTACGGTCTCTACATCCGTATGGCGTTGCTGGCCATGGTGCTGGGGAAGGCCTGATTCATGACCGGCTTCTTCGCTCGATTGGAAGCCCGCGCCCGGCGGATCGACTCGTTGTTGTGCGTCGGGCTCGATCCGCACGCCGCCGATCTCTCTCCGCCGAGTGCGGCGGCCGCCCGTGGGTTTTGCCTGCGGTTGATCGAGGCGACCCGCGGCCTGGCCGCAGCCTACAAGCCCAACGCCGCCTTCTTCGAGGCGCTCGGCCCGGATGGTTGGGCGGTCTTGGGCGAGGTGATCGCCGCAGCGCGGGAGGAGGCGCCGGTCGTTCTGGACGCCAAGCGCGGCGACATCGCGTCGACGGCTGAAGCATACGCGCAGTCGGCGTTCGCCGCTCTCGGCGCCGACGCGATCACCCTCAACCCGTATCTCGGTCGCGATAGCGTGGCCCCCTTCCTGGCCGATCCACAGCGGGGTGTCTTCCTGCTGTGCAAGACTTCGAATCCGGGCGCGGCCGATCTGCAGGACCTGACGCTGGCCGGGAGCGGCGGGCGATCGCTGTGGGAGCGGGTGGCAAGTCTGGCTTGCGATTGGAACGAACACGACAACCTGGGCCTGGTGGTCGGTGCCACCCATCCTGCCGCGCTGCATCGCGTGCGTCAGATCGCGTCGGCGCTGTGGATCCTCGCGCCCGGCGTCGGCGTACAGGGTGGCGAGCTGGATGCGGCATTGCGCGCAGGTCTGCGCACCGACGGGTGGGGGCTCCTGGTTCCGGTGAGCCGGGCGATCTCTCGCGCCGCTGACCCGCGCCGGGTCGCTGTCCAGTTGGTCGAGCAGATGCGCACCCAGCGCGCGGTGCATGCAGGGCAAGGCGCCGCAGGGACGCCGTCAGACGGGTTGAATGAAAGCCGGCCAGCCCCTGCGATGGCGCTGGCCGATGCCCTGCTGGCCACGGGATGTGTTCGTTTCGGAAACTTCACGCTCAAATCGGGGCTGCAATCGCCCATCTACCTCGATCTGCGTCAGCTGATCTCCGCGCCCGCGCTGCTGGCGCAAGTGGCCGCCGCCTATGCCGAGGTGCTGCACACGCTGACGTTCGACCGTCTCGCCGCGTTGCCCTATGCTGCGCTTCCCATCGGCACGGCCATCAGTCTGCAGGGCGATTGGGCGCTGATCTATCCGCGCAAAGAGACCAAGGGCTACGGAACCGGCTCGGAGATCGAAGGCGCGTATGTGCCCGGTGAGCGGGTTGTCGTGATCGACGACCTGGCGACGACCGGCGGCAGCAAGTTCGAGGCGATCGACAAGCTGCGAGCCGCCGGGCTGGAAGTACAGGACGTGGTCGTGCTGATCGATCGGCAATCGGGCGCACGTGAGGCGCTGGCCGGCGCCGGCTATGCGCTGCATGCCGTCCTGACGCTGTCGGCGATGCTCGATCACTGGGAACGAGAGGGTCGCGTGCCAGCGTCGCAGATCGCCGCGACGCGGCAGTTTCTTGCCGCCAGCAAGAGCTGACGCCTCGCCTACTGGAGCTTTTCCTGATGTTGATTGTTGACAGTCATCTCGACCTCGCCTGGAATGCACTGCAGTGGAACCGCGATCTCCGGCAATCGGTGCTCACCCTCCGGAACCAGGAACGCGGCCTCAGGGTGACGCATCCCGGCAACGGCCTCGGCCTCGGCACGGTCGCCTTCCCCGAAATGCGCCGCGGACGCCTGGCGCTGAGCCTTGCGACGCTGCTCGTGCGCAACACCGGCCGAATGTCGCCGCACATCGACTACCTCTCCCTGGCGCAGGCCTACGGCATCGCACAAGGACAGCTCGCGTATTACCACGAGCTGGCGCATGAAGGAGTGGTGCGGCTGGTGGGCGACGCTGCCACACTGGACCATCACATGGCCGAGTGGACGGCCTGGGACGCAGCCCAGCCTGCGGACACGACCCTGGA
>CAYRFV010000030.1:20789-30362 GCA_964423545.1 uncultured Anaerolineales bacterium | reverse complement strand
CGCTGCCTATGGCCCGCGCGAGGTGGTGCTCACGCAGTCGGCAGGCGTCATGGTCCATGCGGAGGGCCGCACCTGGTTCGGGCCGTTCGCCCCGCGCTCGCTGGCCGGCCGCACCGGTCGCGGGGACACCTGTTTTGCGACCTACCTCACCAGGCGCCTCACCGATTCCCCGGAAGCCGCCTGCCGGTGGGCGGCCGCGGTGACCACCCTCAAGCAGGAGCAGCCCGGCCCGTGGCAGGGGACGCGGGACCAGATCGCGGCGCTTTTGAGCGAATGAAATACATCTGAATAGGGAGCTTTCGATGCGTTGGCACAACGAACCCAAGACCTGGGCGGCAAGCGGGGACAGAATCACGGTCATAGCCGACGGCAAGACCGATTTTTGGCGCAAGACCCATTACGGCTTCATCAAGGACGACGGCCATTTCTACTGCGAGGAGCGGTCCGGCGATTTCCGCTGCGACGTGAAGGTGACCGGCCAGTACGCCGCGCTCTATGACCAGGCCGGGCTGATGGTGCGGGTCGATGAGACGACGTGGCTGAAGTGCGGCATCGAGTTCGTGGACGGCGTGCAGCATGCCAGCGCGGTCGTGACGCGCGACTTCTCCGACTGGTCGGTCGCGCCCCTGCCGGGCCATACCGGCGCGATCTGGCTGCGCCTCACCCGCACCGGATCGGCCGTCGAGATCTCCTATGCGCTCGACGGCAGCCGCTACACGTTGCTGCGCCTGGCCTACCTGGCCGAAGCGGAGCGATGGCAGGTCGGTGTGATGTGCGCGGCGCCGCAGGGCGAAGGGTTCGAGGTTGTTTTCGAGGGGTTCGCATGTCGCGACCAATAGTGTGTTCGGGTCTCAGAGCATAGCGTTGTTGGAAATCGCCGCTCGCATCATCATGGCTCGCAGCCCGATTCCTTATCCCCCGCTCCACCAGATCACCGTGTGGCACGGCGCGTTGCCGGCGCCTTGCAGGTGCTCCACGGTCACCGGCGCACTGATCGGCCGGCCCGAGCCATCCACCACGGTGACGGTGTAGCGGTTGGCGAACGGATTCAGCGGGAAGTCGTAGCTGCCGTAGTCGGTGGCGCCGCTCTTGCTGACTGCCTCCGCCCGATTGCCCCATTGATCCACCATCGTCAGGCGCACGCCGGCCACCGGCCCGCCCGCCGCATTGAGCACGCGGCCCATGATGTAGTTGCCCGGGCATTCCCGGTGGTGCGTCACCGGCTGTGCGAGGCCGTAGGCGCCGGGCCCGGCCGGCGCAGGCGGGGCCGCGGTCACGGGCTGCGCCGTGTCGCCGGCCACGGGGCCGGCGTTGGGATCCATCGCCGCGGCCAGGTCGACCAGTACTTGCGCGCCTTCATCCCCTTTTTCGGGCATCAGCGCCAGCGCGGCCAGCGCATTGTCGCCCAGCTTGTCGCACGGTCCCAGATCCACCGCGGTCGGATGGCGCAGCGCCCACGCTATCACATGTCTCGCCTCCAGCCCGACCGGCGCCCCGACCTCCGAGGCAGCCTTCACCTTTTCCTCAGCCTTAACCTTCTCGTCGGCCTTGGGCTGGGCAAAGCCGAGCCTGTCGTCGGGCAGCCGCAGGAGCTTGCGCACGGCGGCAGGCTGCGCCTCACAGTAGGCGGCCCATTTCCCCTGGTCGCCCCGCTTCACATAAACCGGCGCGGTGGGCGCCGACACGACGCTGTCCGCCAGTGGGCCCTCCTGGCCGGCGGCCGCCAGCCATGCCTTGCTGAAGAACTCGCCGCCTTCGCGGCAGGCCAATCCGGGCGGGCACTCGCTGCGGCGCTCGACGTCGGCCGGCGGCGCAAAGTCCCAGCCGGCCCCGTCCTTCGGCGAGGCCAGCCGCGACAACAGCCCCGCGTCAGCCAGGGTGGCTTCCATGAAATCGTGCCAGATCGGCGCGGCGCCGGTGAGCCCGGTGGTGTTCTTCATCGGACGGCCGTCGCTGTTGCCGGCCCAGACGCCGGTCACGAGATGCCTGGTGTATCCGACGGTCCAGTTGTCGCGATAGTCGGTCGTGGTGCCGGTCTTCGCCGCGGCCGGTTTGCTCAGCTTCAACACGCTGTTCGGGCCGAACATCGGGGTGCGCGCCGTATTGTCGCTCAGGATGTCGGTGACCAGGAATGCGGCCGCCGGAGAGACGGCCTGGCGGAGCTGCGCGGACGTCAGGCCGGGGAGGTCCACCGGCCTGCCCAGGGGGTCGCGGAGCGCCAGCACCGGGGTCGGTGCGGCGTAGCGCCCGCCGTTCGCCAGCGCCGCGAACGCGCCGGTGAGCTCCAGCAGAGTGACCTCGCCGCCGCCGAGGGTCAGGCTCAAGCCGTACCAGCTGCGGTCGCGGGAGAGGCTTTGGATCCCCAGGTCGCGCGCCGCCGCCAGCATCCGGTCGACCGTGACGCCGTCCAGCAGCTTCACCGCGGGCACGTTGAGGCTGTTGGCCAGTGCGGTGCGCGCGGTCACCGGGCCGTGGGACTTGCCGTCGTAGTTGACCGGCGCATAGGTCATGCCCGCGCCGGCCGTATAGGTCACCGGGATGTCCCACAGCACCGTCGCCGGGCTGATCAGCGTGTCGCTGATTGCCGCAGCATAGAGCACCGGCTTGATCGCGCTGCCCGGCTGGCGACGGCTGATCGCCACATTCACCTGTCCGGCGATGGCCGCGTTGCCGAAGTCCGCGCTGCCGACCATCGCCACGATCTCGAACGTGCCGGGCCGGAGCGCCACCACGGCTGCATTGCTCAGATCGTGCGCCGGTTTCAGCTCGGCGACCTTCTTCTTGACGATCTCCTGGGCCAGCGTCTGCGCTTTCAGATCGAGGGTGGTGGTGATCTGCAGACCGCTCCGCCTGGTCACCCCCTCGCCGCCCAGGCGCGCATCGAGCGATTCCTGCACAAACTGGACGAAGTGCGGCGCCAGGTTGGCGCTCTGATCGGGCCTGGGATTGAGCTTGATGAGCTGCGCATGGATCGTATCGGCCTGCGCTTCAGTCAGGTAGTCGTGGCGCACCATCATATCGAGCACGACGCGCTGCCGCGCTTTGGCCGCGGCAAAATCCGTGAAGAGATCGAAGTCCGCCGGTCGCTGGGGGATGCCCGCGAGCAGCGTGGCCTCGGCCGGCGACAGGTCGGCGGCGCGCTTGCCGAAGTAGACCTGGCTGGCGGCCTCCGGCCCGTAGGTCCAGTGGCCGTAGTTGAGCAGGTTGAGGTACATCTCCAGCAGCTCGTCCTTGCTGAAGAGATGGGTCAATTCCTGGGCCAGCCCGGCCTCCAACATCTTGCGATCCATCGTCTGATCGTAGCGCTGGTCCGGCCCGAGGAAGAGGTTGCGAGCGAGCTGCATCGTGATGGTGCTGGCGCCGGAGGTGATCTCGCCCTCCTGCGTGTTGCGCAGCGCGGCCGCGGCGATGCGCGCAGGATCGATGCCGGTGTTCTGGTAGAAGGTGGCGTCTTCGGTGGCGATGGTGGCGTCGATCAGGTGTTTCGAGATGCGGTCCAGTCCCACCCAGGTGCGCCGCCCTTCGTTCCACAGCTCGGCAATCGGTGCGCCGCTGCGGTCATAGAGCCGCGTGGTCTGGAAGAGGCGCGGCTTGGGGCCAGGCTGATAGCGCGCCAGGTACGCCTCCACGGAGCCGAGGGTGTCGGGCGCGGGCCGGCGGCTGCCGAGCCGGTTGGTCGGCGTGCAGGCCGCCAGCGCCAGGAGCACGATGAGGGATGCGATCAGGCCGCGGATGCATGCGCCCGAACGCACGTGAAGACGAAGCTTGCCCATATGTCTTGACGACTCTCCGCATTTCCCCGTGCTGGCTCGCCCCAGATTCGAACGGCGTCACTTGCCCTGATAACGCTTAACGTTCTCCAGATGTTCCGCAAAGGAGCGCGCAAAGAGGTGCCGACCGGAGCCGTCGCCCGCGGCCATGAAGAAGAGGTAGTCGTGTTGGGCCGGGTTGAGCACTGCCTCGATGCTCTTGAGCCCCGGATTAGCAATCGGGCCCGGCGGCAGCCCGGCATTCAGGTAGGTGTTGTAGGGGCTGATGACTTTGCTGTACTCCTCGAGGTAGACCGGCGACTTCCACCACTGCCCCGTCTGCGGCTGGAACCCCATCGCATACTGCACCGTGGGATCCGCCTCCAGCCGCATCCCCTGGGCCAGCCGGTTGAGATAGACCCCCGCCACCATCGGTCGCTCGTCCTCCGCGGCGGTCTCTCGTTCGACGATGCTTGCGAGGGTGATGACCTCGTGCAGGGTCAGCGACCTGCCCGCCCCGGCCGTTGTCGCCTGGCGATACTGCGGCAGGACGCGTTCTACGAACGCGTCGAGCTGCCGGCGCAGCAGCGCCTCCGGCGTCGCCGCGTCGGCCAACAGCTCGTAGGTGTCAGGAAAGAGATAACCCTCCAGGGTGGCGCCGGTCGGGCGCTCTTGCAGAAAGCGGTAGCGTTCGGGAGCGCCGGCGTCGAGGCCGCTCAGGTCGCCGCTCTCGGCGATCCGGCGATAGGCGGCGCCGTCCATGACGCCCGAGGCTTGCAGTCCATCGGCGATCTGCTCCAGCCGCCATCCTTCCGGCACCGTGAGCACAACGCTGGCCGGCCGCGCATGAAGCAGCGCCTCGGCGATCTGGACGGGCGTCATGTGCGGGCTGAGCATGTAGGCGCCTGCTTGCAGCTTGCCCGCCAGGCCGCTGGCACGCAGATAGGCCTCGAACAGCCTGGCATCCTTGATCAGGCCCGCGTCCTGGAGCTGGCTGGCGACGCGCCGCGCCGAAGCCCCCGGCTCGATGACGAACTGCGTAGGCTGCATGGTATCGCTGGCGCCCTGATGCAGCGCCGCGCTGTTGGCGTGGAGATACGCCGAGGAGACGGAGTCCGACGAACAGGCCGCACACGCCAGCAGGGCCAGCAGCGTGAAACCTGCGATGAGGCGGCGTCTTGCCGGTAGATCGGTGGCTCGGATCATGGTCTGGTCCGGATACGAAGTTAGATAGCCTTGCCCCTATTCTACCACAGCCGCGGCCAGTTCGCTGGCCGCTGGCCGCCGGTTGCTGTTTCCTGTCCGGGAGCCGGCGGCGCGGGGCTTGACACGCACTGCTTGTCGTGGTATGCTCATCTTCATCATGGAACGGTGTTCCACATAGTGGAACAGCGCTCGGTTTCCGACCAGGTAAGGCGCAGGATCCTCTCGAAAGTGGGAGCATGCCGTGCAGCAATCCAGGCCGATCTTCACCGCTTCTCCCGCGCTCCCTTCTTGCCACGCCCCGACCATCGTGGAGGCCGCATCGGGCCGGTTCCTGGCGGCCTGGTTCGCCGGCACGCACGAGGGCCATCCCGACGTGGCAATCTGGCTTAGCCGCTACGATCGGTCCGGCTGGAGCGTCCCGGAGAGGATCGCCAGCATAGAGGGCGTGCCACTCTGGAACCCTGTGCTGTTTCGCGACGCAGCCGGCGCGATCTGGCTATTCTACAAGGCGGGACCGGCTGTGCCGGCCTGGACCGGGCTTCACTCAGAGAGCTACGATTGCGGCGCCACCTGGACGCCTCCTGCAATGTTAGCGGCCGGAATCACCGGCCCAGCCAAGAACAAGCCGCTCACCTTGAGCAACGGCGATATCCTCTGCGGCGCATCGGTCGAGACCTGGCGGAGCTGGGCGGCCTGGGTCGAGATCAGCCGGGATGGCGGCCGCACGTGGTCGCGGCATGGGCCGATCACTGTGCCGCCCGACTTGGGCCGGTGGCGCGACGAGGGGGGATCGCTCGGTTCTGGTTCCGATCCGGCGCTGGTCAGTGCGACGTGGGATGCTACGGCGGGACGGCTCCGCCTGCCTCAGGATCACCTCGGGGTCATCCAGCCGGCCGTGTGGGAGTATGCGCCCGGCCGGGTGAGGATGCTGTTGCGGGCGACCCGGGCCGTGGGCTCGGTCTGCATCGCCGAGTCGTGCGACTTCGGCCGCACCTGGTCGCTGGCGCAGCCCACTACGGTCCCGCACTCCAACAGCGGACTGGATGCCGTGCGCCTGGCCGATGGCCGGATCGTACTGGCCTGCAACCCGACCCATGAGGGGCGCAGCCCGCTCTCGCTGCTTATTTCGGCCGACAATGGCGCATCGTGGCCGCAGCGGCTCGACCTGGAGACAGCCCCCGGCGAGTTCTCGTATCCATCGATCATCCAGGCCGCCGATGGCCGGCTGCACCTGGTCTACACCGATCGCCGGGTGCGCATCCAGCACACCGTATTGGATTTGGACGAGCTGACATGATCAATTCCGTTCTGAAGGCAATCAGTATCCTGCAAGCCTTCAGCCCGGCTGAGCCGCGGCTCACCCTGGCCGAGATTGCCGATCGTCTGGGAATGCCGAAAAGCACCACGCACAACCTGCTGGCAACCCTGCTCTCGTGCGGTTTCATTGAGAAGGTGGACGGCGATCGCTATGCGCTGGGCACGGCTGTGGTCGCGCTGACGCAGGGGGTGCGCGTCAACGTGGAGCTGCGCGATCGGGTTGCGCCGCTGCTCCGCGAGCTGGCCGACGTGTGCCGCGAATCGGTCTACCTGACGGCGCTCGACGGTGACTTCGGCTTGTACATCTATGCCGTGGAGTCGCCCAACCGTCTGATGGCGCGCACCGCTGTGGGGGATCGCACGCACCTGCACTGTACATCCGTCGGTAAGGCGATGCTCGCCTACTTGCCCCCGGCGGAGGTTGAAGCGATCGTGGCGCGGGTGGGGCTGCCGGCCTCCAGCGAGCGCACGATCACCCGCCTGGAGGACCTGCGGCAGGAGCTAGCGGCCATCCGGTCACGCGGCTTTGCCCTGGACAACCAGGAACACGAGTTGCACACCTTCTGCGTGGGCGCGCCGATCTTCGACGCAGGGGGTCGGGTGATCGCCGCATGCAGCATCTCAGGCGCCGATCCCGAGATCGTCGGCCGCCGGCTGGCGGAGCTGGCACGCCGCGTCCGTGAGACGGCCCAAGAGGCCGCGCGGCGCATGGGGTTCGTGCCGGCGCGGCCGGCCTTGGTGCTTGCGCCGGCCACGCGCACTTGGGGCAGCCGCCTGCCGCTCGACGCCCCGGCTGCTCCGGTGGCGCCGGCGGGAGCGGTGATCGAGGAGACTGCTCCGGCGACGGCCATGGCGGCCCGCTGAAGCGACGAGGAGCCGAAGATGACCACGATTGCTGCGGGGTCGAAGGCGAGGAACGTGCCACAAGCCGGGCCGCTGGTCAAGCGAGTGGCGCGCACCTTTCAACGCGACAAGTACCTGTATCTCATGGTGCTCTTGCCCCTGGCGTACTTCATCGTCTTTCACTATATCCCCTTGTATGGTGTCACCCTGGCCTTCCGCGACTTCGACGTCAGCGAAGGCATCATGGGCAGCCCGTGGGTCGGGCTCAAATACTTCGAGGAGTTCTTTTCTAACCCCTACTCGTGGCTGGTGGTCCGCAACACCATCGTCCTGCGGCTGTGGCACCTCATTATCGGATTTCCGGCGCCCATCATCCTGGCCCTGCTGCTGAACGAGCTGCGCACCCTGCGGTTCAAGCGGATCGTTCAGACGTCGAGCTACCTGCCCCACTTCATCTCGCTCGTGGTGGTGTCTGGCATGGTCATCAGCTTTCTGGCCTCCGATGGCCCGGTCAACAGCCTGATCAAGCGTCTGGGGGGTCAGCCGATCCCCTTCATGCAATTGCCTGAATGGTTTGCCCCGGTCTTCACCTTCTCCGGGATCTGGCAGCACGCCGGCTGGGCATCGGTGATCTACCTGGCCGCGCTGACGGCGATCAGCCCGGAACTGATCGAGGCGGCGGTGATCGATGGCGCCGGCCGATGGCAGCGCCTGCTCCACATCACTCTGCCGGGCATCGCGCCGACCGTGACGATCATGTTTCTGCTGCGCATTGGCCAGCTTCTCACGGTGGATTATCAGATGATCCTGCTGCTCTACTCGCCTGCGATCTACGAGACGGCCGACGTGCTGGGCACCTATATCTACCGCCGCGGCATCGTCGGCGCGGATTTCAGCTTTGCGACTGCGGTCGGGCTCTTCCAGGCGGTGGTCGGTCTGGTGTTCATCGTCGGGGCGAACTGGATCGCCAAGCGGCTCGGCGATACCAGCCTGTGGTGAACGGGGAGGCGGCGACGCGATGATTGATTACGACAAGACGCTCGGCTCACGGATCTTCGACAAGGTCAACATCATCTTGTTGATCCTGGTGGTTGTCGCCACGCTCTATCCTTTTTACTACATCACTGTGGTCTCGTTGAGCAACGGCAACGCGGTTCTGCGCGGGGAAGTCCAGCTCTTTCCGGTCGGTTTCACCCTGGATTCGTACAAGCTGGTGTTCGAGAATCCCGCTGTGCCGCTCTCACTGCGCAACTCGTTGGTGTACACAACGCTGGGCACGGCGATCAACCTGGCGATGACCACCTTGTGCGCCTATCCGCTGGCCCGCCCGCGTTTTTCCGGCAGGAGAGTCTTCACCTGGATCATCACGTTGACCATGTTTTTCTCCGGGGGGCTGATCCCGCTCTATCTGCTCGTCATGCAGCTCGGCCTGATCAATAACATGTGGGCGCTGCTGCTGCCCGGCGCGATCAACGTGTGGAACATGTTCATCTTGCGCACCAGCTTCCAACAGATTCCGGAGGAGTTGTACGAGGCGGCGCTGATCGACGGGGCCAACGATCTCCAGACGCTCATCCGTGTCGCGCTGCCGCTGTCCAAAGCGGTGTTGGCCACCTTGCTGATGTTCTACGCGGTGGCGCACTGGAACGATTTCTTCAACGCCTTGATCTTCCTGAACGACCGTGCCAAGTATCCCATCCAACTGGTCATGCGCAACATCGTGATTCTGGGCCGCTTCGAGCAGACCAACGAGCTGGCCGGCGCCTCCGATTTCGCCGTGATCGAGCAGACGCTGAAGTACGCGACGATCATGGTCTCGACGATCCCTATCCTGTTGGTCTATCCGTTCGTGCAGAAGTATTTCGTCCGGGGAGTCATGATCGGGGCGATCAAGGGATAGAGGGCAACGACAGGCAACGGGCGCGGGAGGCTGGTGGTGGTGAGGAAAGGAGGGAGTGCTTGCAGAGAACTGGTGCCCCGGAGAACTTCCGATGAATCTTCAACACGTTCACTTCCAGGAGGAAACCAACCATGTCCACCAAGTTGACACGACGCAAGTTCATCGCGGCCGGCGCGTTCGCGGCAGCGAGCGCCGCAGCGGCAGCGTGCGCGCCCGCCCCAGCCGCGGGGCCAGCCCCGGCGCCGGCCGCGACCGCGGCGCCGGCTGCGGCGGCCACCAAGGCTCCAGCGGCGCCGGCTGCGGCAGCCGCCAAGCCCGCCGTCGAGCTTGTCATAGCCAGAGGCGAGCATCCTTCGCAGCCGATCTTGCAGGACGCTCCGGCGCACGTGGCGACTTCACAGGCCACCGGCGTCAAGCTCAATTTCCAGCCGGTGCCCGACGCCGACTGGCTGGCCAAACAGAAGGTGTGGATGGCGACGAAGCAGGTGCCCGATATCATGCGTGCCGGCTTCAACGACATCCGGGACTTCGCCGATCCGAGTGTCTTCAAGCCGGTGC
>CAYRFV010000030.1:0-20779 GCA_964423545.1 uncultured Anaerolineales bacterium | reverse complement strand
TCAAGAAGTACCTGGCTTCCTACCCGGACGTGGTCAAGAAGCTGAAGATGAACGGTGACCTCTACATCATCCCTGCCACCAGCTACAACACCAAGCTGCTGGCGCCGATGCCGTGCATCAGGAAGGATCTCCTCGACAAGGTCGGCATGCCGGTGCCCGATGATTTCGAGAAGATATATCAGGCGCTGAAGGAGATCAAGAAGGCTAATCCCAACGTTCTGGGTTGGACGGCCCGCAAGCCGGGGTCGCAAAGCGGCATCAAGCGTTCACTGATGATCGTGGCCTATCCCTTCGGCAGTGGATTGGGCGGCTGGGCCAAAGGCATCGACGTGCCTTATTGGGAAGAAACCGAAGGCAAGGGCAAGTGGCTGTATGGCCCGATTCATCCCGAGTTCAAGGAGGCGCTGGCATATTTCAACAAGCTGTACAAGGAGCAGCTCCTCGATCCCGACTTTGCCATTGCTACACCGGATCAGTGGCACGAGAGGAACAGCAGCGGCAAGGGTGTCTTCTCGTGGGATAACTTCAGCTTCTGCGTGCGCTGGAACCAGGCCGTGCGCGGGGCGGATCCCAAGGCGACCTGGACCCCATTTCCTATCCCGAAGGGCACGAAAGGCGCCCGCCAGAACGACTACAGCGGCTTCGCGGGCAGCGGCGGTGGGTGGTGCATCGGCGCCAACTGCAAGAGTCCGGAACGCGCCATCGAGCTGCTGGACTGGAAGCTGACGCCCATCGGGCTCGACACGTGCAGTTGGGGCGTGCAGGACACGCACTACACGTTGAAGGGAAGCCGGCCGGACGCCATCAGCGACTACACGACGGCCAACCTGCAGACGCTGATGCCGATGGGCTCGCGTGTGCTCAAGCCGGAGATCGTCGAGAAGTACAAGTCGAAGGCCGATCCCTTCCGGTCGTACCAATCCGACACGGGCACCGGGCAACTGGACTTCGGTCTGCTGTGGGACGATGCGGTCATCTACACCTGGGATGCGCCGGGCGAAGCTGATGCGTGGTACGCGATGTCGTCCAGCGATAAGGGTCTGCATCCCGAGGTGATGGTCCCCTCCTTCACCAAGGAGGAGAGCGAGAACCTGAAGAAGATACAGACGGCCGTCAATGCGATCGTGGATCCGGCGATTGACAAGGTGGTGATCGGCCAGGCAACGATGGCCGATTGGGACAAAGCGGTGCAGGATGCGATCAAGGCCGGCGCGCCCGACCTGGAGAAGATCTACAACGAGGCGGAAGCGCGCGGATAGGCCAGCGGCGGTAGGGGTATGGCGCATGCCGATGAGGGCGCGGGCGCAGCGTGCAAACGCAGCGATTCGCAGGCGCTGTACCCCGCATCGACCGGTCTTCCATCGAAGGCGCCTGGGTGGCGCGAGCAGCCGCCGTCTCCGGCGGCAAAGGAAACCGTCATGCCAAGCCCCATCACCAACCGCACAAACCGGCAGGCGCTCCGTCCCAAGCTTCCGGTGGAGCGCGTCGATCTCTATCGGCCCGAACGAGAGTGGACCTACTCGCATCACGCCTCCATCACCCACTTCCAGGGTCGCTTCTACGCCATCTGGTCGAACGGCTACGAGCATGAGGACTACCCTGGTCAGCGCGTGCTCATCGCTTCTGCAGCAGCGTTCGACCGTTGGAGCGCGCCGGAACCGCTGATCGGGCCGCTTGCCGGCAGGCACTCCGAGCTCGTGCTCACGGCGTCCGGCTTCCACCAGCACGAGGGTGTCCTGGTGGCCTACTGCGGCCAGTATGAATACTCAGCCGAGGCGATCCACGCCGGCATCCGGGGTGGCCGGGACCACCAGGCCACGCGCCTGTGGGCCATGACCACCACCGATGGGCGCACTTGGAGCGGAAAACGCGATTTGGGCCTGCCGGTCGTGCCCAACCACGGCCCGCAGCGCACCGGGTCCGGACGGCTCATCATCAGCGGCAATATTGCATTCCCTTATTCCGACGATCCGGGCGGACTGGTGGGCTGGAAGATGACCGGCATCTACCCGAACGACATGGCCGCGGCGATCTTCGATGATTCGGAAGCATTCTGGCGAGTGCAGGAGGCCATGGGCTGGCCCGCCGGCCTGTGCGAGGGCTCGTTCTATCAGACAGCTGACGGCGTGCTGCACATGCTGTTGCGCGCCACCGGTCCCGGTTATGCAGGTAAGCTGTGGGTCACCGAGAGTCGTGACGACGGCGCTACGTGGTCCGCGCCCCAGGAGACCGCCTTCACCGACAACAACACCAAGTTCCACCTTGGCCGGCTGCCCGACGGCCGGTACTACTACGTCGGCTGCCCGGACCCGGAGCCCCGAGGCGCGCGCAACCCCCTGGTGCTGTCGCTCTCCGAGGACGGGATTCACTTCGACCGCCATTTCATCCTGGCCGATGAGGAATATGTCCAGCGACGGCCTGGCCTGCATAAGGGCGGGCTGTATGGCTACCCCCACACGATGATCCATGACGGCTTCCTGTACGTGATCGTCTCACTCCGCAAGGAAGCAGTGGCGGTGCTGCGCGTCGCGCTGCCGGCGTTCCTGTAGGGCAGCACGCCAATCCGTTCACGCTTTCAGGTCAAAGTCAATGCCGCAACTCACTCAACGCGAACGTTTTCTGCGCCTCATGCGCTTCCAGCCGGTTGATCGCATCCCGCTGATGGAGATGGGCCTGTGGGATGAGACGCTGCAGCGCTGGCATCATGAGGGATTGCCGAAGTGGATCACTCACCTGCGCCACCTGGAGGACTACCTGGGGCTGGACCGCAGCTTCAACATCAACTGGTTGGAGATTAACGACAGGCTTCACCCCACCTTCGAGCGCATGGTGATCGAGGAAGACGAGACGAACCAGGTGATCCGCGACGAAATGGGCGTTCTGTTTCGGCAGCAGAAGCAGTTCAAGAGCATTCCCAGCTACATCCGTTTCCCCGTGCAGAACGAAGCAGACTATGAGGCGCTGCTCCCGCGATTGAACGGCAAGGACCCCGGTCGGTATGCCGAGGACTTCGCCGAGGACCTGCATTGGCGACGCCAACGGGGCGAGATCGTGGGCCTCAACTTCCGCTCTTTTTTCGGCTTTCCGCGCGCCCTGATGGGGCTGGAGAACTGGTGCATGGCGTTCTACGACCAGCCGCACCTGGTGCGGCGCATGATTGCCGACCGGGTGCAGTTCGCCAGGGATCTTTTGCCCCGACTGCTGGCCACCGGAGCGCTTGACTTTGTGCAGGTGTGGGAGGACATGGCCTACAAGACCGCCTCGTTGATCTCACCCCGGCTGGTGCGCCGGTACATGCAGCCGGCGTACGAGGAGCTGGTCGGGCTCCTGCGCGCAGGCGGCGGGCCGATCATCATGGTCGACTGCGACGGACGTGTCAACGACCTGCTGCCGATCTACATGGAGGCGGGAATGGACGGCGTGCATCCGTGCGAGATCGCGGCCGGCGCCGACCCCATCGAGTTGCGCCGGCGCAGCCCGGGCTGCACGCTGATCGGCGGCATGGACAAACGCGCGATTGCGAGTGGTCGCGAGGGCGTCGATGCCGAGCTCCGCCGCATCCAGCCCCTGCTGCGGGAAGGGGGATATATCCCGCTTCTCGATCACTTCGTGCCCCCCGACGTGTCCTACGACGTCTACGTGTACTATGTTGAGCGCCGTCGAGAGCTGCTGAGCCATCCAGGCATGAGGCTTTGAGACATGACTCACCGCTTCCTGACCCCGCGCGAGCGCGTCCATCGCTCCATTCGGCGCGAGGCACTCGACTTCATACCGTGGCAGTTGGACCTGACGCGAGGCATCGAGAACGGGCTGAGGCGCCATTTCGGTGCTGATGACATAATTGCCGCCACCGGGGACCACATTGTTTGGGTCAAGCCCCTGCTGCCGCCGGCCATGGCAGGTCCAGCGCTGGAGCCGGGTATGGTCAAGGGGGAGTTCGGCGACATCTGGCGCATGCGAGACGAAACGGGCAACTGGGGAGAGCTGGTCTACTCCCCTATCCCGGAGCCTTCACTGGCAGGCTACCGCCTGCCTGACCCCTCCTTGCCTGGCAGGTTCGATCATGTGCCGGCCAAACGCGCTCAGTATCCCGATCGTTTCCTGCTGGTCAGCTTGGGCGGCTTGTTCGAACGGGCCTGGAGCCTGTGTGGCGGGTTTGAGCGGTATCTCTACTACCTGGCAGCAGAGGTCCGGTTTGTCGAGGAGTTCACGGAGAAATTGACGGACTACGTCTGCGCCTTGATACCACAGCTCGTGGGGATGGACGTGGACGGCGTGCGGGTCGGCGATGACTGGGGTTTCCAGCACAATCTGATGGTGCGCCCCGATCTCTGGCGCAAGATCTACAAGCGGCGCTACAGACGCATCTTCGAGACGATCCGCATGCATGGTTTTGTCTCCGCCATGCATTCGTGCGGCAGGCTGACTCAGATCCTCCCGGACCTGATCGAAATCGGCCTGCAAGTGTACCATCCGCTTCAGCCCGAGGCCATGGATGTGCGTGTCGCCAGGCGGGATTTCGGCAAGGATATCACTTTCTGGGGCGGGCTGGGCACGCAGAGCACGCTGCCCTTCGGAACTCCCGACGACGTGCGCCGCGAGGTGCGCGAACGGATCGAGCTGTTTGCGGATGGCGGCTATATCCTGGCGCCGGCCGGCGCCATCTCGCCCGATACGCCGTTGGAAAATGTGGTCGCCCTGATCGTTGCGGCAAGAGAGCAGATGAACTGAGGGGATTCGAAATGCGCCATTCTTTCGCGATTCGTGGGGTGATCGTCCCGCTCCTGACCCCGATGCGTCAGGACGGTGATCAGATCGACGAGCGAGCGCTGCAAGCCCATGTCGATTGGCTCATCAAAAAGGGGGTGCATGGGCTGATGCCGTGCGGCACGACCGGCGAAGGGCCACTCTTGGCCCAGGCTGAACGTGAGATGATCACCGAGATCGTGGTCGATGTCGCAGGGAGACGCGTGCCAGTGATCGCGCACGTCGGCGCCATCACCACGCGTGAGACGGTGGAGCTGGCCGAGCATGCGGCCGCGGTTGGTGTGGCGGCGATCTCGGCGATCACGCCGTATTACTTTGCCTTCACCGAACAGGCGCTCGTCGAGCACTTCTGCCGGACGGCTGAAGCGGCAGCTGGTGTGCCGGTGTTTCTCTACAACTTGCCGGCGCGCGCCGGCAACCACGTGACGCGATCGTGCGCCGAGAAGGTGCTGGCGCGCTGCCCGAACGTGGTCGGCATCAAGGATAGCTCGGGCGATCTTGCCACGCTGTCCTGCTTCTTCGGCTTGAAAGGCGGCAAGTTCCAGGTGGCATGCGGCAGCGACGCCCTGCTGCTCCGCGGCCTCCAGGCGGGCGCCCTCGCGGGTGTTTCGGGCAATGCCAACGTCTTCCCCGAAGTGCTGACCAGCCTGTTTGATGCCTTTTGGCGCGGCGATCCAGTGGCCGCTGCCCGGCAGCAGGAGCTCCTCGACCTGATCCGTGCTGCGCTCCAGGATGGACGGAATCTCTCGCTCTACAAGTACATCCTGGAAGCGCGGGGCCAGCCTTGCGGCCCGGTGCGTTCGCCGTTGCCACCCGCGACTTCGGATGAGAAAACCGCCGCTTTGGCGACGCTGGCTTCGGCGGGGCTGCTGTAGCGGCAGGGTAGATCGAGCGGTCTCAGTCCATCGGCCAGCGTCGCTCGATCCACGCACGCTTCTGGGCCATCATGGAGACGCCATGGAACATATCCTCATCTACCGGGAGCCAGGTCGATATGCCGGCTGGCCCGCGAACTACGGCATTTGGGCCTGGGGCGATGAGATCGTCGCGGGCTTCACGGCAGGGTATCATGATCCTGCCGGCGGTTTCCATGCGCGCGACCGGAGCCGGCCCTTCGTTGCCATGCAGGCGCGCAGTCTGGACGGCGGCCGGAGCTGGTCTGTGGCGCCGACCCCATGCCGCACTCCGGGCGGCCGCGGCCTCTCGGCCGACGAGCATGTGCAGCCCGAGTTGTGGACCCTGACCGCCATCGAGCAAGGTCTGGCCGACGCGCCGGCGCCCTGCCCGGGCGCAGTGGATTTCACACACCCTGACTTTGCCCTGATGTGCGGGCGCACCGGACTCAAGGCCGGCTCGCGCTCCTGGTTCTACACCTCCACCGACCGCTGCCATTCCTGGCAGGGGCCATTCGCCCTACCGATGTTCGGCTTCACCGGGATCGCAGCCCGCACCGATTACCTGGCATCGGGGTCGGACACTTGCACGCTTTTTCTGACTGCGGCGAAAGCGAACGGCGAGGAGGGACGCATCTTCTGCGTCCGCACGACGGATGGAGGGCGCAACTTTGCGCTGCTGTCCACCATCGGCCCGGAGCCGGCCGGATTCGCCATCATGCCCGCCAGTCTGCGGCTCAGCTCAACGCACCTTCTCTGCGCCGTACGCTGCTGCGAGCGGCCTGCCGAGTTTGCCACAGCGCGCCACTGGATTGATCTGTATGCATCGGAGGATGACGGCGCGACATGGCAGTATCTCGCCCGCCCCGTGCCTGACACCGGTTCGGGCGGTAATCCACCGACCCTCACCAGGCTCCAGGATGGCCGCCTGTGCCTGGTCTATGGGTATCGCGCGCAGCCATTCGGGATTCGCGCCCGGCTGAGCTCGAACGCCGGCTTGACCTGGGAGCAGGAGATCATCCTGCGTGATGACGGCGGCAGCCATGATCTCGGCTACCCGCGCACGATCCAGCGATCCGACGGCCTCCTGGTCACAGTCTATTACTTCAACGACCGGCCGGGCGGCGAGGGGTACATCTCCGCAACGCTGTGGCGGGCATGAGGGTATGGACCGTACTGCCACGAAGTCCGGCGGAGGGGCGCGAAATCCGCGAAGGAGGCTTGCCGCGATGGATGCCTTCGCGCGTCGCGTGCTCCGAATATCACGTATCGATCCCCCATCTTCTCATCCCCCGGAGGACCTGTGTTGCCTGATCTGTTTCTTGACTTGACCCAAGCCGCGATCTGGACGCCTCCTCACCTCTCCGGCCCAGAACAGAAGGCGGTTGAGCTGCTGCGTCGCGAAGTTGAGAAGCGCACGAACATCCGCTGGCCGATCGCGACCGAGCTGCCTGTGGTTCGGCCGGCGATCCGCATCGCTTCCGTGCCATCGCTGAGCGGGGTCCATGCTGCGGCCGGCCGCGATCTGCTGGCCCTCGGCGCGCCGGACGCGGCTGAGGGTTATCGCATCCGAGCAGAGGCGGACGGCGTCTCGATCATCGGCCGCGATGCGCGCGGGGTGCTGTTCGGGATCGGCCACCTGCTGCGCACGCTGCGCATGGGCCGATCCAGCATCGTGCTGCCGTCTGATCTTGATGCCGCGATCGCACCCCGCTATCCCTTGCGCGGGCATCAACTGGCCTATCGAGACAAGACCAACTCATATGACGGCTGGGATCTGCCGCAATGGGAGCAGTATATCTGCGACCTGGCGGTGTTCGGCGCGAACGCCATCGAGATGATTCCGCCCCGTTCGGATGACAGGCCGGACAGCGTCCACTTTCCGCGGCCACCCCTGGAGATGATGGCCGGGGTGTCAGCCATCGCGGATGCATACGATATCGACGTGTGGCTTTGGTATCCGGCGCTGGATGAGGATTATACCGACCCAGCGACGATCGAGTTCGCGCTGAAGGAGTGGGCGGAGGTCTTCGCCGCGCTGCCGCGCATTGACGCAATCATGGTGCCGGGCGGCGATCCGGGTCACACACCGCCTGCTGTGTTGATGGCGCTGCTCGAACGGCAGACGCGCAACCTGCACCGCTTCCATCCGAAGGCGCAGATGTGGGTCTCGCCGCAGGGTTACTCTGATGCGTGGATGGAGGAGTTCTTGGGGTTGTTGCGCGGCGGCCTGGACTGGTTGACTGGAGTCGTTTACGGGCCGTGGGTCTATGGGCCGATCGCCCGGTTCCGGGAGCGCATCCCTGCAAGCTATCCTATCCGCAACTACCCGGATATCACGCATTCGCTCGATTGCCAGCTTCCAGTCCCGGACTGGGATGTGGCCTACGCCATTACCGAGGGCCGTGAGGTCATCAACCCGCGCCCGCTGGGCGAGGCTGCGCTTTTCCGGCATCAGCAGCCATCCACCATTGGTTTTGTGAGTTACTCCGAGGGCTGCCACGACGATGTGAACAAGATGGTGTGGAGCCGGCTTGGCTGGGACCCCGATGCCGATGTCGCCACGATCTTGCGCGAGTACAGTCGCTACTTCATCGGTGAACAGTGCACCGATGACTTCGCCCAAGGGCTGCTTGCCTTGGAGCGCAACTGGCAGGGGCCGCTGGCGACCCATGCCGGGGTCTTCACAACGCTGCAGCAGTTCCAGGCCCTCGAAGCCGCGGCATCTCCCTTCGTGCTGAAGAACTGGCGCTTCCAACAGGCGCTATACCGGGCGTACTACGACGCCTATGTGCGCAGCCGGCTGCTCTATGAGGAATCGCTGGAGGAACAGGCGTACGACACCCTGCGGCAGGCGCTGGAGGGGGGGTATAGTGCGCGGCTGGCGTTGGACGAAGCGGAGGCTCGCCTTGACTGGGCGGTCACCCGGCCGATCTCACTCTCGTGGCGTACGCGGCTCTTCCAACTGGCTGAGGCGCTCTTCCAAGGTCCGGCGCACATGCAACTCAGCGTCAAGCTCTACCAGGGGCAGGAGGAGGTGCGCGGCGCAACTCTCGACGGGTGCGACTACCCGCTCAACAACCGGCCATGGCTCAAGGCGCGCTTTGCAGAGCTGCGTCAGCTTGCCGAAGAAGATGAACGGCTGGCAGGCATCCGGACGATTCTGAACTGGACCAATCCTGGCCCGGGCGGCTTCTACGACGATCTGAGCCGGCCGTGGGAACAGTCGCACCTGGTGGAAGGGCCGGCCTATGCCGACGACCCTGACTTCATGGCGGGTCCGCTGCGTCGCTTCCCGTATCGCAAGCACCCCGGCGCGCTCCGCCGCTCCTGGCGCACGTTCACCGGCTCGTGGCACTTCAATACCTTCCAGATGCGCTACACCGATCTGGATACCACTGCCAGCTACCGGCTGCGCGTGGTCTATTCCCCCTTGAAGCCGCACATCCCGGTACGCCTGACCGCGGGCGATGGGATCGAGATCCACCCGTTCATTGCCCGCAACGACCCGCCGGCGCCAGTTGAGTTCAACGTCCCAGCCGCCGCGATCAGCCACGGTGAGCTGGCGCTGACATGGGAGATCGAGCACGGTCGCGGCGGCAATCCCGGTGGCGCGGGCGTGTGTGAGGTGTGGCTGCTGAAACGCGTGTGATCAGCTCACGGATTGCACGGATCAACACGGATTCTACTTATCTCAGATGGAATCCGTGTCCGTCTGTGTCATCCGAGAGCCAAAGGTCTGCGAGGTCTGTGATGCCCATCGTGCAACTGCGCAACCACATCCCTATCAGCGGGCCGGCGCGGCGCGAGCCGGCGGACGGGACCGAAAGCGTCCTGCGCGTCTCGCTGGGCTTCGAGCCGGCCTGGTATCACCGCCGCTGCGGTGTGGACCTGGGCGAGCGGTGGCACAAGGACCCATGCTTTCGGCACGATGCCCTGGTGGCGATGAAGGCCGAACTACATCGCGCCTTCCCTATGGTGAGCTATTGGGACCCTGCCGACCCGCGCGACACCTGGACTCTGTCAGGCGTCTATGGCGCGTATGTCATTCCGCAGGTGTTCGGCTGCACGCTGGGGTATGCGGCCGACCGGTGGCCGGCCATCGTCCACCGGCCGGTGCGCTCGCTCGCAGAGTGGGCTGGCCTGGACCTCGATGAACTGCTTGCCGGGCCGTTCGTGGCTGAGCTCTTCGCTCAGATGGAGATCGTCGAGGCGAAGGGAGGAATGATCCACGGCTACCTGGTGTGGCACAGCGTCATCAACAATGCCTTCAACATCGTCGGTTCGGATATCTTCCTGGCGTTGACCGATGATCCCGAGACTGCCCATCGCTTCTTCGGACTCATCTGCGAGGTGATGATCCGCCTGGCGCAGCGCGTCCAGGAACGCCAGCGCCGATCCGGGTTCCCCATCAACCAGATGGACATCTCGAACTGCGTGATGAATATGATCTCCCCGAGCCGCTATCGCCAGTTCTTCTTGCCGTACGACCGGCGCTGCGCGCTGCCCTTCGAGCGGTTCGGCGTGCACACCTGCAACTGGAACGTGACGCCCTACTTGCGGGAGCTGGTCAAGCTGCCGAAGATGGGCTATCTCGACATGGGGATGGCGTCCGACATGCGCCTGGTGCGTGATCTCTTCCCCGAGACGCGGCGCGCAGTCATGTACTCGCCGGTCAAGTTCCAAGATGCGCCGGTTGAGGAAATCCGCGCGGACATGCGACGCATCTACGAAGAACTGGCGCCTTGCGACGTCGTGATGGCTGACATCCAGGCGGACACGCCGGACGTGCGGGTGATCGAACTGCTGGAGATTTGCCGTGCGCTGGAAGAAGAAGGATCGCAGGGGCGACCTTGATCCTGCTATCCCCCCGTCGCATCAGAATGTCTGGTCCGGTGCAGACGGCCGGCTGCGCCTGCTCGCCGGTGGGGTGGCGTTGCTGCACGCAGCAGGAATCGATAGATCGCAGTAGCGGTCGCCGTCCCGATCGACGTACAGCCGGCAGCGGCCCGGATAGGGATCGTAGGAGATCCCCTTGGGGCACGCCAGGCAGGTCGCCGGGGCCGTGGCCTTGCCCGATGAACTGCTCGATCCCGTTCCGGTCTGCGGCTTGGCCGGCGCCGGGGTCTGCGTGGGTGCGCCGCTTGTCCCGGTCTGCGGTCTGGCCGGCGCGGGGATCCGGGTGGGTGCGGCGTTCCCTCCGATCTGCGCGCTTGCCGGTGGAGGCGTCTGCGCGGCTGTTGCACTCCCTCCGGTCTCCGGCCCGGTCTCCAGCCTCGGTTTCGCGGGTGTGTTCCCCGGTGTGGCGGTTGCTTCGGTCTGCGGTCTGGTCGGCGCGGGCGTCTGCCCGGCGGCGCTGCCCACGCCAGGCTTCGCCGAGGGGCTGGCATCATCGGCGGCCAGCACCGGCGTGTCGCGCGGCCCGAAGAGTGCTCGATAACCGATGGCGACCGCCCCGGAAGCCAGTGCCAGCCCGCCCAGTTGCAGAACACGCCGCCGCGACCAGCGAGCTGCATTCGCTTGCGCGGCGGTCTGGCCTGCTGCCGCAGGGCGCAACGTCTTCTTTGTCATGACCCTCACCCATTGCCAGTGCAGCGCCAGGTGCAGCAGCGCGCCCCCGATCATCGCCAGGCTGCTCCAGGTGTGAAGCTGGCTCCAGGTCTGGTAGCCGATGCCGAGAATCTGAGGCGGTGCGCCCGCTGCGACCGGCAGCGGCAGCAGAAACACCAGACCACTCGCCGCGCTGAGCACGAGGGTAAAGCCCGTAGCCATGTCGACCCAGAAGTTGAGCCGTGCTCTGTTCATTCCAAAATGTCCTTATCTTTTTCTGGTGAGATTCTCCGCAGCCGACGAGGAGAGGTTATGGGAGTTGGCCCGGAGTACATCGCAGAGTATAGCTGACGACTGTGAAGCTTGCGTTAGGATGAGATTGGAATCGTGTTAGGATTGTTGGAAGATCTCGTTCCTCATGCCTCAAGTATGCGGACATTCTCCCTAAGCAGTTAACCCGGACGCTTTCCCTGAGCAGTAACATGGGCCCTTCACATTCTTGACAGTGGACGGCGATCATGATATAGTCCGCCCGGATTGCACACGTGTGCAATCCGCTGAGGCCGCGATGATCGTCTCGAAAACCTCCATCAAAGATATCGCCCGCGCCGCGGGAATTTCGCACTCGACCGTCTCCAGGGCGCTCAGCGATAGCCCGTTGGTGAACGTCGATACGAAAGTCCGCATTCGCCGCCTGGCGCAGGAGATGGGGTACTCCCCGGATGCGGCCGCACGCAGCCTGGTCATGGGTCGGACGCAGACGATCGGCGTGGTGGTCACCACCATTGCGGATCCGTGGGCGGCCGAGGTGGTGGAAGGCATCGAGCGTACGGCCTATGCAGCAGGCTATTCACTGATCCTGGCAGCATCGAACGATGAACCCGAGCGCGAATTTGCCGCCGTCGAAATGCTCCGTTCGAAACGAGTCGACGCGGTGATTGTGACGTCTTCTCGCGTCGGCGCCCTGCATCAGGAGCGGTTGGGCGCGGCCGGCGTGCCGGTGATCCTGCTCAACAACCACAGTCAGGGCGCTGCACCCTACACATGTTCGGTGCGCGTGGACGATCGGCATGGCGCACGCCTGGCAACCGCACACCTGATCCGCCTCGGCCACCGCTGCATCGCTCACGTCGCCGGACCCGTTGGCCATTCGCCCAGCGCCGAGCGACTGGATGGTTATCGGTCTGCACTGGACGAAGCGGGCCTGCCGTTCGATCCGGATCGGGTCTTCCCCGGCGATGGCCGGCCCAGTGGCGGAGAGGCGGCCATTGCGGTGCTGCACGCCCGAGGCATCGAGGCTTCAGCCGTTTTCTGTTACAACGACATGACCGCCATTGGCCTGCTTGCGGCAGCGAGACGGTTGGGGCTTCGCGTGCCTGCCGATCTGGCGGTGGTCGGCTTCGACGATATCCCCATCGCCGCCTACGTTTCGCCCGCCCTGACCACCGTTGCGCAGCCGAAAATGGAGTTGGGGCAGCGGGCGATGGAGATGGCGCTGGCGCTGATGGGCGGCGCGCAAGATGCAGTCGGCGATGTGATTCTTGTGGGACGCATGGTCATCCGCGAATCTGCAGGGCTGCCGTCCGGGCCGCATGCCGATGCGGGTTATCGATAGTCGATATGGAGGATGCGATGAAAGGTCTCGTTCTTGACGCCAAATGGGATCCCCGGCCCGGGTATGCCATCACCGAATGGGAGAAGCAGACCGGTAAGGTGATTACGGGCAGCAGCGTTTGGCGCTATCCGGTGCTGGAAGTGCGCGAGAAGCCGATGCCGCAGATCACGAAGCCGGGCCAGGCGCTGCTGGAAGTGAAAGCCTGCGGCGTCTGCGGCTCGGACATACACTTTTACGAGCGGGATAGCGACGGCTACATGTACTATCCCGGCCTGACCAAGTTTCCCGTCACTACCGGCCATGAGTTCTCGGCACGGGTGGTCGAGGTGAGCAAAGATGTGAATTATCTCAAGCCTGGCACGCCGGTCACGGTGGAGGAGATGCAATGGTGCGGCTATTGCACCCCTTGCCGCAACGGCTTTCCGAACCACTGCGAGAACCTCGAGGAGATCGGCTTCACGGTGGACGGCGCGTTCCAGCAATACCTGGTCGTTGACGCCAAGACGTGTTGGCCTGTGGACGGCATCCTGGAGCGTTACGGTGAGAAGCTGGGCTACGATATGGCTGCCATGTCTGAGCCGACGTGTGTCGCCTATAACACCATTTTCAGCCGCGCTGGAGGCATCAAACCGGGCGCGTACGCTTGCGTCTTCGGTGCAGGGCCGATCGGTCTGGCCGGCATTGCACTCTGTCGTCTGGCGGGCGCAGCCCGGATCGTCGCCTTTGAGGTGTCACCGCAGCGTCGCGAGTTGGCGCTCAAGGTCGGCGCAGACGCGGTGCATGATCCTCGCCAGGTTAAGATCAGCGAGGTGCTGATGGAGCTGTCACGAGGCCAAGGGTTCGATTTCTTCCTGGAGGCGGCGGGCGTCCCGCATTTGGTGCTGCCGGAAGCAGAGAAGGCGTTGGCGATCAATGCGAAGGTGGCGCTGGTGGGCCGTGCGGCGCAGCAGGTGCCGATGTACCTGGAGACCTACCAGGTGCGCCGCAGCCAGTTCTTTGGAGCCCAGGGGCATTCCGGCGATGCGAACTTCCCCAACGTCATCCGCCTGGTTGCAGAGGGTCGTCTCGATCTGTCACCCATCATCACTGCTCGTTACGACCTGGTGCAGGTGGTGGACGCCATCGCTCGCTCCGGCTCGCGGTCGGATGGCAAGATCATGGTGTATCCGAACTGAGGGCGTGAAGCGCTCGGTCGCCAGCGCCCGAGGCACACGGATTGCTCGTGCCCACAACGCACAGGCTCAGGGGAGGTCTCATGGACGATATGAAGGCGCTCGTATTCAGCAAGCCGGGCAAGCTTGAGCTGGCGCAGGTCCCAATTCCTCAGGTCAGGAATCCAGATGACGTGCTGATCAAGGTGAAGGCGGTCGGGATCTGCGGCACGGATGTGAAGATTCTTGAGGGCAAGCACCACTACAAGGAGAACACGGTGCTTGGCCACGAGTTCTGCGGCGAGGTTGTCGAGATCGGCACGCACGTCAAGTACATCAGGGTCGGCGACCGCGTGGCGGTGGATAACAACATCCGCTGCGGCTTCTGTTCCTTCTGCCGCATGGGCCTCAGCAGCCAGTGCGTCGAGATTAAGTTCAACGCGCTGGGCGTGATGCGGGATGGCGGCTATGCCGAGTACTGCCTGGTGCCTGAGAAGCAGTGTTACCCACTGCCGGATGCAATCGATGACGTTCTGGGTTCGCAGGTCGAAACGCTGGCTACCGTGGTCAACGGCATGAATACGCTGCAAATGCTGCCCTACGACTACGTGCTCGTCCTCGGCTTCGGGCCCATCGGCTACCTGTTCGCCCAGTTCGCCAAGAACATCGCGGCCAAGGTCGCCGTCTCGGAGATCGACCCGTTCCGCATCAGCGTGGCGGAGCAGTGCGGCCTTACGGTGTGGAATCCGAATGAGGTGGATGTGGTGGAGAAGATCACCGAGTTCACCTACGGCCGCAAGGCTGACATCGTGATTGAGGCGACCGGCAATGCGCTCGGTCAGGCGCTCAGGTGCGTGACGCCCGGCGGCAAGGTGCTGCCCTTCGGGATGGATTCGAGCGTGCACATCGATGTGACGCCGAACGAGATCACGCGCTGGGCGACCAAGGTGCTGGGCCTATACCTGGGCCAGAACACGATGACGCCCTCCATCCGCATCTTCCAGGAGCATCGGTTGAATATGAAGCCGTACTTCACCAAGGTAATCCCGTTGGAGGAGGGTGTGGAAGCATTCTGTGACCTGGGTCTGGATCTGGCGACCATGGCGCACGGGCCGAAGAAGGCGATGAAGATCGTGATGAAGCTGTAGCTCTCCTTCTTGCCCCACTCCCCAACCGGGGAGGAAGGCGGCTCACCCTCTCTCGCAAAGGGTGTGGGTGAGGGTCAACCGGGAAGACAACATGGAAAAACTCAATCTCGCTGTCATCGGGGTTGGGCGGATGGGCAGTGTCCACGTCCGCAACCTGGTTCAGCACATCCCCGCAGCCAACCTGATCGCGATCTGCGACATCCGGTTGGACGTGGCGCAGCGGGTGGCCGACGAGCTGGGCATCCGCGAGGTGATCTACGACTACCGTCAGCTCCTGGCTGATCAGCGCGTTGAGGCGGTGCTGATCGCCGCCAGCACCGACGTCCACGCCGAGATGGTGGCCGACGCAGCGCGCGCCGGCAAGCATATCTTTTGCGAGAAGCCGCTGGCGCTTGATTTGCCAAGCATTGATCTCGCATTGGTCGCGGTGGAGCAGGCCGGTGTGAAGCTCCAGGTCGGCTTCAACCGCCGCTTCGACCCAGCCTTCCGCCGCGTGCGCGAGCTGGTCGCGTCGGGCCAGATCGGCCGGCCCTGCATCCTGCACATCGTCAGTCGCGATCCGGAGCCTCCTTCGATCGCTTATGCCAGGGCATCGGGCGGCATGTATCTCGACATGACGATCCACGACTTCGACATGGCCCGCTTCCAAGTGGGCGAGGTCGAGGAAGTGTATGCGATGGGCAGCGTGCTCGTTGCGCCCTGGCTTGCCGACGCGGGTGATGTGGACACCGATGTTGTGACGCTGCGTTTCGCCAATGGCGCGTTGGGCGTGATCGACAACAGCCGTCAGGCGGTCTATGGCTACGATCAGCGGCTGGAGGTCTTCTGCTCCGCGGGCACGGCGCACGCCGAGAACCAGTCCGTGGACACCGTTGTTGTCGGTGACCGGACAGGCTACCACGCCGCACTGCCGCCACGCTTCTTCATGCAGCGCTACCCTGACACCTATATCAACGAGGTGCGCGAGTTCATCGACTGCGTGCTCAACGACAAGGAACCACCCGTCACCGGCCGCGACGGTCGCATGTCGGTGGTGTTGGGGTACGCGGCCCTGAAGTCGCACCGAGAGAATCGGCCGGTGAGGCTCACTGAGATCTAGCCGGGCCTCTCATCTGGAGGAAATCCATGTTGCTGGGCTTTCATGGCGCCACCACCATGCCCTGCGACCTTGAAACTGACATCGCCGTATCGGCTGCAGCGGGATTCAAGGCCCTGGAGCTGTGGGCGGCCAAGGTCGACCGCTATCTGGGCAGTCATTCACCGACTGAACTGAAGGCGCTGCTGCTTGAGCATCACGTGACGCCCTTGACACTGAACTCCATCGAGTTCATTGCATTCCGACCACCGAACGAGTACGCAGTCATTCGAGCGCGCTGCCGAGAGCTCAGCCAATTGGCGCAGGCGATCGGTTGTCCGACCGTGGTCGTGGTGCCCAGCCCCATCCCCGACCGCAGCCTGCCCTGGGCGGATGTGGTGACGGAGCATGTGCGGGTGCTGCGTGATCTGGGAACGATTGCCGGTGAGTTCGACGTGCGTCTCTCGTTCGAGTTTCTGGGTTTCGGCTGGTGTAGCGTCCGCACCCCGCGCGCAGCATACGAGATCGTGCGGGCGACCGGTCGGGCGAATGTCGGCATGACGGTGGATGCCGCACACTTCTACGGCGGCGGCGGGCTGCTGGATGAGTTGGTCGCGCTCGATCCGGTGCGCATCTTCGCATTCCACCTGGACGACCTGGAGGACACGCCGAAGGAGGCGATCACGGACGCCACGCGCGTTCTCCCCGGTCGTGGCGTCGTTCCGCTCGACGCCATCTGCGCCCGCCTCAAGGCAATCGGCTACGACGGCCCCTGCTCCATCGAGCTCTTTCGCCCTGAGTATTGGGAGTGGGATCCGTATGATCTGGCGTCGAAGGCGCGCACGGCCGCGGTGCGCGTTCTTGCTTCGCAGTTTCGCGTGGAGTAGCTGGCAAGGCAGGATGCGAGCCTCCGTGCGCTTTGTCACCCTGGTCAGCATGGTCACGAGTCTTGACTTCTGCTGGCCATGCACCTGATTTGTCGAACACCTATTCATCCAACTTCAGGAGCGATTTCATGTCTAGCCAAGTGATCCCTCAGGGCCTCTTGCCCACCAACCTCCCCGATCTCTTCTTTGAGGATAACGCCGTCGGGCGGATGAAGAAGGAGGTGTGGGACGCGAGCGACGCCCAGATCGACGCCATCCTTGCTGAGTACGGCGTCCCATCACCGGTCGAGTGGGGCAAGCCGGGCTCGTACATCCAGACGACGACCCGTTGGCAGGTAGAGGAGAACCGCAAGAAGAACGACATCGTCTTCATCCCCGTAGGCTGCACCGAGCTGCACGGCCAGCATCTGCCCAGCGCGTCGGACACTCTCTACGTCAGCCAGATCTGCGAGGGAGTGCGGCGCTACACGGCCAGACGCGGTGCAGCGGTCAACCTGGCGCTGCCGCCGCTGAACTATGGCGCGCATCCCTATCATCACGTCGGTATGCCCGGTACGGTGATCGTGCGCGAGCATGTCGTGCGCGAAATGATGATTGACGTGATGCTCGGCCTGTGGAACGATGGCTTCCGCAAGCAGCTCATCGTCAACAACCATGGGCAGCTCTGGGTGCTGGAATCCGCGGTGCAGGAGTTCCAGAAGCGATACCAGCTCCCCGGCATCTTCCGGGTGATCGACTGGCACCGCGGAGTGCGCGAGTTCTTCCGCGCGACGGACCGCGGCGGCCAGCTGGACACCAACTTCGTCCACGCCGACGAGTCGGAGACCTCACTGGGCCTTCTGCTTCACCCCGACATGGTGGACATGAGGTACGCGGTGGACACCGAAGGCAAGGGCTACCTGCCCGATGGTCACTTCGACAAGTCGGTGGATCCTTTCGGCCGGCCGTCGCGTTGGTCGGAGGGCGAGGGGCATTTCGCCATCGAGATCGCGGCGACGCCGGAAGGCGTGGTGGGCAAGTCGACCCACGGCGCGGCCCAGAAGGCCAAGCGCCCCGTGGCGGCAATTCTTAAGTATCTGACGCTGTGGAATGATCATGTGCTCGAGGCCTTCCCGCCCGGCAGACTGCCACCGGTGGAAGAGGTGACCTTGCGCACCGAGCGCGACTTGGAACCGTTCCTGCGCGAGCCGCTCAGCAAGGGGTGGAAACCGGTCTACGCGCTGCCCAGGATCGGCCAGGGGACGGAAGTCTGATCGGGTCCGCTCGACCGCCAGAGGTTCACCGATGAAGCTCAGTGTTGTTCTCTCCACGCATCCCGCCCAATTTGCCGCGGCGACGTTCAAGGGCGACTTCTCGACCAACGTCGCCGCGATCGCAGCTATGGGTTACGACGGCGTTGAGCTGGCGATCCGGGACCCGCGACTGCTCGACGCTGACGGTCTGGAGCGTGCGTTGGCGGAGCAGCGCCTGGCCGTGCCTGCCATCGGCACCGGCCAGGCATGGGGCGAGGAGGGACTGTCGTTCACCGACGCCGATCCAGGCGTGCGCCGTGCGGCCATCGAGCGGATCAAGAGCCATCTCCTCCTCGCGGCGCGGCTGCATGCGGTGGTGATCCTGGGGTTGATCCGGGGCGTGACGCCCAAGGGGCAGAGCCACGCGCAGTCGCTGGCCCATCTCGTCGACGCGCTGCGCGAGTGCGCCGTGGCTGCCTCAGCCGCAGGTGTGCGCCTTGCGCTCGAACCTCTCAACCGGTACGAGACCGACCTGATCCACACCGTTGCAGAAGGGCTGGAGCTGATCGACCGGGTCGGCGCCGATAGCTTCGGCCTGCTTCTCGATACCTTTCACATGAATATCGAGGAGCCGTCCATCGAAGACAGCATCCGCGCCGCGGGTGACCGCATCTTCCACTTCCATGTCGCCGACTCCAACCGCTGGCATCCCGGCGCAGGCCACCTGGACTTCGTGCGGCTGCTCAATGCACTCTTTGCGACAGGCTACACCGGCTTCGTGAGCGGCGAATTCCTGCCCATTCCGGATGCAGAGACCGCAGCGCGACGGGGGATCGCTCATCTGCGGAGGCTCGGCTAGGCGTCCGATTCGCCACCGATCCACGCCCGCACCTGGCTCGGCGTCACCGGCTCTGTCAGCAGGCGCGTGAACCACGCGTCACGGTGGCCTCGCGCGGTGAACAGAGCGTCCAGCAGCTCTCCGCCGTAGTGGTAGGTGAAGATATACGAGCGGTTGCGCGGGGCTTTGAGGAAAGCAAGCATCTTGCGAGCCTCTTCGACCGCCACCAGACGCCAGCGTTGCACGTAGGCAATCACCTCATCGTCGCCGGCGCCGCGGTCGTGGAGCAGGAACGCCGCGTTGCCGCCCACGCCCCCCAGCTTGCGGGCCGTCTCGTCGATGGCATCCTCGCGCCGGGCATCCAGGTGCAGGTAGCCAGCCTTCCGAAAGAGCTCGGCCTGCCAGGCGACGCGTTCCTCCGCCGTCATCACCACCTCCAGCGCGCGCGTCGCAATCCCCTCGGCAATGACACAAGAAGGGGAGTTGATCAAGGCGATGCTGTGCTCGCTCCAGCCGCGCTCTCGCACCAGGCGCATCTCCTTGTTCGCGAGCTCGGTATGATGACCGGGATACCCTTCGTGCGCCAGCAATCCGGTCAGGTGCGTGATGCGCAGCGGCAAATCGGTGTTGATATCGATGCGGGAACGGCAGCCGCCCAGGTACCAGTTGTAGCCGCTCCACGGTTGGCCCTTCACGAACTGCACCGCAAACGTCTCGTCGCCGGGCAGGGGAAAGCGCGCACGGGTGCGGCGGCGCAGCTCGGCAATGATTTCGTCCAACAGCGAGCTGACCTGGGCCACCGGTATCTCGAGCGCCTGCCGCCGCGCAAGCATGCGGTCGGTCAGCGATGGGCCGGGGGGCAGCAGTTCGCCCAGCTCACGGTGCGCTTCCTCGAAGATTGACTCATCGGTCCAGCTCGGGCGGATGCCATAGAGACCCTCGCCCTCCTCCGCCAGGCCGAGCACTTCGCCTCTGAGCGAGCGCAGACACGTCTGGAGGCTGCGCAACTGCAAAGTGAGGAAATCAAGGCGCTGCGCGTCGATCCGCTCGGCCGACGCGAGTTCGGCAGCCACTTCATCCGCCTCGCGTGCCAATGCTGCCACAGGTTGGGGTCCGGTGGCCTCGGCGGCCGTGCGCCACTCGGCCGGGCCGTAGTACGCGTCCACGAGGCCGGGCAGATGCAGCTCCAGCGCCAGGCTGAGCTTGAGATAGCGTTCGGCGATCGAGTTGGTCGTGGCTGTCACTTTGTCTCCCTTGCAAGCGATGGTACACTCCGGCACTCAGCACGCGTCACGGATGGCATGCTCTACCAAGCGGTTCAGATCAGGGGTTCGACGATCATGTACTATACCTGTTTTTCCTGTTCCAGGCAATATGCTCTTGCGGATCGGCGGTTTCGTTGCGATTGCGGCGGCTTTCTGACCATCGCCGCACCGGCCTTTTTCCCGCGCAGCAGAACGTCCAGCACTGATCTCTCGATCTGGCGCTACCGGGAGGCGTTCGGACTGCCGCAGGCGGCCGAGCCGGTGTCGCTCGGCGAAGGGCGGACTCCGCTCATCTCGCACCGGATCGATGGGCAAGCGCTCAGCCTAAAACTCGACTACCTCCAGCCGTCTGGCTCCT